>JAMFSN010000302.1 GCA_026225295.1 Frankia alni
CCGGCCCCGGCGCTGCGCCCGGTCGGGGACGACGACCGCGTCGAGGCACTCGTCCAGCGGGACCAGGCAGCACTGGAACTGCTCTACGCGACCGGCATCCGGGTGTCCGAGCTGTGCGGACTGGATCTGGATGACCTCGACGGCGAACGGCGCACGGTCCGGGTTCTCGGAAAGGGCAATCAGCCGCGCACGGTACCCATGGGTCTGCCCGCGGAACGGGCCGTCGCCCGATGGGTCCGCCAGGGACGGCCGGTGCTGGCCGCCGCCGGCAGCGGTGCGGCTCTCCTGCTGGGCGCGCGCGGAGGGCGGGTCGATCCGCGCACCGTCCGGCGAGCCGTGCACGCGCGGGCCGCAGAGACCGAGGGCCTGCCGGACATCGCTCCGCACGGACTGCGGCACAGCGCCGCCACCCACCTGCTCGCGGGTGGAGCCGACCTACGGTCCGTCCAGGAGATCCTGGGCCACGCGAGCCTCGCCACCACCCAGCACTACACCCACGTCACTCCGGAACGTCTCCGGTCCGCCTTCGATCAGGCCCATCCCCGCGCCTGACGTAACCCCGCGCCTGACGTAACCCGACGGGATCAGCGGGCCGGGGCGTCGAGTGGGAGCAGCCGCGGGGCCAGTCGACGCAGGACCGAGAGCGGATCGAGATAGACCGCGCCTCGTAGCAGGCCCCAGTGCAGACAGGCCGAGGCGGGACAGCCGTGATGTCCCGGCGTCAACCGGCCGAGCTCCTGCCCGGCGTCGACCACCTGCCCGATCCGGACCGTCGGGGTGACCGGCTCGTAGGTCGTCCGCAGCTCACCATGGGTCACCGTGATCACTCCGCGACCGGCGACGGATCCGGCGAAGGTGACGGTTCCGCCGGCGGCCGCGACAACCGGCGTACCGGGCGGGTCGGCAAAGTCGACCCCCCGGTGGCCGGGCCCGTAAGGGGTCGCCGGCGGCTCGAATCGGCGGGTGACGACGAGCGCGCCATCCAGCGGGGGCCGGAAGGTGATGACGGCCCCACGGATGGTGCCCGCGCGGGGGTCGACCACCGCCGACACCGCGACCGATCCGGCGGGCGGCCCGGCCGTGCCGGTGGACTGGGCGGTTTCGGTAGCCCGGGCGGCGCCGGCGAGCGGCGCGAGGGCGGCGGCCGACGGGGTGGTGGCGACCGGTCGGGCCGTGAGGACGGCGGCCAGCATCGCAACGAGCAGCAGCAGACGACCCAAGGGCGATGGAGGCGGCAGCGGCATGGCGGTCTCCCGGCCGGAGGCGGCGGTGAGGCGTCCGGTCGGGCGCCCGTGAGAGACGATCACGGAAACCGGGCGGTGAGGGCGCCCCATTTCGGCCGACTGTGGACAGGGGCGGGGTTGTGGACGGCGGGCGGCGGGACCCGCGGGGCGCGCCCACCGGACCAGGCCCCTGACGTGCGCGCCGGTCACCCCGCCCGCGCCGACCGGGTCACCGCCGGGTGGGCGTAAACTGAGCAACGGATCCGCTTCGGCGGGTCACTACGCACGCCTGGCCCCGGGAACGCTCCGGGAAGGCCTCTCGGTCCGTCGCTCGCGGCGGTAGGGCACACAGGCGTCAGGGGCGCTCGACCGACCGGTCGGGAGCCGGAACCGAGGAGCGCCGGACCCCCTACGGGGGCGGCGCCGGAGGAGGTTGACGTAGCCATGGCTGTCGTCACCATGAAGCAGCTCCTGGAGAGCGGCGTTCACTTCGGGCACCAGACCAAGCGCTGGAACCCGAAGATGAAGCGCTACATCCTCACGGAGCGCAACGGCATCTACATCATTGACCTCCAGCAGACGCTGTCGTACATCGACCGCGCCTACGACTTCGTCAAGGAGACGGTCGCCCACGGCGGCACGATCCTTTTCATCGGCACCAAGCGCCAGGCGCAGGAAGCCATCGAGGAGCAGGCGGCCCGCGTCGGTATGCCGTTCGTGAAGGAGCGCTGGCTGGGCGGCATGCTCACCAACTTCTCGACGGTCTACAAGCGGCTGCAGCGCCTCAAGGAGCTCGAGGAGATCGAGCTCACCGGCGGCACCGAGGTGCGGACGAAGAAGGAACAACTCGTCCTGTCGCGTGAGAAGGCGAAGCTCGAGCGGACGCTCGGTGGTATCCGCGACATGAGCCGGATTCCGAGCGCGGTGTGGATCGTGGACACCAAGAAGGAACACATCGCGGTGGGCGAAGCTCGCAAGCTGGGCATCCCGGTGGTCGCGATCCTTGACACGAACTGCGACCCGGACGAGGTCGACTACCCGATTCCGGGGAACGACGACGCGATCCGCAGCGCCTCGATCCTGACCCGGGTGGTGGCCGACGCGGTGGCCGACGGTCTGATGTCCCGCGCGGGTGCCCGCACCGAAGATGACGCCAAGCCCGAGACGCGGACCGGCGCCGAGCCGCTCACCGAGTGGGAGCAGCAGCTTCTGCGCGGCGACGCCGGCACCGAGCCGGCTCCGACCGAGGCCGCACCGGCCGAGGAGGTCGTCATCGTCGGCACCGGTCCCGAAGGGGCCAAGGCCGAGACCGACGCCGAGGCGTCTGCCGAGGAGGCCGCCGCGCTCCTCGACACGTCCGTCGAGGCCCCGTCCGTCGTCTGACCGCACCGCCGTACCCCGGCCGCGAGCCCGGATCCATTCCGGTGCCCGCGGCCGCGGTCGGCCCCGGCCACTCGGCCCGGGGTCGGCGACCCCGTCGCTGCGGCCCGGCCCCCGGTCCGGCCGCTCGCGTCGCGGACCGGGGCCGGACGGACCGTGGGCAGACGGACCGTGGCCGGGTCCGCACCGTGCCCGGCCCGACCGGGCATGAAATCGCGACCGGCCCGCGTTATCGCGAAAGCCGGTGGCGACACCCTGACAGTCAGCATTCCGACGGAACGAGAAGAGAATGGCGAACATCACAGCGGCCGACATCCGCAAGCTCCGTGAGGTCACCGGAGCCGGGATGAGCGATACCAAGAAGGCGCTGGTCGACCAGGACGGCGACTTCGAGAAGGCCAAGGCGTGGCTGCGCGAGAAGGGCCTGGCCGGCAACGCCAAGCGGGCCGGCCGAACCGCCACCAACGGTCTGGTCGACACCTACCTGCACCGCACCGACCCGCAGTTGCCGCCGACCATCGGCGTCCTGGTCGAGGTGCGCTGCGAGACGGACTTCGTCGCCAAGACCGACCAGTTCAAGCAGCTCGCGCAGCACATCGCCCAGCACATCGCGGCGGCCGACCCGCTGTACGTGAGCCGTGAGCAGGTCCCGAACGAGGTCATCGAGCAGGAGCGCAAGATCTACGAGGCGGCCGCGCGTGAGGAGGGTAAGCCCGAGCAGGCTCTGCCCAAGATCATTGATGGTCGCGTCAACGGTTACTACAAGTCGGTGGCTCTGCTCGAGCAGGGCTGGGTCCGTGAGCCCAAGAAGACGATCCAGTCGTTGCTCGACGAAGCCGGTGCGTCGCTCGGCGAGAAGATCGAGGTCGGGCGGTTCGCCCGGTTCAACGTCAAGCAGGCCTGACCCCCGCTTCACCCTCCGGTCGACCGTCAGGCCCGCTTCGACGCAAGCAGGCCCGACGGTCGGGTCGTGCCGGTCGCCGCCACCCGACCGCGCGTCGGGCAGACTGGCAGGCGGACACGGCACCGGCCGGCGCGACCGGTCCCCACGCGACGGAGGGCGCCATGCCAGACGACCGAGGCCCAGACGACCGAGGCCC
>JAMFSN010000303.1 GCA_026225295.1 Frankia alni
TCGATACGGCTACGAGTTCGGGGCCCCCGACATCGCCGCCCGTCGTCCTGACCGGCGCGGGGCGAGTTCACGATCAGCCCGGAGGCGCCGACCGCCTCGTCGTCCGGAGCGCCGGCATTGAAAGCATCTGGGTGAACGGCGTCCCCACGCGCGCCGCTGGCGAGGACGTGCCCGCCGCCCCCGGCCGCCTCCCACGTGCCTGGCCGCGCAGCGACCCGGTGCCGGAGGATCTTTTTGTGGAAGCCGGTCGGGGATCTCCACCTAAAGGCGTCAGTCGAGGATTCGAGCCGGCCGTTGGACAAACCGAGAGCTGTATGGAGTCGTTGCCCGGCAGGCCGAACCCGAACGTCGATCGCATTCCACCGATGTCGAGCCCAGGAGAGGAGAGGGGCCGTGACCAATCCGACGCCTCACGGTGCCGAGCCTCGCAGTGACGGGGCAGGACCCGTCGATCCACCGCACGGCCCGCTGCGCGGCATCCGCGTTGTCGAGGTCGCGCTGGGAGTGACTGCGGTCGGCGCGGGCCTCGCGGCGAACCTGCCTGGGGCGCTGCTGCGCGACCTCGGCGCCGAGGTGGCCCACATACGCTCGGCCGGACGACCGACGCTCGACGCTGGCGTGGAGTTCTTTCGGTCCTGGGACCGCGACAAGGAGATCCACGAAGTCGAGGACGACCGGGCGGCAGGGACGGTGAGAGCGCTAGCGCGGGACGCGGACGTCCTGTTCGTCAGCGGTGCCGAGTCGTTGGTCGAGCAGCAGGGCCTCGGCTACCCCCAGCTCGCCAGGGAGAACCCGGCCCTCGTCGGAGCGCGGATTCGACCCAGCACGACCGCCGACGGCGCGCACCCCGATCTCGATCTCCTCGTGAGTGCCCGGGCGGGTCTGTGCACCCAGATCTGGAGTCACCACGCCGGGCGGCCGGCCTTCCCGGACCTGAACGTGGCCCAGGCGGGAGCGGCTCTGTCCGCGACGCTCGGGGTACTGGCGGGCCTGTATGAGCGCGAGAACAAAGGTCTCGGCCGCTGGGTCGAGACGTCGCTCTACGACGGTCTCCTCGGCCTGACCACCATGATCATTGGACGCGCCGAGCATCCGTCGGTGGCCACGGCCCTGCAATGGGAGGCGCAGGGGCCAGCCGAGGCACTCGTCTACCGATGCGCCGACGGCGGCTACGTCCAGCTCTGGTTCGGGGCGAAAGGCGCCTATGACCAGTTCCTCGAGTTCATGGGCGACGAGCCCAGCGAGCACGGTTACAACGCCGATGTGTTCAGCGGCGCGCTGGTCGGTCGGGGCATCCGGTGGGCGCGCACGCTCGCGACGCGGGACCGAGCGGAGTGGCTCGAGCGGATGGCAGGCCACGACTTCCGGGTGGAACCGGCCCTGCGCCCAGGGGAGGCGCTTCTCGACGACCACGTCCGCGCGATCGGCCTGAGCATCGAGCGCCTGGATCCGGAACGCGGCCGCTTGCGGGTACTCGGACCGGTCGCCACCGTGCACCCCGCGGGCCCGGGAGATGAGGCGTCGGCGACCGCGCCGGCCGGGCTGCTGCTGTCGGGTGTCCGAGTGCTCGACCTATCGGCCTATCTCGCCGGCCCCGTTGCCGGCGCCCTGCTCGCCGAGCTGGGAGCCGACGTGTTGAAGGTCGAACCGGTCGGCGGCGACGTCCATCGCGCGCAGGAGCCGATGTTTGCTGCCGGTCAACGGGGCAAGCGAGCGGTCGGCCTGAACCTGAAGGCCCCTGAATCGGCCGCGGTCCTGGCCCGGCTGTTCCGGTGGGCAGACGTGGTGCACCAGAACTCGCGCCTCGGTCTGGCTGAGCGGCTCGGCTATGACGAGGCGACGGTCCGGGCAGCCAACCCCGGTGTGGTCTACAGCTTCGCCAGCGGGTTCGGCCAGACCGGTCCGCGCGCGCCGCTACCTGCGAACGACCAGCTCATGCAGGCCCTGGCCGGGATCGAGGCGGCGCAGGGCGGCTACGGCGCCGAACCCACCTACCTGAGGTGGGGCGCTATCGACCTGGCTGGCGGGTGGATCTCGGCCTGCTCCATCCTCGCCGCCCTTTACGCCCGACGGCGCGGCGGCGTCGGGCAGTCGGTGTCGAGCAGCCTGCTGGGCGCCGCGATGTCCCTCAAGTCCGGTGCGTTCGTCGCCGGCGAGACGGTTGTCGAAGGCCCCACTCTCGACGGGGGTCAACTTGGCTACGGCGCCGCTTACCGGCTCTACCAGGGTTCTGACGGCGCGTGGTTGGCCCTGGCGGTGCCCGACCAGGCGGCCTGGGATTCCCTTCGCCAACTGATCGGCGGTCTCGCGGTGACGCCGCCGCCACTGCGCACCGAAGGCGGTGAGCCGCAACCGGAGGAGAAGATCCTCGAGGCGGCGTTCATGACGCGACCCGCCGCCGTCTGGGTACAAGTACTGCGCGTGGCGAGGATCCCCGCCGAACCGGTCGCCGAGCTTGATCGCGCGACCTTCAGCGAACGGATCGTGGATGACCCCGTCAACCACCAACTGGGCCGCGTCATCGCGTTTACTTGGGGCGATCGCGGACGGCTCGACCAGGTCTGTTACCCCCCGCGCCTCGGGCCCGGGACGCAGCCGCGAGCCGAGCACCGGATCCCGGGCCTCGGCGAGCACACTGCCGAGGTGCTGGAGGCTGTCGGCGTCGGCGCAGACGAGCGCGCCCGTCTCGCCGCTGCGGGAGTCATCGCGCCTCGCTGACCGGAAAAGCAGAGGTGAGTGTGGGCAGGCTGGCGCCCACCCGGTGTCCTTGACCGCTGGGTGGTGACGGTGGGTGAGGAGCGGTGGCTGAGTCAGGCGGCGGGGTTGAGGGTGACGGTGTGGCCGAGGGCTTCGAGTTGGTGGATGAGGTTTCGGGTCTTGCGGTCTTTGTTGATCCGGGTGGTGTGGTAGTCGGCGCCGAGGTCACAGAAGGCCGTCCGCCGGCTTATCGAGTCGATCAACGACACCCTCAAAGGCCAGCTTGACCTCGAACAACACGGTGGGCGGACGTTCGAGGGCGTCGCGATCCGGGTCGCCCAACGGATCTTGGCGATGGCCGCCGCGATCTGGCACA
>JAMFSN010000041.1 GCA_026225295.1 Frankia alni
CCCGGGAGATCCGCCGCGTTACGAAGGCAGGCGTGTAGATCTTTTCGGCCGGTCACTCCCCGTACTGTCCGGCACTGACCCGACCGACGCTTTGCGGCGATATCTCACTTCTCGTCGAACCGTCACGCGGGTCGGGCGGCGCTCGTGGTCAGCAGCTGACCTGGCGGCGTGTTCCTCCTTGTGGCTACCCGGGCTCCGTGGCTCCGTGGCTGCGGGTCTTGCGGCTGGTTGCATCGGGCGGGTCATGGCGGAGATCGTCGATTTGCTGGCCGCCGCGCGGGCTGATCCGGTCGTGCACGTGAATTCGCTGCGGCTGGCTGCGGCCCGCTGGACTGAGTAGCGACGGGCCGCTATCTCGCGGTCGGCGGTCGGTCATCAGTTGAGCGGACTCAGGAGAGGCCGTCGAACGGGCGGACCTCGACCTTGCCCCGACACGCCTTGGATCCCTTGGCGGCGAGCTTGAGCGCCACGTCGAGGTTGGGCGCGTCGATGACCCAGAAGCCTCCGATGACCTCTTTGGTCTCGAGGTAGGGGCCGTCGGTGATCACCGGCGTTTCACCCTGGCCGTCGACGACGGTCGCGGTGGAGGCCGACTGGAGGCCGCCGGCGAAGACCCAGTAGCCGTCGGTGCGCAGCGTGTCGTTGAAGGCGCCGGTCGCGGCGAATGACGCCGCCATTTCTTCCTTCGAGTTGTAGCTGCCGAACTCGCCCATCTCGGCGGCCCCGTGCACCGTCAGCAGGTAGTGCGTCATCCCAACGTCTCCTTGAGTTCCGGGGCGGTTCCAACGACCGCCTTCCACTCCCACCGCGAAGGGCATCCCGCCGGTCCGACAACCTGCCACAGAGATCGCGCGCACGGCCGCGCCGGCGTCACAGCATCGACCGTGAAGTTCTTTCTCGCGCCCTGTCGGATCCGGTCCCGCCCGTTCGTGGAGGAGGTGTGAGCGGGTCGCACCGGGCGGCCCACGGGCGAAACGGGGCCGACATGTCCACCACCATCCAGGTCCCCACCCGCCAGGACCCCGGCCCCGCGGCCACCACCGCCACGGTCGCTACCCAGATGACCACCGGCGCGCCGGCGCCGACCGCCGAGCGGCGGTCGGTCTGGAGGCACGGCGTCGCCGCGGCCGCCGTGGCCTCGGTGGCCGCGACCGCGCTCGCGGCGCTCGCGTCGGCCGCCGGGGTCTCGTTCGCCGACCGCAGCGGCGCGAGCATCCCGATCGCCGGGTTCGCTGAGCTGACGCTGGTCTTCTCGCTCGTCGGCGTCGCCCCCGCCGCCGTCCTGGCCCGCACGGCCCGCCGACCGCAGGCCACGTTCACGCGGACCGCGATCGCGCTGACCGCACTGTCCTTCGTCCCCGACCTCACGGTGGGCTTCGACGCCGCCTCCGCCGCCACCCTGATCACCCCGCACACCACCGCCGCCGCCATCGTCGTGCCGGCCCTGGCCGGCCGGCTCGCGCACCCGCGCTGACCAGCCCCGAGGAAGGTAGGGACACCTCATGGAGATCACGAATCTGGGTAAGGCGGACGGGTTGCCGCCGGTCGAGTGGGCCGCGGTCGTCGAGAAGCTCGACGGCGGGTCGGCGCCAACTCCGAACGCGGTCAACTCCCGCACGACCTGGCTGTCGACCATCAACGACGACGGCAGCCCCCATGTGACCGCGGTCGGTGCCCTCTGGCTGGACGGCACGTTCTGGTTCCAGACGGGCCCGGGCACGCGGAAGGGACGCAACGTCGCACGCGATCCCCGGTGTTCGATCGCGGTATCGATACACGACGCCGACGTCGTCGTCGAAGGCGACGCCGTGCGCATGACCCAGCGGGGCGCACTGACGCGCATCGCCAAGGCCTGGGCGGACCAGGGCTGGCCGGCCGAAGCCGACGACAGCGGCCAGGGCATCACCGCGCCCTTCAACGCACCATCCCAAGGACCACCACCGTGGAACGTCTACCGCATCGAGCCACGCTCGGCGATCGTGACCATGACGGCGGAACCGGGCGGCCTGACTCGCTTCCGGTTCTGATGCCGCTGATCGACTGGGCCGTCCTCATCTGCCGCTGGGCGCTGACGTTGCGCGATGACCGTTGTTCGGGCGTGCGGACGCCCTGTGGGCCGGCATTCGGTCAGGCGGTTGCCGTGCCCGCCGCCACCCTGGCCCGGGGACGGGCGCACACGCCCGCAAGGTCCACGCCGCCGCCGGCCTGTTTCGCGTGGCGGGGCGGACGTCAACCTTTGACGGCCTCCGCGATCCGCCGGGCGGCCTGGGTGGCCGTGAGGTGCGTGGTGTCGACGACCTCGGCCGCGTCGTGCAACCAGGTGCGGGCTGCCTCGGCGTAGGGCTCAAGGGTAACTGAGACGGAACGGGGAGACAGCATGCTCGCCCAGGATGCGCCCGCGGAGGGTGTCCTGGTCGGCATGGAGGACGAAGTGCCGAACGGGGATGTCATGGTGGGCGAGGCCCGTGCTGATCTCGCGCCAGTACTGCTCAATCAGGACCGTCATCGGGATCACCAGGGTGCCGCCGGTGTAGTCGAGCACGCGTCGGGCTGTCTCGACGACGAGCGGGCGCCACGGCGGCCAGTGCTGGAAGTTGTCCGTCGCGGGCAGCCCCGGCGAGATGTCCATGAGCGTCTCGCCCACCTTCTCGGCGTCGAACACCCGCGAGTCCGGCATCA
>JAMFSN010000304.1 GCA_026225295.1 Frankia alni
CCGCTCCAGGTCGCGTCGTAGGCGACCCGGTCCCGGGTCACCCCGGGCACGTCCTCGACGACCGCCGCGCGGCGACCCAGGATCCGGTTGACCAACGTCGACTTGCCGACGTTGGGCCGGCCGACCACCGCCAGGACCGGCAGCGCGACGTCCCCCGCCGCGACGTCGCCATCCACGCCGACCGCGTCGTCCTGCGTCACGAAAAGCCGTCCTCTACTCGTCTTGCCCCGTGGCCGGGAGTTACCTGGTGTCCAGGACCTGGGCGGACTCGACCAGATGGTCGGCCAACCGGGCCCGGATATCTTCGGCGACAGCCGCGAGTGCTTTGCGGGACCGCGGATTGGCCGGGATCTCCACCTCGAACGGCTTACCGAACACCACGCGCACCGGGGTGCGCCGGGGCCATTTGGCGCCCTTCGGCAGCGCCGCCGCTGTCCCCACACACGCTACCGGTAAAATCGGGCACCGACCGTGCACGGCCAGGTACGCGATTCCGTGCTGGACGGACTGCATTTCGCCGCTGCCCCGGGTGCCTTCCGGGAACACCCCGATCGCGCCGCCCCGGGACAGTTCATCGAGCGCGGTATGCAGCGCCGCCCGGTCCGGGCGCCCGCGGTCGACCGGGATCTGGCCGATCAGCCGCATCACCGGGCCCATGAACCTCCCGTACATCTCCGATTTGGTGAGGCACCGGATCGTGCGGGGCGAAGCGATGACGACCAGTGGGCCGTCCATGAACGAGCTGTGATTACCGGCGAACAGCAGCGGCCCGTCGGGCGGGATGTTCTCCCAACCCTCGATCGTGACCCGCATGATCGCGTGGTTGAGGATGGCCCGGAACGTGCGCTTGAGCAGCCGGTGCGGCCAGTCGTTGTAGACCGGGGACGCGGCACCGCGGTGCGCGGGCGAGGCCGTGGTCATCGGGTGGCCGTCATCGGGTCGGCCGTCATCGGGTGGCCGCCAGGGCCTCCCGGCACAACGCCAGGATGGGTTCGACGACCTGGTCGACGGCCAGGCCGGTCGAGTCGAGCACGACGGCGCCGTCGGCGACGGCCAGCGGGTCGGCGGCCCGCCCGCTGTCCAGGGCGTCGCGCCGGTCGAGCTCGGCCAGGGTCCGGGCCACGTCGTCCATCCCTTTCTCCCCGAGCTGCTGGGACCGGCGCAGGGCCCGGACCTCGGTGGACGCGGTCAGGAAGACCTTCACCTGAGCCTCCGGCGCCACCACCGCGCCGATGTCCCGGCCCTCGACCACGATCCCCCCGTCGGCCAGCGAGTCGGCGATGATCCGTTGCTGCTGGGCGACCAGCTTGCGGCGCACGGCCGGCACCGCGGCCACGGCGCTGACCGCGTTGGTCACCGCCCGGGTCCGGATCTGCTCGTCGACGCTGACCGCGTCGGCCAGGATCCCCGGCTGCCCGGGGTCGGTCCGGATGGTCAGAACCGCGCGATCGGCCACCTCGGCGACCGCCTCGGCGTCCTCGACGTCGACCCGGCTGTCCAGGACGAGATACGTGACCGCCCGGTACATCGCGCCGGTGTCGAGGTAACGCAGGCCTCGCCGCCGGGCGACCTCCCGCGCGACCGTGCTCTTGCCCGAGCCGCCTGGCCCGTCGACCGCGACCACCAGGGCCCCGGCCGGGGCGGGTGTTGCCACCGGCTCCACTGGTCCTCCGTTCGGACGCGGTAATGACTGGTTGACCGCGAGCGGCCGTACCAGACCTGTCCGGACCCGCGTCCTGCTCAACCCGGTCAGATTACTCGGATGGATCCCGCTCGCGCGGGAGATGATCAGGCCCGCCGGTAGGCGGTCCAACCCGCGGCGGCCAGCCACTCGGACAGCCGGTCCGCGTCCCCCGGCGCCACCGCGAGCTCGACCGTGCCGGCCGGGGTCTCCAGGCGGTGCTCGAACGGCGCCACGTCCTCGACGTTCACCCGCAGCTCGCCGATCGCGGTGAACAAGGCTCCGAGCTGGCCCGGTCGGTCGGCCAGGACCACGCCGACCCAGGCCCAGGGCCGGGCCGGAGCGTCGCCGATCTTGCGGGGCAGCAGTCCCCGGCCTTCGTTCCCCCGGCCGATCAGCCCCAGGACCGTGGCGGTGACCTCATCGGCGGTCCCCTCCCCCAGCGTGTCCGCGAGGCCGGCCAGGTCCCGCGCGAGGGACCGGCAGACGGCCGCCACCGGGGCCCGGTTGCCCTCCAGGATCGACGCCCACAGCACCGGGTCGCTGTCCGCGAGCCGGGTGACATCCCGGAAGCCCTGGCCGGCCAGGGCCGGCTCCCCGGACCGCAGCGCGGGCGTGGCCGAGGCCAGCAGGCTTGCCACCACCTGCGGCACGTGGGACAGCACCGCCATCACCTCGTCGTGCCGCTCGGCGGTGACCCGCAACGGCGAGGCCCCGCAGATCCGGGCCAGCCAGGTGGCGTCGGCCAACGCGGCGGCGCTGGTGTGCGGCACCGGGCAGACCACCCAGGTGCGGTCGGCGAACAGGTCCGGGCGGGCCGAGACGGCGCCGCCCCGCTCGCGTCCGGCCACCGGATGCGCCGGGCACCACGAGCTCAGATCGCAGCCGGCCTGGACCGCTTCGAGCAGCGGGCGCGCCTTGACGCTGGCCACGTCGCTGTAGGTGGTCGCCATCCGGGCCTGCTGCAGGGCCCGCAGCTCGCCGGCCACGGCGTGCGGCGGCACGGCGACGACCGCGTGATCGACGTGTTCGCCGGTCCAGGGCCGGCCGGCCCCCATCGTCTCGGCGATCTCGACCTGCTTGGGATCCCGGTCGCGCAGCAGGACCTCGACGCCCCGCGCGCGCAGGGCCAGGCCGATGCTGGCCCCGATCAGCCCGGAACCCACGACGCCGACGCGACGAGGAACGGATTCCGGCACGGATTCCCCCTCCATCGGCCCTGGTCCGGGTGGTTCACGGCCCCCAGCGACCTTAGGGCACGGATTGCGACCACAACCATCCGACCCGGTTGCGGCTACCGACCGACCTGGCTACGGACGACCTGGCTACAGACCGACCTGCTGGTAGAGCGCGCCGACCTCGTGACGGGTCAGGTGCCGGCTGCGACCGGCCTTCAACGACCCGAGGTTCACCGGACCGATCCGCGTGCGGACCAGGCGTCGGACCGGGTGATCGACCGCCTCCATCATCCGCCGGACGATGTGCTTGCGCCCTTCGTGCAGGGTCAGCTCGATCATGACGCGGGAGTCGGCGGCGTCGACGACCCGGGCCGAATCGACCTGGGCCCGACCGTCCTCCAGGTCGACCCCGGTCTTCAACCGCCGGAGCAGTTCCTTGCCGACCGGGCCCAGCACCTCGACGATGTAGGTCTTCTCGACCTCCCACGACGGGTGGGACAACCGGTGCCCGAGCGTCCCGTCGTTGGTGATCAGCAGCAGGCCCTCGCTGTCGCCGTCGAGGCGCCCGACGTGGAACAGCCCCGGGATACCGCGCTCGGCGACCAGGTCGGCGACCGTTTCGCGGCCCCGGTCATCCGACATCGCGGAGATCACGCCGCGCGGTTTGTTCAGGGCCAGGTGGACGAGCCCGGCCGAGGTGACCACCCGCTGCCCGTCGACCTCGATCACGGCCAGCTCGGGATCGACGCGCATGCCCTGCTCGCGCACGAGCCGCCCGTTGACCCGGACCCGGCCGGCGGCAATCAGTTCTTCGTTGTGCCGGCGCGATCCGACGCCCGCGGTGGCGAGCACCTTCTGCAGCCGGATGCCTTCCGCCTCGACGCGGTCGTCGTCCGGCCGTTCATCCGGGTCGCCCACGGGTTGTGTATTGCTCACGGGTTGGCCGCGACCTCCTCGACATCGGAAAGTTCGGGCAGCAGTGGGGCGAGCGGCGGCAGTTCGGCCAGGTCACGAAGACCGAGCCGCTCCAGGAAGTACGGCGTCGTCCGGTAGAGGATCGCGCCGGTTTCTGCGTCGTTGCCCGCCTCTTCGACGAGCCCACGGGTGCTAAGTGTACGGATCACGCCGTCGACCGAGACGCCTCGCACCGCGGCGATCCGGCCCCGGCTGACCGGCTGCTGGTAGGCGACGACCGCCAACGTCTCCAACGCGGCCTGGGACAGCTTCGCCGTCTGCCCGGCCAGGACGAACCGTTCGACCCAGCCGGCGGCGTCCTCGGAGGTGTAGAAACGCCAGCCACCGCCGACATCGCGCAGGCTGAACCCGCGCCCCTCGCGCCGGTACTCGGCGGCCAGCTCGGCCAGGGCCGCCTCGACCTCCACGGTGGTGGTCTCCAGCCCGCTGGCCAGTTCGGTGGCCGGGACCGGCTGCTCGGCGACCATGAGCACCGCCTCCAGCAGCACCCGCAGCGGCAGCTGGGGGAGGTTCTCGACCGCCGTCCGGACCGGGACGGCGTCCCGCCGGTCCGCGTCCCCGTCCCCGTCCTCGGCGTCGGTCGGGCCCTCGGCGCCGTCCGGGCCCTCGGCGCCGTCCGGGCCCTCGGCGCCGTCCGGGCCCTCGAGGCTCGGGTCGACCACCGCGCCCAGCGACTCTTCCGCCACCGGCAACTCATCCAACCCCGGGGCGGGGACGGAGGGCTCCGGACCGGTCAGCTCACTCGTCATGGGCCACCCACCGTACGGTCAGCACGCCCAGCGGCGTGTCCTGGTCGAACGCGACGCGTCCCTCGCGGAACAGTTCCAGCAGCGACAGGAAGCGCGCGATGACCTCGATCGTCTGCCCGCACCCCTCGCACAGCGTGAGGAAGGTCGCGGAGCCCAGCTCCCGGAGCTTTTCGATGACCGCCTGCATGTGTTCGCGGACGTTGACCCGCGGCGCATGAACGTGGTCAACCGCGACCTGGGGCGGAAGGACCGGGTCGCGCAACCGGGCGGCCAGCACCGCCAGCTGTTCGGGCGTGGCCCCGATGACCACCTCGGGCAGCGCCGCGGCGAAGCGCGGCTCGAGGGCGACGGCCCGCGGGGTGAAGCGCGATTCCAACGTCACCAGACCGGAGAACAGCGCCGCGACCTGCTTGTAGGCCCGGTACTGGAGGAGACGCGCGAACAGCAGGTCGCGCGACTCGAGCAGCGCGAGGTCGTCGGCCTCATCGTCCGAGATCGCCCCGGGCAGCAGCCGGGCCGCCTTCAGGTCGAGCAGGGTCGCGGCGATGACCAGGAATTCGCTGGCCTGCTCAAGATCGAATGCCGGCCCCATCGCCCGGATGTAGGCGACGAACTCGTCGGTGACCTGGGACAGTGCCACCTCGGTCACGTCCAGCTTGTGTTTCGCGATCAGGGAGAGCAGCAGGTCGAACGGGCCACTGAAGTTCTTCAGGGCGATGATGAACTTCTTGCCGGACGCCCGACCGGTCGCCGGTGGCGCTGCCGCCGGCTCGTCCCCGACGTCG
>JAMFSN010000042.1 GCA_026225295.1 Frankia alni
CGGCCGGAACCGGACCGGTCAGACCGGCACCGGCGGGCATCCGGTGCTCCGCCCAGGGTGACGTCACCGTGGGCCTGGCTGATTGTTGATCGTCACGGCACACCCTGCTCCGGTATCCGCGATCGTGACGCGCATGGTGGACCGAGGGTACGTTCCCGCGTTTCGCGGGGGCTCGCCCGCCCCTTTCGGACATCCATCGCCCGATCACCTCACCCAGCCCGTCGACCCGTTCCAGCATGGCGCACCCCCGTGACATCCAGCATTCGTGTGATCACTGTTGGACACATCTCTACATCAAAGTGAATACACGAACACCCTGGGTAATCCTAAGAGGGGTAGCCCAACGAGGTGGAGGAAACACTCTCCGTAATCGGGGCAAAGGGGGGGTCGGAGCGTGGTATCAAACGTCGCCGGGGTCGCGGTCGTCATTGGATTCCCGGTCCTGATGATGGTCGCCATGCTGCTCATGGAACGCGTTGAGCAGCGAACAGTCGTGACGGCCGACGAACCCGAGCCGACGGCTTCGCCCGATCGGCCGGCCTCGACGGGACTCACCGCGGGCGGTCCGCACCTGAGCACGGCCGCCGCGAGCGCACTTTCGGTTACCGCCACCCGGGCGGCCCGCCCGGCGCTGCGCCTCGTTCGACCGCTCCCCGATGACCCCGGCCCCGACCCGGACACCGGTTCGCCGGCCGGCTCAGTCGGGTCGGCCTCGGTCGGCTCGGGAGCGTCCGACGCCTGAACGGGCCGGGTGACCTCAGGACGTCGGGTGACCTCAGGACGTAGGTGGAATCAGGGCGTTGCCCGGCCGACCGACTCCGCCGCGGAGACCTGCAGCCGGCCTTCCAGACCGGTGGCCCGCAACAGCTCGACAAAGGCCGGCCGGGCCCCCCGCACGTAGAGCCGGGAATGGACCCCCCGCAGCAGCAGGTCGGCCCGCAGCAGGGCCGCGAGCCCGGCCACATTGATGCCACCCAGGTCGGCCACGTCGATGACCACCTCGGAACCACCCCGCCCGAGCATCGACCGGATCTGCTCGCGGAACCGCAGCCGACCCATGGTGTCCAGCTCGCCGTACAGGTGAATGACGACGCGGTCAGCTGAGCCCGCGACCGACATCGTCAGGCGGCCCCCGTCGCGGATGCCGCCCGGCGGTCCCGGGTCGAAATTCGTGGTCGACATCTCGTTCCCCCTCCGAGCCAGGCTGAGTCGCCGCCTGGTAACGGAGGGTAACTCGAGTTTCCCCATCTGAACGGTTGGGTGATCGTCGCCGCCCTGTTGAACCGATCCGCGGCGCCGACGACCCGTCAGCCGGCGGTCGAACCGCCACCGGAACCAGGGGCCGCCGACCGCCCCTTCCGGTACCGGATGATCAGTTCATTGGTGGAGCTGTCGTGACCGAGCGGTTCGTCGGAGCCAGCGGTGAGCTCGGGGATGATCCGCTGGGCGAGCACCTTGCCCAGCTCGACCCCCCACTGGTCGAAACTGTTGATGCCCCAGATGGTGCCCTGGGTGAACACCTTGTGTTCATACAGCGCGATCAGCTGGCCCAGCGTGTGCGGGGTCAGCCGGTCGGCGAGCAGGGTGGTCGTGGGGCGGTTGCCGGCGAACGTCTTGTGCGGGACGAGTTCGGGCGCGACCCCCTCGGCCGCGACCTCGGCCGCGGTCTTGCCGAAGGCCAACGCCTCGGTCTGCGCGAAGAAGTTCGCCATCAGCAGGTCGTGATGGTCGCCGCCGCTGGCCCGGTCACCGACCCGGTGGTCGGGGGCCCCGAAGCCGATGAAGTCGGCCGGGATGATCGTCGTGCCCTGGTGAATGAGCTGGTAATAGGCGTGCTGGCCGTTCGTCCCGGGCGTCCCCCAGACCACCGGGCCGGTCGGTACGGAGACCGGCCGCCCGTCCCGGTCGACCGACTTACCGTTGCTCTCCATGTCCAGTTGCTGCAGGTAGGACGGAAAACGCCCCAGGTAGTGGCTGTAGGGCAGCACGGCGTGGGTCTGGGTGCCGAAGAAATCCCGGTACCACAGGCCGACCAGCCCGAGCAGGACCGGCAGGTTCCGCTCCAGCGGGGTGGTGCGGAAATGCACGTCCATCGCGTGGAACCCGGCCAGCAGCTCGCCGAAGTGCTCGGGCCCGATCGCGACCATCAGGGCCAGGCCGATGGCCGAGTCCATCGAGTACCGACCACCCACCCAGTCCCAGAACTCGAACATGTTCTTGGTGTCGATGCCGAACGCGGCGACCTTTTCGGCATTCGTGGACACGGCGACGAAGTGGTGCGCGACCGCGTCCTCGCCGAGCGCGGCGACCAGCCACTCGCGGGCGCTGTGGGCGTTGGCCAGCGTCTCCAGGGTGGTGAACGTCTTGGAGGAGATCACGAACAGCGTTTCGGCCGGGTCCAGGTCGTGGGTGGCCTCCCAGATGTCCGTGCCGTCGACGTTCGAGACGAACCGGGCCGTCAGCGACCGGTCGGAGTAGTCGCGCAGGGCGTCGTAGGCCATGGCCGGCCCCAGATCGGACCCGCCGATGCCGATGTTGACGATCGTGCGGATGTGGCGCCCGGTCGCGCCTGTCCAGACCCCCGACCGGACCCGGTCGGCGAAGTCGGACATCCGGTCGAGCACCGCGTGGACGGCCGGCACCACGTCCTGCCCGTCAACCACGATCGATTCGCCCACCGGGGCCCGCAGGGCCACGTGCAGGACCGCCCGGTGCTCGGTGGTATTGATCTTCTGGCCGGTGAACATGGCCTCGATGCGCTCCGGGAGGCGGGCCCGTTCGGCCACCGCGAGCAGCAGTCGCACGGTCTCGGCGGTCAACCGGTTCTTCGAGTAGTCCAGGTAGATCCCGTCCGCCCCGGCGGTCAGGGTGCGCCCGCGGGCCGGGTCGGACGCGAACAGGTCCCGCAGGTGGACGTCGGCCAGCGTCGCGTGATGGGCGGCGAGCGCGGCCCACTCGGCCGTGTCGGCGATCGGCGACCCCGGCGGAACCGGCGACTCAGTGATCGACATGTGATCCGACCTTTCGGCGAGGGCGAGTTCGGCGACGGCAAGGGGGTGGTGACTGAAGGCGCGGCCACCGCCGTCGGGCGCGGCCACCGCTGAAATTCTCCCCCGATCCTGCCCGCTGTCCCATCGCCGCTCGCCTGGGCCCCGCCCGTCCGGTCGGGCGACGGGTCCCGGCCGACCCGCCACCATCGTGGTAGCGGCTGGTAACGGCTGGCCCTGTTGGCCGCGTCGGCGCGGCGAAGATCGGGACAGTGCCGGGCCCGGCCGTAGCGTTCCGGGCCCCGACGACCGTAAAGTCGCGGGTTGGGCAATGCGGGGGGTTGCGGTTCGTCCCCTCCTGGACCGGACCGGGAGAGGTGCTCATCGAACGTGATCCCCTAGTCGCGGCCCTGCCCGGCTATGACGTCGGGCCGGAACTCGGTCGGGGCACCTATGGCGTGGTCTACGCCGGTCGCCACCGCCGGGTCGGTGGCGACGTCGCTATCAAGATGCTCACCCGGGTCAACCGCACGGACCGCGGCCTGCGGGCCCGGTTCCTGGAATCCGGACGGCTGGTCTCGGTCCTCGATCACCCCCACATCGCCCGCGTCCACGACTACATCGAGCGCGACGGGGTCTACGCGCTGGTCACCGAACGTCTGGTCGGGGGCACCCTCCGGCAGCGCGAGCGGGACCGCATCACCCCGGCGGTGGCCTGCGCGATCGGCCTGGCGATGGCCGGCGCGCTCGACATCGCGCACGCCCGCAACCTGCCCCATCTCGACATGAAACCGGCGAACGTGATGTTCACCGCCGAGGGTGCCCCGAAGGTCACCGACTTCGGGCTGGCCACGCTGGTGGACGGCACCAAGACCCAGACCGGGCGGTTCGGCACCCCCAGCTACCTGGCCCCCGAACAGATCAACGGGACGATGTCGGGGCCGTCGGCCGATCTCTACGCGCTGGGGGTGGTGCTGTACGAGATCTTCACCGGGCGACCCCCGTTCGGCCGCAACCTGTCGACCATCGCCCTGCTGCACAGCCATCTCGCGCTGCCGCCGGCCCCGATGGACGACATCCCGGCGCCGTTCGCGGCCGTGATCGGCCAGTTGCTGAACAAGAGTCCCCAGGCCCGCCTGCCGTCGGCCCGCGCGGTGGCGCTGGCTCTGGCGGTCAGCAGCGCCCAGGTACTCGGCCCGGACTGGCTGACCCGGGTGGACCTGCCGGTCTGGCTCGACGACGAGGTCCGGGCGGCGGTGGGCGGACGGTCGGTTCCGCCCACCGCCCGCCGCGGCGCCGCGGCACCGGCCGCCGGGCACCCCGGCCCGGGGCCGGGGCCGTTCCGGGTCCCGCCGGTACCCACCGGTGTGATCGGCGCCGACCTGAACGGCCACGGCGGCTCCGCGGCCGACCGGGTCGACGCCGACCGGAGGCTGGTTCCGGGCCCGGGCCGGACGGATGATCACGGGTCCGGCGCGACCGGACCGGACATCGACGCCGACGCCGGTCGAGACACCGCGCCGCGCACCGGACCGGCACCGGACCTCGGAACCGGTGTCGGGACCGGTGTCGGCACCGAAGGCAGGACCGGCGGGGGGTCCGACCCGAGCGGGGGGTCCGGACCGGTCGGCACCGGCTCGACCGCCGGCGGTGACCCGGACGCCGACGGCGACGGCGGAATCGGAATCGGAATCGGTCCTGGATCCGGGGCCGCGGCACTCGACGACCTTGAAGCCCGGCCCGAGGTCGATGACCCCCTCTACCGGGCGCGGCCGGGCCGCCGCCGGCGCTTCTACCTGGCCGGCGGGGCGATTGTCGCGGCGATGATCGTCGGCGCGGTGCTGGCCGTCCTGATCGGTCGACCCGGGTCCGCCGGACCGAAGCGCAGCGCGGCGGCGAACCGTCAGCTGGCGGCCGACCCACCCCCGGCAAGCGCGGTCCCGACCGGGCCGCCGGCCCCGGGCGCCTATAGCGGCACCCCCCTGCGGATCGCGTCTCTCGAGGCCTACGTGCTGGGCATCGACCGGGCCGACAACCTGTACCTGAACCTCGGCGAGAGTCGGATCGTCATGGTCACCCCGACCGGCCGGATCCTGACGCTGACCGGCGGACCGTCGATGGGGTACAGCGGTGACGGCGGCGCCGCGAACCGCGCGACCATTGCCGCACCAGCCGGAATCGCGTTCGATCCGACCGCCGGAACGATCTATCTGTCCGACTCCGGCAACAACCGCATCCGCAAGATCGTCGGCGGGGTGATCTCGACGGTCGCCGGCACGGGCACCAACGGGGACGCGGGCGACGGCGGCCCCGCCGCGCGGGCCCAGTTGTCCGCGCCGGCCGGAATCGCGTTCGATCCCGGCACCCGGCGCCTCTACATCGCCGAGGACTCCGGCCGGCGGATCCGGGTCGTCGACCCGGACGGCCGGATCCGGACCCTGGCCGGCCCGACCGTCCTGACCGGCCCCAAGGGCGTGGCCGTCGACCGGGCCGGCGACGTGTTCGTCGCCGACCCCGATGCGGCCCGGGTCCTGCGGATCACGCCGTCGGGTTCGATCACGACCGTCGCGGGCACCGGCACCCCGGGGTTCAGCGGCGACGGTGGGCCGGCCACCCGGGCCACCCTGTTCCGACCGGTCGCCGTGGACGTGGCCGCGGACGGCACGCTCGACATCGCCGACCGCGACAACAACCGGCTGCGCACGGTGGCCCCGAACGGGACCATCAGCACGATCGCCGGCCCCGGCGACCCGGGCGCCGGGGACTCCGACGGCGACGGCGGACCGGCGACGAAGGCGACGCTGTCCATCCCGAACGACGTTCTGACCGACAGCGCGGGCAACCGGTACATCGCGGACTACGGCGACAACGCCATCCGCCGCATCAGCCGGGCCGGCGTCATCACCACGGTCATTTCCCGGGATTGAGCGCCGTGGCGGCCCGGGGAGTCCCCACCGATGGAAGTGGGCTCGAGACCCGACCGGCGCGCATGGGTAATGCTGATCGATCGTGAGCTCAGACCGGTCCGGCCCTCCGGACCCCACCGACTCTGTCCCGCCCCCGCCCACACCGCGGGCCGTCACCCGGCGGGTGTTCCTGCGCGGCGCCGCCGGGGCGGGGCTGGCCGCGTCGGCGGCGGCCTGCTCGTCCTCGTCCCGCGCGGCCGGGCAACCAGGCCCGACCCCCTCGTCGGCCGCCGCCACCGCCACCGCCACGCGGGCCTCGGCCAGTCCGGCCGCTACGCCGGCCGACTGGGCGGCGCTGGGCCGCCAGTTCGGCACCCGGCTGGTGCGGCCCGGGGACGCGGCCTACCCGACCGCGCGGCAGTTGTTCGACCCCCGGTTCGACGCGATCCGACCGGCCGGCATCGCGTACGCCGACTCGGCCGCGGACGTGGCCGCCGGCCTGCGCTTCGCCGCCGCCGCCGGAGTGCCGCTGGCCGTCCGGTCCGGCGGCCACAGTTACGCCGGCTACTCATCGGGCCCGGGCCTGGTGCTGGACGTCACCCGCCTGGCCACCGTCACCCCCCGGGCCGGTGGGACGGCCACGATCGGGGCCGGCGCGCGGCTGGTCGACGTCTACTCCACCCTGGCCGGGGCGGGCGTCTCGATCCCGGCCGGATCGTGCCCGACGGTCGGCATCGCCGGGCTGGCCCTGGGTGGCGGTCAGGGGGTCGTCGGCCGTAAGTACGGCCTGACCAGTGACCGGATGACCGGGGCGGAGGTCGTGCTCGCGTCGGGCGAGACGGTCCAGGTCGACGAGAACCACGACGCCGACCTGTTCTGGGCCCTGCGGGGCGGCGGCGGGGGGAACTTCGGGGTGGTCACCTCCTTCACCTTCGCCACCCACCCGACCCGGTCGCTGGCCCTGTTCAGCTACCGCTGGGACTGGTCGCACGCGAGCGAGGTGCTCGGCGCGTGGCTCGCCTGGGCCCCCGACGCGCCGGACGAGCTGTGGTCGAACTGCGTGCTGTCGGCGGCCGGCGGCACCACCCCCCGGATCTCGGTGAGCGGGGTCTACGTCGGCTCGTCGGAGCAGGCCGCCCCCGTCGTCCACGGCCTGCTCGACGGGGTCGGCGCGGCCCCGGTCAGCAGTTTCCTGAACGACCGGGGCTACCTGCCGGCCATGCTGATCGAGGCCGGCTGCGCGGGGATGACGGTCCCCGCCTGTCACCTGCCGACCCAGAATCCAGCCGGCCGCCTGTCCCGGGTCGCCCAGCTCGCCGCGTCCGACTACGTCAGCGCGCCGCTGTCGGCGGCCGGCCGCACGGCCGTGACGGCCGGGATCGAGCGGCGGGCGGCCACCCCCGGGGCGGGCGGGGGCGCGATCGCCTTCGACTCCTACGGGGGCGCGATCAACCGGGTGTCCCCGTCGAGCACCGCCTTCGTCCACCGCGGCGCCCGGGCCGGCCTCCAGTACACGGCCGGCTACTCGATCAGCGCGTCGGCGAGCAGCCAGAAATCCAACGCGGACTGGCTGGCCGGGTTCCATACCTCGATGCGCCCGTACGTCGACGGGTTCGCCTACCAGAACTACATCGACCCGAACCTGCGGGACTGGCAGCACGCCTACTACGGCGCCAACGCGGCGCGCCTGACCAGCGTGAAGCGCGCCTACGACCCGCACGGGCTGTTCCGGTTCGCCCAGGCGATTCCGGGCTGAACGCCCACCCGCTGGGCTTTCAGCCCACCGCCGGCCGGTCGGTGACGTCCGCGGCCGGTCCGCGTGTCGCGGGCGACCTACCCCGGTGGGACCACGCCCATGGTTAACACTTTCCGACGACGAGGAGGTCGCGAGGCATGGCTCGCCCCAATCACCCCGGCGGCTCGGACAGGTCCGGTGACAGCGACGAGGACCGCTCCGCCGACAGCGGGGACGGCGGCCGTCCCGGCCCCGGTAACCCCGGCCCCGGTAACCCCGGTCGGCGCCGCGCGGACGGCCCGGGCCGGTCAGCTGATCCGGTCGAGCCGACCGTCCCCGCCGGGCGCCGTCGGGGTCGGGGCGCGAGCGACCCGCCCGCCGGACGGGTCACTCCGCCCCGGAGCGGTGGTCGGACCGGTGGTCGGACCGGCTCCGGTCAGCGCCGCCGGCCCGACCTGCGGGACCGGATGTCGTTCGACGGCGACCTTCCGCGCGACCCGGCTCGGATGGTCATCCAGGAGGCGCCCCAACCGGTCCAGCCGGCTGAACCGGACGAACCAGCCGGGTTGCCGCCCCGGACCCGGACGGGCGGCCTCGAGCCAGGCGAGCGTCTCAAGCGTGCTGTCCGGGCCGCCCAGGAGGCCAACCGCCGCGGCGTCGGCCGCCAGCTCGTGGCGTCGCAACGCGGCGAGCACGAGGAGCAGGCCGCAGGCGCTGACGACCAGCGCCGCGCAGGCGGCGACCAGGGGGCTGCCGGCGACGGCGAAGGCGCCGGCCCCGGCCAGGGTGGCGGAAGCGACCATGGTCAGCAGCCGTCGCCGGGCATCCGCCTGGTGACCGGCCGCGAGGTGCCCGAGCTCGTGGGCGACCACCCCGGGCAGCACGCCGGGCCCCGCCGCCCGCACGGACGGGTCGAGCACCAGGACGACCCGGGACCGGCGCGAGCGCACGTACGCGATGCCCGCGGTCGGAGCCACCCGGGTGTCCGGCGCGGGCACCCCGGCCCGCGCGGCGAGGTCGGCGACGAGGGCGACCAACCCGTCATCCGGGCAACCGTCGATCAATGGGGCGGTGATGACCGGGCCGGCCGGCCACGGGCGGTGTCCCGGGCCGACGCGGGTCGGATTCAGCCGACCCGGCACCGGTCGATGATCAAAGGATCGCCGGCCGGCGCGGATCCGGGTCGGGCGATGCTCGAACGGGCCCGGCGCGGCGGGATGGTCGGGCTCCATCCGGTACTACTTCCCCGCCAGCGGGCGGACCACGGCTACGACGCCGGTCCAATCGGACAGCGCGGAGGTGACGACGCCCCAGCGAGCCCCTTTTGCGTCGATGACCTGCCCATTGCCGATGTACATGCCGACGTGCCCGGGTTGCGCGGCGGTTCCGTCCGAGCCGGCGATGAACAGCAGGTCGCCCGGCTGGGGATCCGTGCCGGACACCTTTTCCCCGTCCCCGACCTGCTCGAAGGTCGTCCGGTGGAGCTGGACGCCGATCCTGGCGTAGGCGGCCTGGACGAGCGAGGAGCAGTCCCAGGCGTTCGGGCCGATCGCTCCCCAGACGTACGGCTTGCCGACCTGGGCGCGCATGAACGCGACGACCGGGGCGATCGTCCCGGTGTTGACCTGGATCCCGCCCGACAGGTCATCCCCGTAGACAAGGGCCTGGGCCAGGATGTTGCGGACGTAGTTCTGGGTCTCGGTGAACGGCGGGATGCCGGCGTAGGCGATCACCGCCCCGGGGCCGGCGTTGTACGCGGCGAGCATGGTGGCCCGGGGGTCGGGCGAGGCGACGGCCGCGACGGACGCGGCGACGGCGCAGTCGTACCGGGCGGCGGCCGGGATGGCGTCCTTGGGATCGTCGATGTTGCCCCCGCCGCCCCAGGTGACCCAGGTGGCCGGCATGAACTGGGCGATCCCCTCCGCGCCGACCCCGCTGTGGGCGGTCGGGTTGAAGCCCGATTCCTGGGCCAGCTGGGCCGCCAGGACCGACGGCGTGACCTCGGGGCAGCCGGCGTTGTTGGCGGCACTGGTGATCAGCGAGACGAGGTCGGCGGGGATGCCGGCGGTGTTGACGAGCTTCGCGTTGCCGCCCTTGTTCTTCTGCAGAGCGATGAAGGGCGAGGTCACCAGCAGCACGATCAGAACGACCAACAGGATGAAACCCGCGATCGAGGCCATGGCCCCGACCCCCAGCCCGATGATCCACTTCTTGCGGCGCTCCATCCCGGCCCGCCCCTAACGCCCGGGGGCCTGACCGTACGAGCCGGCCAGATCGGCCGCGGCGACCAGCCAGATCCCGTTCAGCTGACGAAGGAGGGTCAGGGCCGGGGTGGTCACCGAGACGACCGGCGCGGCTCCCTTGGCCACGGTCGTGCGCCGCGCGTTGAGCAGGAACACGACCCGGCCGGACGCCCGCGTGTCGGGACCGAGCGGGCTGACGGCCAGGACGTCGACCGTCGAACGGGTGGCGGCCGTCTTCAGCACGAGCCAGCCGGCGGAGGCCGGCTGGGACGCGCCGCCGCCCAGCGAGGTGTAAAAGTCGCTGGTCATGCACGAGCGGGCGCGCCGGACGCCGGCGGCCGGGTCGTCGGTGCGGGCGTCGAAGGACTGCCAACGGATGAAGCAACTAGCCGCGACCGAAGCCGGATCGCGCAGATTCACGAGCCCGGCGGCCGGCGGTGAGGCGGTGGCCAGCGGCGGACCGGGAGCCTGGCTCGCGCCCGGCGGCGGTCCGGTCGTGGCCGGGCGGGTCGGCGTCGGGGCCGCCGTCGAACCGGTCAGACCCGAGCAGGCCGCGGCCAGCCCGGTCAGAACGACGAGAACGGCCGCCAACCCGGCTCGCCGCCCCCTGGTGGGCGGCCGGCCGACCGGGCGCGGTCCGACGAATACCCGCGGCAGCATCGGGACCCGCGGCAGCATTGCGGCGGCCTCCTTACAGCCCGGGACCGTCATGCCGGTCGGAAGCCCGGAGCGCCCTTGTCACGCTTCAACCACTAGTGTTACATCTTTCCGGTAGCAGTCGTAACCAAGTAACCGTAAGTAGTCCCAACAGGCCCCAAGGCGCCGTAAGATGCCCGGGGAGGTCGACGTCGAGTGACCGATGCGCCACAGGCACCGTACGACGACGAGGGTGACGCACGGCCCGTTTCGCTGATCGGTGCCAAGATCTCGTCGGTGCGGGATGCCGGTTCCTCGACCGAGGGAACCGGCGATTTCGGCACGTCCGGATCGGGTGGCGACGTGGATGATCGTCGCGCATCGTCCCGACCGCCGGCCCGGCGGGGTCGACGTCGCCGGGGCGATCATCCCGGATCCGTCGATCCGGGTCTCACCGACACGCAGGCCTTCCTGCTCGGTGGGGACGCCACTCCGCCGGATGACTCGCTTGAGGGCGAGCCCGAGGAAGACCTCCGGGCCGACGCGGAGCTGGACCAGTCCGACTCCGGGCCGTCCGGATCAGACCCGGGCGGAAGCCCAGCCGGGGACGCGCGGCCACCGCTCCCCGAGACGCCCGGCGCGGAGCTTCCGACCGCGGTACCACCGCCCGCCGCGGCCGCGGCGGGCCCGACCGACGGGCCCACTCCGGATCCCGCGCCGATCGAGCCGGATCCGGACGCGGCCGCCGAGGCGCTCCCGGTCACGAACCCGACCCCCCCACCGACCGCGCCTCCGCCGACCCTGGGCCCGCCGACCGCGCCGGGGCCGGCGGTGGTTCCGCCGGCCAACCCCGCGCCGACTGCCGACGCGACCGCCCCCGAGGTCCCGTCGGTCGGCGAACAGGATGCTGACGACCCGACGCTGCCGGGCGTTCCGGCGCCGATCGGGTTCGCGGCCCCACCGGCGACGGCGTCCACGAAGGACGGTCCCGCCCGGCCCGTTCATGGCGAACGACCCGGTCATCCGATCCGGCGGGACGTCGGTCCGACCACGTTTCCCGCCCCGCCGCCGCGCCGTGGACGACCGGCACCACCGGCCCGTTCAGTCGCCGCGACCACCCGCGACCTAACCGTCGGCGCGGCGACCGCCAGCGACGCGACCGGGCCGGCGGCGGCCTGGGCCGCCGCCGACCGCCCGACCGAACCCCCGACCATCCCCGGCGAGGCCCGCCTCCAGCCCGACGACCTCCCGCCGTTCGGCGCCCCGCTCGACCCGTCCGATGGCGCCCGGCACCGCCGGAGCCGCGATACGGGCCGTCCGGCCGCCTTCGCACCGCGCCCTCCGCTCGGACCCCCGCCCGGCGAAGCGGCCCCCGAGCCGCCCACGGCCGGTGTGGCCGCCGCACCCGCTCCGGTGGCGACCCGGGCCGAGGTGGACCGGCAGGCGAACACGCTCTGGCCCTGGCCCGAACCGGTCATCGCGGACGTGAGCCTTGAACCCTGGGAAGAGATCCCGGTGCGGGAACCGCTGATCGACCGGGCCGCGGCGCCGCTCAGCGGGTCGCGCCGGATCGCCGTGGTGAGCATCGGGCCGCGGGTCGGCCGCACGACGATCACCGCGGCGGCCGGCCTCGAGTTGGCCGGAGCCCGGCGCGAGGCGGTCGTCGCCGTCGACCCTTCGGCGGAGCCGGCGGCGAACGAACCGGCCTGGTCGGCTCCGCTCGCGTCCCGGGTCGGGGTCTTTCCGACCGGTAACGCCCGCGTCCTGGTGTCCGCGCGGGCCGATCTGGCGTCGTTCGGTGACGTCCGGCGGCTGGTCGGCGGTTCCACGGGCGCGGTAGGACGCGACTGGTCCGGTGAGGACGAGGTCGGCGGCGGCTGGCCCGAGAGCGGGTCGTACGGCGAGGGTCTCGACGTACTGCCGGTCCGAGGGCTGCGCCGGGACGGTCTGGCCCCCCTCGACCTGCGCGACCTCAACGGAGCGCTCACCGATCTGGACAGCTGGTACCCGCTGGTGCTGGTCGACTGCCCGGCCGGGCTCGACGACACCGTCACCTCCGCGGTCCTCACCGAGTCGCACGCAGTGGTGCTGGTGACCCGCGCGACCCCCGCCGACCTCCGGGAAGCTGTCGACGCGGTCGTCGCACTGACCGGGTCGCCCGCGGCTGGGAACGGGAGTCCGCCGGTCGTGATCGTGGCCGTGACCTCGCTGCGGCGGGGGCGGTGGTCACCGCGGACCCGGGCCGCCGCCTCAGCCCTGGGCGGTCACGTATCCGGACTGGTTCGGATCCCCTACGACCGGACTCTGGCCGGACAAGGGACCATCAGAGGACCGCGTTCGCGGCGGAGAACCAGGAAGGCGTTTCTCCGACTCGCCGCCACGATCGTGGAGAGCTGCGTCAGCGCCGACCCGAGGCAGCCTCTTGCTGTCGCCGGAGTCGTACGAAAGGAAATCGGATGATCGTCCAGGCCACCGCAGCGAGGGCGATCATCCTTGCCGCGCCGACCGACAATCCCAAGGTCCCGCGCCCGACCATCGGCGACGCACCGGCCACCGAATCCCTGACCAAGCTGATCAACGCCCTGGCGACCTACGCGATCTACGCGGCCGTCGCGGCGGTGCTCATCGGCGGTATCGCCTGGGCGCTCGGCGAGCGGATGGGCCTCGACCGCGCCTCCATGGTCGGCAAGAGCGGGGTCATCGCCGGCATGGGCCTGGCCTTCCTGGTCGGCTCGGCCGCCGCCTTCGTCAACTTCTTCCTGGCCACCGGCAGTGCTGCCAACGACGGCGCGCGGCCGGCGGTGGTCCTGGTGGTCGACACACCCCCAACGGTCGGACTGAGCGCTGATGCGCCCTCCTGACCCGATCCGGCGCACGGGCGCGCCCGTGGTTGCGATGATGGCTGAGCCATCACCTATCTCGCTGCCGCGGAAGGGGTAC
>JAMFSN010000305.1 GCA_026225295.1 Frankia alni
ATGCGGATCGACGGTCGACCGTTCACCGGGCGGGTGGTCGGCTGGTACCGCGAAACCGAGGACAGCGGCGACATCGTCGCCCTGCGCCTGGCCGACCTGCGCATGCTCGAGCCGGGCGCCGTACCCGACGCCTACCGGGTGACCACCGCGGCGGGCGTGACCGCGGTCGCGGGGGTGGCTGACCTGCGCACGCGACTGGCCTCCGTCGCCGACGTCGAGGCGATCGACGACCATCCGGCCGGCGGGGTCTCGGTGGTCCGGGTGTCGATCGGGCTGATCGTCGGTCTGCTGGGCATCGTCGCGCTGGCCAACCTCATGGCCGCGCTGCTGACCGCCAACGCGGAACAGACCCGGGTCACCGGGGTCGAGCAGGCCCTGGGCTTCACACCCCGGCAGTTGGTCGGGCAGGGGGTGGTGGCCGCGGCCGGGACCGGTTTCGCGGCGGCGGTGGTCGGGCTGCCCCTCGGGCTGGTCGCGTTCCGCGCGCTGTCGAACGCGGTGACCAGCGGTATCGGTGCTGGTCCGGACTTCGCGGCGTTGCCGGGCGGCGGTCCGCTGGTGGTCATCGCGCTGGCCGCTCCGCTGCTGTGCGGGCTGCTGGGTGCCGAGGCCGCGCGCCGGGCGGTCCGCCGACCACCGGCCGAATCGTTGCGCTGGGAGTGACGCCCGCGGTTCTCACGCGCCCTGAACGGTCGCTCGCCGCTTGAACGCTCTGAACGGATCTGTGCCCGGCCGTGGCACCCGAATGCGCAATGTCGGTGCGGCCAGGCCCTCATTCGATACGTGGCGGGAATCCTTACCGTGGAGACCGCCGGGGCCGCCATGGTCTTCGTCGAGAAGTCCACCCACCCGACCATCGACTTGCCCCCGGTGCGGCAACGAGATCCAGGCCGGGGAACGGATCCGGCTCGACGGTGGCCGCCATCACGCCGACCGCTGCCCGCCGCCCGGCTCCTCGGCGGGGCGCTGGTCGTAGACGTGTCCGATCTCGTCGAAGTCCCCGGCCTGGCCGGCCTCGCCGTCGCGGCCTTTTTTGGTCGCCGCCGCGCTGGGCTGGCTGGCGCTGGGGATCGAGCTGGTCCTCGTCGCCCAGGGCCTCGACGGCATCCCGCTGGGCGGGCTGGTCCGGTCGTGGGTGGAGCGGATCCCGCGCCGACCCAGACGGCCCGAGCCGGTCTGACTCAGTCGGGGCCGGTCGTGGCTCGTTTCCCGAAACCACCGCCACGCTCCCCGTGATCTCGCTACCGTGCCCGACGCGGCAACGGGCCGACCACGGGGAGCGACATGGCGAACGGGCAGACCGATCACGCACGCACGACCGACACTCGGAACGAGGGGACTGAGCGTCGGAGGTGGCGACCGTGGATCGACGGATCTTCATCCTTGCCGCGGCGTCCGTCCCCGGCCTGCTCGTCGTTCGTGGTTCCCGCGTGAACATCGCCCCCGAAGTCGTCGATGAGTTCGAGCGGATCACCCGCCGGTTGACCGACAGCTACGCCCGGGCGCCGATCCCGGCGACCGCGCAGGCGGTCCGCCGGGAGCTGCCGACCGCGCACGCGATCCTGTCCGAGGGCACCCTCACCGCCCAGTCCCAGCGCCGGATGCACGCCGTCACGGGCCGGTTGGGTGCCCTGCTGGGCAACACGTCGTTGGACTCCGGATTCCCGGGCCCGGCCGCGCGGCGGCTGGCCCAGGCGTCGGTGCATTCCCGGCTCGGTGAGGACCCCACCAACGAGGCGTGGATCAGGCTCCTGCAGTCATCCATCGAACTGCACGATGACCGGCCCAAGGAGGCGCTCGCGTACGCCCGGGACGGCCACCGCCGGGCGCCGGGCGGGTCGCCGGTGGCCGCCCGGTTGGCCGCTGAGGGCATCGGATGGTCGCTGGCCAAGCTCGGCGACCGCCGGGGCGCCGCCGAAGCGCTCGACGCCGCCTGGCGGACGGTGGACGCCTTCACCCCGACCCAGCGCGGCGTACCCGGCTGGCACCCCGACCACCTGAACCCGGCCGAGCTCGACTCCATCACCGCCGCCGTCTACCTCGACGCCGGCAACCCCCACGCCGCCCTGCTGCACACCGAGACCGGGATTTCCCGGCTCGACAGCTCGCCGGCCACCGGGCACCGGGCCTACGTCCGCGTAGACGCGGCGATCGCCATGTTCGAGCGCGATGAGATCGAACCCGCGTTCACCTACGCCCACGAGGCGCTCCGGGTTTCGCGGGACCGCAAGCTCACCGAGGTGGGGGACTGCATCGCCCGGTTCATCACCCGGGCCACCGATCGCGGTGCGCCCCGGGGCCTGGTCGACGACCTCGACGTCCACCTGCGGGAGTGGCAGGCCCCACCTGATGCCGAACTCTGAGGACCGCACCCGCAAGGCGCTCGACGACGCCTGGAAGATTGTTACTCCTGCGGGCCCGGTGCGGACTGAGGGTCGGCTATAGGTCTGTGACCTGGCCCGGAGCAGGGAAACTACGTGTTTTTGTCGAAGACGAGGCGGAGGCCGATCAGGGTGAGGTGCGGTTCGTAGTACTCGAGGGTCTCGCTCTCGGCCAGGACCAGCGACGCGAGCCCGCCGGTGGCGATCACGGTGGTCGGGGTACCCAGTTCGGCGGTGATGCGGCGAACGAGCCCGTCGACCTGCCCGGCCACGCCGTAGATCATCCCCGATTGCAGGGCCTCGACGGTGCCCTTGCCGATCACCGAGCGGGGCGGTACCAGCTCCACCTTGCGCAGGGCCGCCGCCCGGCTGGCCAGCGCGTCCAGGGCAATTTCGATGCCGGGCGCGAACGCGCCCCCGAGGAACTCACCCCGGGCGGAGACGACGTCGATGTTTGTCGAGGTACCGAAGTCGACGACGATGGACGGCCCGCCGTACAGGTGATGGGCCGCGAGGGTGTTCATAATGCGGTCCGCTCCGGCCTCCTTCGGGTTGTCGATGAGGATGGGAACGCCGGTCTTGATTCCTGGCTCGACGATCACCGTGGGGACACCGGGAAACGCCTTGACGGCCATCCGCCGGATTTCGCGCAGCATGGCCGGTACCGTCGAGCTGACGGAGAGACCGTCGACTTCTATGCCATCGAGCAGCCCTCGGTAGATAAGGGCGAGTTCGTCAGCGGTCGCGGCGGCCTGGGTCCGAATGCGCCATGACTGGGTCATCTTGTCGCCCTTGAAGACACCCAGGACGGTGTTGGTGTTGCCGACGTCGACGGCGAGCAGCATCGCGATCTTCTCCTGGGCGTTCCTGGAGCGGACGGGCGGACGGGTGGACAGGTGCGACTACGGCGTGCCGGGGGAGCCGGAGCTGAGATCGAGGCCGAGGTCGAGGGCGGGCACCGAGTGGGTGAGCGCGCCGACCGAGAGGTAGTCGACGCCGGTGGCAGCCACGCTCCGGGCCTGGCCGAGGGTCAGTCCGCCGCTCGCTTCGAGTCGTACCCCCGCGGGGCGGGCGATTGCGACCGAGGCCCGCAGATCAGGGTTGGTCATGTTGTCACACAGGATGAGGTCCGCCCCGGCGACGACCGCCTCCTTGACCTGCTCGACGGTGTCGCATTCGACCTCCACCGGCAGGTCGGGGAACATGTCGCGCACCGCCGCGAAGGCGGCGGCGACCCCACCCGCCGCGACCACGTGGTTGTCCTTGACGAGCGCGGCGTCCGACAGGGACATGCGGTGGTTTTCGCCGCCGCCCTGGCGCACGGCGTACTTCTCCAGCGAGCGGAGGCCCGGCATGGTCTTGCGGGTGTCCCGGATCGCCGCGCCGGTGCCGGCGATCGCGTCGACCCACGCACGGGTCAAGGTCGCGACGCCGGACAGGTGGCACAGCAGGTTCAGCGCGGTGCGCTCGGCGGTCAAGAGTCCCCGGACCCGCCCATCGGCCTGAAGGACGGCCGTTCCGGGGGTCACCCGGTCGCCGTCCGCGGCCGGGAAGGTGAGCCGGACGTCGGATCCCAGGACGGTTTCGAAGACGGCGGCCGCGACGGGCAGCCCGGCGACGACCCCTGGGGCCCGCGCCACCACCGCGGCGCGGCCCTGCAACGCGGACGGCACCGTCGCGGTGGTGGTCGCGTCGACCCCGCCGGCGAGATCTTCGTCGATCGCGGCGAGCACCAGCGTCTGAACGGCGCCCGGGTCGAGACCGGCCGCTCGGAGCGCGGCCATCGTCGTGGTGGACAGGCTCACGGGCAGCTCGCCGCCTCGGGAGTGGTCGCCGGGGCGCCCGCTGGGCCGGCCGACCCGGACCGGGTCGACGCGGCCGGCTCGAAGGTCACCGACAGCTCTCCTTCGACGTCGAGTCTGGTCAGGACATGCCCCTGCCAGCGATCGTCGGTGTTCGGGAAGTCCTCCCGCCAGTGCGACCCGCGGGTTTCCTCGCGGGCGGTGGCCGCGGCGACCAGCACCGTCGACACGGTCCGCAGGTTCGTGGCCTCCCACGCCTCGGGACCGGCGGTGACGGCTCCCCGCTCGGTGGGAATGTCGCCGAAGGTGGCGAGCGCCTTCGCCGTGGCCGAGAGGCTTTCCGCGCTGCGCAGCACCCCGGCCCCGTCGGTCATGGCGCGCCCGAGATCGCCCCGCGTGGCCGGGTCGGTGAGCCCGGCCGATCCGCGGCCCACCACCGGTTCGGCCGGTATCGCCTGGACGGGCAGCTGGCGGGCCAGATCGTCGGCGATCCGGGCGGCGAACACCAGTCCCTCCAGCAGGCTGTTGGAAGCGAGCCGGTTCGCGCCGTGCACTCCGGTGCAGGCCACTTCGCCGCACGCGTAGAGACCCGGCACGCTGGTGCGCCCCCACAGATCGGTGCGCACGCCGCCGCTGGCGTAGTGCGCGGCCGGGGCGACCGGGATCGGCTCGGTCACCGGGTCGATGCCGGCCTGCCGACAGCGCGCCGTGATGGTGGGGAACCGGCCCAGCAGCATGTCCGGGCCGAGGCCCCGGGCGTCGAGGAACAGGTGGTCGGTGCCCTGGGCGGCCATGGTCCGGGACATCTGCTTGGCCACGACGTCGCGGGGCGCGAGGTCGGCGAGCGGGTGGGCGCCGAGCATCACCCGGCGGCCGGCGGCGTCGATGAGGATCGCGCCTTCGCCGCGCATCGCCTCGCTGACCAGTGGCTGTTGCCCGGCGGCCCCGCCCCCGAGCCAGAGGGAGGTGGGGTGGAACTGCACGAACTCCAGGTCCGTGACGACGGCCCCGGCGCGGAGCGCCAGGGCGACGCCGTCGCCGGTCGAGACGGCCGGGTTGGTGGTGGCGGCGTAGATCTGGCCCATCCCGCCGGTGGCCAGGACGACCGCTCGGGCCAGAACCGCGCCGACCCCGTCCCGGGTGCCCTCCCCGAGCACGTGCAGGGTCACCCCGGCGGCGCGGCCGGCGGCACCGAGCAACAGATCGAGGACGAGGGCGTGCTCGATCACTTCGATGCGTTCGTCGGCGCGTAGCGCGGCGATGAGGGCCCGTTCGACCTCCAGGCCGGTGGCGTCCCCGCCGGCGTGCACGATCCGGTTACGGAGATGACCGCCTTCCCGGGTTAACGCGAAGGTCCCGTCCGGTCCGGTGTCGAACGCCGCGCCCCGGGCCGCGAGGTCGCGGACCCGGTCCGGCCCCTCGGCGACCAGGACCCGGACGGCGGCCGCGTCACACAGCCCGACGCCGGCGACGAGCGTGTCGGTCAGATGCTCCTCGGGGGTGTCATCGGGGTCGAGGGCGGCGGCGATGCCACCCTGGGCCCAGCGGGTCGACCCTTCGTCCAGCACGGTTTTGGTGACCAGGAGCACCCGGGTGTCGGGCATCGAGGCCCGGGCGTGCAGAGCGGCGGTCAGGCCGGCCACCCCGGAGCCGATGACGACGATGTCGGTGTCGCGCCGCCAGCCCGCGTTCGGGGCACCGAGCCGGCAGGGCAGGAACGTCATGGGGTGGTGCTCCGGATCGCGTCGCCGCCGGGCGCACCGGCCGGGATCGAATCCCCGCGCAGGCTGGACAGGTCATCGGGGATGGCGGCGGCCGGGTCGCTGCCCAGCCGCGAGATCCGGTTGGCGGCGTCCACAAAGACGACCCGAGGTTTCAGGGCCCGGGCCTCGGCGTCCGTGACCATCGCATAGGAGATGAGGATGACCAGGTCACCCGGGTGAACCAGCCGGGCGGCGGCCCCGTTGACGCCGATCACGCCCGACCCGCGGGGTCCCTCGATGACGTAGGTCTCGAGCCGGGCGCCATTGTCGATGTCGACGATCGTGACCTGCTCCCCGGGTAGGAGGTCGGCCGCATCCATGAGGTCCGCGTCGACGGTCACCGATCCGACGTAGTGGAGATCCGCCTGGGTGACGGTGGCTCGGTGGATCTTCGACTTGAGCATGGTTCGGAACACGGTGGAGTGACCTTTCCTTCAGCGCTGGCGCGCGTCGGCCGACGGAACGGTGACGGCGTCGGTCCCGGTGCTCCCGCGGGCGGATTCCCGGTTGGCTGATCCGGTGCCGGGCGCGGCGAGGGTGACGGACCGGTTGTCGATGAGGCGGGTGGCGCCGACCCGGGCCGCGACGAGCAGCAGGGCCGTACCGGCCGAGGCCGGACCCAGGGTCGTGGGGTCGGCCAGCTCGAGATAGTCGACGACGACCTCCGGCTCGGCATCGAGAACGGTCCGGCCGGCCCGCAGGACGTCTCCCCCGCTCCCGTGCCGCCGGGCCACCGCGTCGCCGGCGGCCAGAGCCCGAGGCAGAGCGAGCGCCGCCTGCCGCTCGGCCACGCTGAGGTAGGCATTGCGGCTCGATCGGGCCAGACCGTCCGGGTCGCGCACCGTCGGGACACCCACGATCGTCGTCGGGAAGGCCAGGTCCGCCACCATCCGACGGATCAGGGCCAGCTGCTGGGCGTCCTTCTCGCCGAAGAACGCCAGGTCCGGGCGGACCAGGTGCAGCAGGCTGGCGACGATTGTGAGGACCCCGTCGAAATGGCCCGGCCGGGAGGCACCTTCGAGGATCTCGCCGAGGGAACCCGCCGAGACCCGCACCAGTGGTGGCGTCCCGTGGACCGCGACCGGCGCGAAGACGACATCGACCTGTTCGCGCGCGCACAACTCCAGGTCGGCGTCGAGGGTGCGTGGGTAGCGGTCAAGATCCTCGCCCGGCCCGAACTGCAGCGGATTGACGAAGATCGTGGCCACGAGCTGATCGCAGCGCGCCCGGGCGGCCCGCAGCAGGGTCGCGTGCCCGTCGTGCAGGGCGCCCATGGTCATGACGACGGCCCGGACGGCGGGTGGTTGGCCGGGGGCCGGATCCGCGGTCTTCAGGAGCGCCGCGAGCTCGGCGCGGTCGCGCGCGACGGCGGGCGCAGCGGTGCGGGGTACGGCCACGGCGGTGGCCAGCTGAGTGGTCATTTCCGTTCCAGTCCTCTTGAGGGGTACCGGACGATGACGACCAGCGTAACCCGGCCGCAATGTTGCCCGCCGGCCGCGGCGACCCTATGTGAGCTGCTTGGCTCCGATCTCGGGCCTCGGGTCGACCGTCACGGGGGCCGGCCCGGGGAAGGCCCGGTCCTCCAGGTCCCGCCGCCACGCCCGCTCTCCGACCAGGGTGAGCACGGCCGGCAGGAGAATTACCCGGACGACGGTCGCGTCCAGCAGGACCGCCGCGGCCAGGCCCACGCCCAGCTGCTTCATGCTCACCTGAGACAGCGTCGCGAAGATCGAGAAGACCGCGACCATGATCGTGGCGGCGCTCGTCACCACGCCGGCGCTGCGCCGCACCCCGTGGACCACCGCGTCGTGGGGACTCAAGCCGTCCCGGATGCCTTCCCGGATCCGGCTCAGCACGAACACCTGGTAGTCCATCGAGAGCCCGAACAGGACGACGAACAGGAAGAGCGGCAACCAGCTCGCGATCATCCCGGTCGAGGTGTAGCCGAGCAGGCCGTCGGCCCAGTGATGCTGGAACACCAGCGCCAGCAGGCCGTAGGCCGCCCCTACCGACAACAGGTTGAGGCCCACCGCGATGGTGGCCACCACCGGACCTCGGAAGGCCGCCATGAGCAGGATGAACGCGAGGGCCAGGACGAACCCGGCCACGATCGGGACCCGGTGCCGCAGCTGGGTACCGAAGTCGACCGACGCCGCCGTCATGCCGGTGACGTCCGCGTGCAGGCCGGTGCTCCCGGCCGGGGCCAGCGCCGCCGGGATGACCTGACTACGGAGGATCTTGACGGCCTGGGTGGACGCCGGGTCCGTTCCTGAGCCCGCCAGCGGGACCGAGATGCGGGCCACGGTGTGCGCCGGGTTCACATCGACCGTGATCGGGTTGTACATCCGGCCGGTGGCCAGTGCCCGGCGGCGCAGGTCGGCCAGCGCAGCCTTCGCGCTCGGTGACGTTACGTCGGCACCCGACACCACGACGACGGCCGGCGTCTGCCCGCCGGGGAACGCGGTGTGCATCCGGGCGTAGGTCCGCATGATCGGCACATTGCGCGGAATGTCGTCGATGCCGGGCGCGGCGGTCTTCAGGCCGAGGGCCGGCAGCGCCAGTAGGACGAGGAGCCCGCCGACGATCCCGGTCACCAGCGCCGGTCGCCGGAGCAGGACCCCGAACATCCCGCGTCGGGGGTCGGCTTCGACGTGCCGGCGCCGCGCGGCCCGACGCCCGATCGGGTGGTCGGCCCGCGCTGATCGGCTCAGGAACGGCAAGCGGAGGCGCACGACGTTGTCACCCAGGGCCGACAGCACCGCGGGAAGAACGGTGAGCGAGCCGAGGACGGCGATCAGTACCACGGCGGTGGTTCCGACCGCGACGCCGGTGAAGGTCCCGAGCCCGGTGAATCCGAGCCCCACCATGGCCGCCGCGACGGTCAGACCGGAGGTCAGGACCGCCCGACCGGAGGTGTCGGCGGCGATGGCCAGGGCGTCGGGGGCACTGACCCCCTTCGCGCGCTCCTCCCGCTCCCGCCGCAGGTAAAACAAGGCGTAGTCAACACCGACGGCGAGCCCGATGAGCAGCATGACCGACGTCGCGGTCTGGTCCACAGGCCAGATGCGGCTGGCGAACGCCAGCAGCCCGAGCGCGGCGGCGAACGCCGACAGAGCCAGGACCACCGGCACCAGCGCGGCCACCACGGCTCCGAACACGACCAGCAGGATGCCCAGGGAGATCGGCACCGCCATCAGTTCGGCCCGCTGGAAGTCGTTTCCGGAGGTGTCGTTGAGGGCTTTTTCCGCGCTGGCCTGCCCGAACTCCTCGATCCGCAGGCCCGGGTGGGCTTTCGCGGCCGTCGAGACGGCATCGAGCACCGGGGCGACCCGGTCGGTCGCTTTGTCCGGATCACCCGGCAGGGTGAAGGTCACCAACGCCGAACGTCCGTCCCGCGAGAGCTGCGAATCCTCTCGGGCCGCTCCGGCGACGCCGTAGGGAGCGCGCAGTTCACCGGCCCGTCCGGTGGCCCGGACCCGCGTGACAACGTCGGCGACCGCGCTCCGGAGTCGGGCGTCGCGGGCCAACGGCGGCGCGGACGCGGTCGTCGGTCGCTGGACCAGGACGCTTTCCGCGGCCGGGTCGACGAAGCCGGCGGTCTGGAGGACCTGCTGGGCACGCTTGTCTCCGCCCGCGCTGTTCTGGGCGTCGGTCAGCTGGTGGGTCCCGAGCGCGGAGCCCAGCAGGACGACGATGACCACGCCGACCAGCCAGCCGATGATGGCCAGCCGACGGTGCCGCACGCTCCAGGCGGCGGCCCGGGCCGCGAGGTGGCGGGCCGGTGGTCGCCCTCCGGTCGGGTCGGTTTGACGATTGCGGGAGGTCTTCATGCCCAGAACGATCTGGGTTGGGGCCGCCTTCGTCAGCGGTGTGTTCCCCCCTCTTCGTGGTGGGGCCAACCCCACCCCGAGACGGCCGCTACCCGCATGGTCGGGCACCGACCGGGCCCGTAGCGTGATCGCCATGAATGCAGCCCCCGCTGGACACCGTCGCCCGGGGCCACTGCGCGCCCTGGTGTCCGGCCGGACCTGGGCGGCCGCCTTCTACGTCGTCACGGGCTTTCCACTGGCGGTGCCGGCGTTCGTGGCGGCGGCGGTGCTGCTGGCCCTCGGTGTCAGCCTCGCGCCGCTCGCCGGGGCTGGGTTCCTGCTCCTGCTCGCCTTGTTGCACGGTGCCGAGTACGCCGGGCGGTTCGAACGCGGCCGCCTGACCGTGTACCTGAACGAGGTCGTCCCGCCGGCCGACTACGCCGGTGACCAGCACCGCCGCTTCCTGATGCGGACGCTGCGCAACGCCGCGCGCTGGCGGGCCGTTGCCTACCTCTTGCTCCTGCTACCGACATCCACCATCGGGCTCGTCTTCGTCGTCACCTTCTGGTCGGCCGGTCTGGTGGGGACGACCCTTCCCCTCTGGGTCCACCGGCTTCCGAACGGTCCGGCGGAGATCTTCGGCAACCTGTCCGCGGCGTCGCACCTGGCTCCGGCCGTCGTGATCGGGCTGGTTGCGCTGCTTCTGGCCCCGTGGGTCACCCGGGGCAGCGCCGCCCTGTCCACGTCGCTGGTTCGTAGCTTCCTTGGTCCGAGCCGCCGGGAGGTGTTGACCGGGCGGGTCGCCGAGCTCCGTACGACCCGTACCAAGGTGGTCGACGCGGCCGACGCCGAACGTCGCCGGATTGAACGGGATCTTCATGACGGAGCTCAACAGCGGCTGGTAGCGCTGGCGGTCACGCTCGGACGGGCCCGCGTGAAGTTGGAGGGCAACGTCGCCAGCCCGAACGAAGTGACCGCGCTGGTCTCCGCCGCGCACGACGAAGCCAAGCAAACGCTTGCTGAGCTGCGGGACCTGGTGAGAGGCATCCACCCGGCCGTGCTGTCCGACCGCGGTCTGGACGCGGCGCTGTCGGCGCTCGCGGCCCGGTGCCCGGTCCCGGTCACGGTGGCGACGCACGGATCCGGCGAGTGTTCGCCGAGCACCGAAGCGGTTGCCTACTTCTTTGTCGCCGAGACGCTGACCAACATCGCCAAGCATGCCGAGGCGACGCACGCGTCGGTCACCGCCGTCCGGGAGGCCGATCAGTTGCTCGTCACGGTCACCGACGACGGTCGCGGCGGGGCTGACGCGGACGGCGCGGGACTACGGGGCCTGGCCGATCGGGCCCGGGCCCTGGACGGCTCCCTACTGGTGGACAGCCCGGTGGGCGGTCCCACAACCGTGACGGTGAGGCTTCCATGCGCGTGATCGTGGCGGAGGACTCGGTGCTTCTGCGCGCCGGGCTGGGACGCCTGCTCGAGGACGACGGCATCGAGGTCGTCGATGCGGTCGGCGACGCGGAAACGCTGCTCCGGCACGCCGACGAGCTGGGCGAACGCGGTGAACTGCCGGACCTCGCGATCGTCGATGTCCGGATGCCCCCCACGCACTCCGACGAAGGGCTGCGGGCGGCTCTCGTGCTGCGGCGGCGCTGGCCCGACCTGCGGATCCTGGTTCTCAGTCAATACGTCGAAGAACGGTACGCGACCGAGCTCATCGCCAATGAAACCCGGGGCGTGGGCTACCTGTTGAAAGACCGGGTCGCTGACGTCGGCACCTTCCTCGAAGCGCTCCGTCGGGTGGCCGACGGTGGCACTGCGCTCGACCCGGAGGTCGTCTCCCAACTTCTGGCCCGGTCCCGGCGAGCCGACCCGATAGCCGCGCTCACCGGTCGCGAACGGGAGGTCCTCGCGTTGATGGCCCAGGGCCGATCGAATGCCGGCATCGCCACCGCGCTGGTCGTGTCCGGCGGAGCGGTCGAGAAGCACATCGCGAACATCTTCGCCAAGCTCGGGCTGGAATCGGTCGCCAACGACCACCGCCGCGTCCTTGCCGTTCTGCGCTACATCGACGCCGGTCCGGAGGCAGCCTCATGACCGATCAGCCGCACCGCGCCACAGCGCTGTCCATCCCGGTAGCGGCGGATGCGGACCGGGCGGCCGCTGCCGACCGGCGGCCGCAGCTGCCCGGGTCCGGGCCGAGAAAGATCGCCCTGTTCATCGGCGTTCTGCTGACGATTGCTTTTGTCGGATACGGATCTCTGGCGCTGGTCACCTTGCTGCGGCTCGGGCATCACAACGGGCAGCGTCAATTCAGCACCGCCAACGTGCGAGCCCTCGACATTTCCACCGACGGCCTCGGAGTCTCGATCACGGGTGGCGTTAGTCCCGGCGCGCCGGGCGTCATCAGCTATCGCCTTCTGGTGGCCTGGGGAGACCCGCGTCCCAGCGTGACCATGACCGGAAACGGCACCCTCCGGGTCAGGCTGAGCTGCTCGAACTGGGCGCCCATCGGGTGTTCCGGCCACCTGAGCATCACGGTGCCGGCCGGCTTCCCGGTTTCGGCCCGGAGCTCCGGCGGCGGGATCAACGCCACCGGGCTGGCCGGCGATCTTCGGCTGGAGTCCGCCGGGGGCGGAGTGCACGCCGTGAACCTGCGCGCGAACCGGGTGGACGTCGACAGTTCCGGGGGTGGGGTCCGGCTGAGCTTCGCGGCCGTACCGTCCACCGTCCACGCGCGTAGTGGCGGAGCCGGAGTCACCGTGGAGGTGCCCGACCGGTCCGGCCCCTACGCGGTCAGCGCCAGTGCCGGGGGCGGTGGAACCGACGTGGAGGTCCGGCAGGATCCGCGCAGCGCCCGCACGATCACGGTTTCCAGCGGAGGGGGAGGAATTCACGTCCGCTATCCGGGCGACTGATGGTCAACCGTGGATATCCACCCTGCCGGTCATCCGGGCGATTGAGGACGCGGTCGTCCCCGTCCCCTACGGTTGGCGACGCAGCTCGTCGGGTGCAGCGGTCGCGGATGCCGTCTTTGATCAGACGGACGTCGGCGCGTAGGGGAGGCTGAACGTGCCAGTCACTGGTGGGGCCGGGAAACCGGGAACGGCGATACGGGTCAGCGGGCTCCGTAAGACCTACGGGGCTGTTGAGGCGGTGCGGGGAATCGACTTCGCCGTCGGTGAAGGGGAGATCTTCGCCCTGCTGGGGCCGAACGGCGCCGGCAAGACTTCAACCCTGGAAATCCTCGAGGGCTACCGGCCGGCCAGCGCCGGTGACGTTCGCGTGCTCGGGTTCGACCCGGGCGACCGGTCCACCGACCTCGCGCTTCGGCGGGAGATCGGGATCGTGCTGCAGGACATCGCCGTCGACAGCTTCCTCACCGCCCGCGAGACGCTGGCCCAGCGACGTTCGTACTACGTCGATGGTCGGGGCGTCGACGAAACTCTCGAGCTGGTCGGGCTGTCGGCCAAGGCCGATGCCCGGGTCTCGAAACTGTCCGGCGGGCAGCAGCGGCGGCTCGACCTGGCGCTCGGGATCATCGGAAAGCCGCGCCTGCTGTTTCTGGACGAGCCGACCACAGGGTTCGATCCGTCCGCGCGACGCGAGGCGTGGGACCTGGTGCGCTCATTGCGCGACCTGGGCACGACCATTCTGCTGACCACGCACTACATGGAAGAAGCCCAGGAACTCGCCGACCGGGTGGCCATCATCAACGCCGGCCGCATCGTGGCGGAAGACAGCCCCGACGCACTCGGCGGCCGCGACAAGGCCGCGGTTCACATCACCTTCACGATGCCGTCGGGCGCCCGGGTCGAGGACCTTCCGGTGGACGGCCGGGCGTTGGACGGGAACAGCGTGCGGATCGAAACCGACGATCCGACGCGCGCGCTGCACGCCCTCACCGGCTGGGCCCTCGACCGGGGTGACCGGCTGGACGGTCTGGCCGTCACCCGGCCGAGCCTGGAGGACGTCTATCTGAACCTCACCGCGAACGACGCGACGCGAACGGAGACGTGGGTATCATGAGCGCCCTTCACCCGCCGACGGAAAGCCCCGGCAGCACGGCGTTGACCGGGACGGCCGGCACACCGGGTCCGCGCGGGCCGGGGTCGGCCGCCCGCGGGGTGCCGGAGCCGAAACTGATCGCCATCCAGACCCGGTACGAACTGAAGTCGTTCTGGCGCAATCCCGCGTCGGCATTCTTCACCTTCGCGTTTCCGTTGATGTTTCTGGTGATCTTCGCGTCCCTGAACAACAACGATCACATCGACTTTCTCGGTGGCCTCAAATACAACCAGTACTACATCCCCGCGATCATCGGTTACGGGGTGATCTCCAGCTGCTATGCCAGCATCGCCATCTCGCTGTCGATCCGGCGCGACTCAGGCCTCCTGAAGCGGCTGCGGGGCACACCGTTGCGGGTCCGGGACTTCATCGGCGGCCTGCTCGTGGCACAGGTTGTCATCGCGGCTCTGCTCGTGGCAATCTCCACGGTCTTCGGCATCGTTGTCTACGGCGTGACCTTCCCGGGGCACTACCTCGCCCTCATCGCCGCCCTGGTGGTCGGGGCGGCGACGTTCTGCGCGATCGGGATCGCGGTCGCCGCGATAGTTCCGAACGGGAACGCCGCGCCGGCGATCGTCAACTTCGTCTATTTTCCCGTCCTGTTCATCTCCGGGGTCTTCTTCCCGGTGAAGTCAGATACCACCCTGTCGCACATCGCTGGGATATTTCCCGTCCGACCGCTGGTCCAGGCCATCTTCGCCGCGTTCGACCCGCGGCTCGCGCACGGTCCCACCCACGGGTGGGCCTGGTCGCAGATCGGGGTGATGGCGATCTGGCTGGTGGCGGCGTCCATCTTCGCGGTCCGCCACTTCAGTCTCGAGCCCCGTCGCTGACGGGCGACCGGGCCGGTCAGGCGGTGGCGAGGTAGTCGGCGAACGAGATCCCCGTCAGCCGCTCGTACGCCTCCACGTAGCGGGCGCGGGTGGCGGCCACGATCTCCTCGGGAAGCGCCGGCCCGGGTTCGGTCTTGTCCCAACCGGCGGCCTCGAGGTAGTCGCGGACGTACTGCTTGTCGAACGATGGCTGAGCCTGCCCCGGCTTCCACTGGTCCGCCGGCCAGAAACGGGACGAATCCGGGGTCAGCACTTCGTCGGCGAGCCGCAGCACCCCGTCGCCGTCGTGCCCGAACTCGAACTTGGTGTCCGCGAGCAGAAGTCCACGCTCGGCCGCCAGTTCGCTGGCCCGGCCGAAGATCTGGAGGGTCAGCTTCTCGACCTCGCCGGCCACCTCGGGCCCGACCCGGTCGGCGGCGTCGGCCCGGCTGATGTTCTCGTCGTGTTCGCCGATCGGGGCCTTCGTCGACGGGGTGTAAATGACCCGCGGAAGCTCGCTGCCGTCGACCAGGCCGGCGGGCAGCGTATGGCCGCTCACCGCACCCGTCCGCCGGTAGTCCTTCAGGCCGCTGCCGGTGAGATAACCCCGCGCGACCGCCTCCACGGGCACCATCGCGAGCCGTCGGCACAGCATCGACCGACCCCGCAACTGCTCGGTGTAGGGCGCCAGCTCGGCCGGGTACTCGTCCACGTTCGCACTGATGACGTGCGACGGAACGAGATCGGCGAGCTCGTCGAACCACCACAGCGACAGCGCGGTGAGCACCGCGCCCTTGTCGGGGATCTCGGTGGGCAGGACGACGTCGAAGGCGGAGATCCGGTCGCTCGCGACGAGCAGCACGGCATCGTCTCCGACAGCGAACAGTTCCCGCACCTTGCCCGACCCCAGATGGGTCAGGCCGGCAAACTCCTCATGCGTCAGCGGCATGCTCTGACCGTATCGGCTTCTGCGCCCGGCCATCTCGTCGGCGGTGCCGCGCGGTCAGGGATCCCGGCCGTCGGCCCCGTCCGCGCCCCCGGCGCACGGATCCAGCGCCTGGCACGCCGGGCCGAAGTCGCCGTCCGCCGCCTGCAAGGCGCACACGACCTGCTGCAGGGCGCTGGTCAAGGCCACCCCACGGTCCGCCAGCGGGGCCAGCAGGTGGGCTTCGACCTGGGCCAGCTGCTCGTTCGTCTCGGCCAGCCGCTGGCGCCCGAGCGGGGTCGGAGCCAGCAGCCGGGCCCGCCGGTCAGTTGGGTCCGGGCACCGCGCGACCAGGCCGGACCGCTCCAGCTCATCGACGATCCGCACCATCACCGACCGGTCGACGCCGAGCAGATTGGCGATCTCCAGCTGGTTGCGGGCCTGACCATCGGCGGCCCGCAGGACGTGGACGCCCCGCAGCCCGGCCGGGAATTCGCTCGACACCTGCTCGCACAGGGTCAGGAAGCCATGTAACGCCTGGCCGAGCAGCCAGGCCAGGTCGGCACCGACCTCCCCCGGCAGGTCGTGCGGGACGGGCACGCTGGTGGCGGCGACCGTCTCACTCACACCGCAATCGTACCTGGTTGTCCGGCGAGATAATCTGCGTCTAGGATAGGTGTTGACAGAGATTATCTCTCGATTAACTTGAATGAGACCGGGCGCCGGCCCGGCCGTGCCCACCCGGAGGACCGCATGACGAATCTCCTGCACATCGACTCCAGCCTCCGTCAGGACGGATCGCACTCCCGCGATCTCGCCCGCCGGTACGTGGAAACCTGGCTGGCCAGCGGGGCCGACCGCACCGTGACCTACCGCGATCTGGCCGCCACCCCGCCGCCGTTGCTGACCTGGGACGGCTTCACGGCCGCCAGCAGCCCGGCCGACGCGCACACGCCGGCCCAGGCCGCGGCCTGGGCCGAGCGGCTCGAGCTGGTCACCGAACTGGAAGCCGCCGACGCCCTCCTGGTCTCCGCGCCGATGTACAACTGGGGCGTTCCCGCGCAGCTCAAGGCCTGGCTCGACAACGTCATCGTGGTTGGCCGCACCGTCCAGCCGGAGGGTGGCGTGCTCGCCGGCCGGCCGGTCACCGTCCTGCTCGCCAAGGGCGGCGGCTACAGTCCCGGTTCGCCCCGTGAGACCTGGGACCACCTTGAGCCGTACCTGCGCCTCGTCTTCGAGGCCCTCGGCGGCGAGCCGCACATCATCACCACCCAGCTCACGCTGGCCGGTGTGAACCCGGCGCTGGACGCCTTCATCGAGATGGGCGCCCAGTCCCGCGCGGACGCCGACCGGGCCGTCGAGGAGCACGCCAAGCGCGAACCCGCCGTAGCCTGAGCCGGCGCCCACCGCGCCGGACCGGCCCGCACCGCGGCTCAGCGCAGGGCGGCCAGGCGATCGAAGACCGGGCCGAGGCGTTCCACGTACCGCTCCGGCCGGCACGCCTCGGCCAGCCGGGGTTCGTCGAGCTTCTGGCCGGCCGCGTCGGCGTGCCGGCGCAGGGTGACCAGGAACGGTTCGCCGGACTTCCAGGTCTCCATCGCCGCGGCCTGGGTGAGCGCGTAGGCGTCCTCCCGGGACAGCCCCGATTCGACCAGTTCCAGCAGGACCGCCGAGGTGTAGACGAGCCCGCCGGTGGCGTTGAGGTTGGTGAGCATCCGGTCGGCGTCGACGACCAGCCCCGACACCAGGCGGGTGGTCAGGTTCAGCAGATAGTCGGTGCCGGCCGCCGCGTCCGGCAGGGCGATCCGCTCCGTGGAGGAGTGGGAGATGTCGCGCTCGTGCCACAGCGGCACGCCTTCGAGCACCGGCACGTACTGGGCGCGCACGATCCGGGCCAGGCCGGCGATCCGTTCCGACATGATCGGGTTCTTCTTGTGCGGCATCGCCGACGAACCCTTCTGCCCGGACCCGAACGGCTCGGACAGTTCCCGGACCTCGGTGCGTTGCCCGTGGCGGACCTCGAGCGCCACCGCCTCGCAGACCGTCGCGAGCCCGGCCAGCGCCGCCACCCAGGACGCGACCCCGTCGCGCAGCACCACCTGCGTGGCCACCGGGGCCGGGGTCAGCCCCAGCCGCCCGGCCACGTGGACCTCGACGTCGGGGGCGATGTTCGAGTAGGTCCCGACCGCGCCGGAGATCTTCGCGACGGCCACGTCGGCCCGGGCCGCCCGCAGCCGGTCGCGGCAGCGGGCCATCCCGAACGCCAGGTCGGCGACCCGGTGCCCGAACACATCGGGCTCCGCGTGGATGCCGTGGGTGCGGCCGACCTTGAGCGTCGAGCGGTGCTCGAGCCCCAGGTCCCGCAGCGCCGCGACCAGCCGGTCGGCCTTGGCCAGCAGCAGGTCGGTGGACTCGACGAGCTGCAGGGCGAGCGCGGTGTCGAGCAGGTCCGACGAGGTCATGCCGAAGTGGACGTAGGCGGCCGCGTCGCGCGGCGTCGTGTTGTCCGCCCACGCGGTCAGGAACGCGATGACGTCGTGCTGGGTGACCGCCTCGATCTCGGCGACCGCCTCCGGGGTGGGCGCCGCGGCGGTCCGGACCGGCGCCACCGAATCGGCCGGGATCCGGCCCGCCTCGGCGTGCGCCTCCATGACCAGCACTTCGACCGCGCACCACAGCTCGTACTTGTGCGCCTCGGACCAGACGCGGCCCATCTCGGGCAGCGTGTAACGCCCGATCATCTGTTTTTGAGGTTGTCCCGGGCCGCCTCTTCGAAGTCGTTCTTGAACTGCTCGAGCCGCTCGCGCAGCGCCCGGTCGTGCAGGGCCAGGATCTGGGTGGCCAGCACCGCCGCGTTGGTCGAGTTGTTCAGCCCGACCGTCGCCACCGGCACCCCGGGCGGCAGCTGGGCGATGGCGAACAGCGAGTCCATCCCGTCCAGCGCGCCGCCCGAGATCGGCACCCCGATGACCGGCAACGTCGTCAGTGCGGCGACCGATCCCGGCAGCGCCGCGGCCAGCCCGGCCCCGGCGATGACGACCTGGATGCCCCGCGCCTCCAGGTCCTCGACATAGGTGGCGAGCGTGCGGGGGGCCCGGTGGGCGGAGATCGACACCTCCTCGTAGCCGACCCCGAACCGCTCGAGGGTCGCCCCGGCCTTGCTCATCGTCTGCTTGTCCGACGGTGATCCGTAGACGACCGCGACCCGCGGCCCCTCGGTCACCAGGTCCGTTGCGCTCTGGGGGGCGAGACTCATGACGCCTTACTCTCTTTTCCTCGTCCGATGTCGGTCCGGTAGTGGGAGCCGGCCAGCTGGATCCGGCCGATCGCCTCGTACGCCGATCCTCTCGCGGAACCCAGGTCCGGGCCGGTGGCGGTGACCGACAGCACCCGGCCGCCGGCCGAGCGGACGGTACCGTCCGCGTCCTGGACGGTACCGGCGTGCAGCACGTCGACCCCGGGCCCGGCCGCCGCGGCGGCCAGTCCGCCGATCGGATCGCCCAGGCGCGGGTTCTCCGGGTAGCCGGCCGCGGCCAGCACCACGGTGACCGCCGCGCCCGGGCGCCACACCGGCGCCGTGGCCGCGGTGAGCACCTGGGTCAACGGCGTTTCCAGCAGGGCCAGGATGGCCTGCACCTCCGGATCGCCGAACCGGACGTTGAACTCGACCACCCGGAGCCCCCGGGACGTCAGCGCCAGCCCGGTGTAGAGCAGGCCGGTGAACGGGGTGCCGCGCCAGGCCATCTCGGCGACGGTGGGCGCGACCACGGTCCGCACGATCTCGTCCGTGAGACGGTCGGGGGCCCAGGTCAGCGGCGTGTAGGCACCCATCCCGCCGGTGTTCGGGCCGGTGTCGCCGTCACCGACCCGCTTGTGGTCCTGGGCCGGTAGCAACGGCACGATCGCCCCGGCCGCGGTGACCACGGTGAACAGCGACACCTCGGGGCCGTCGAGGAACTCCTCGATGACCACCCGGTCGCCGGGGGAGCTCAGGCTGGCCCGGACGGCGGCGACGGCCGCGTCCCGGTCGTCGGTCACGGTCACGCCCTTGCCGCCGGCCAGGCCGTCGTACTTCACGACGTACGGCGGGCCGAACTCGTCGAGGTCGGCCAGCGCCGACTCGACCACGGTGTGGTCGCGGCCGGCGGCGGTCGGGACGTCGGCCGCCCGCATGACCTCCTTGGCGAACGCCTTGCTGCCCTCGAGGCGGGCCGCGGCCGCGTCCGGGCCGAACGCCGGCAGGTCGCGCAGCCGCAGTTCGTCCACCACGCCGGCCACCAACGGGGCCTCCGGGCCGACCACGGTCAGGTCCGCCCCGGTGGCCGCCGCGAGGCGGGCTACCGCGTCCGGATCGCCCAGGTCAACCCGCGGCGACGCGGCCAGCTCGGCCGTTCCCGCGTTGCCGGGCGCGCAGACCAGGGCGTCGACGGCCGGGTCGCGGGCGAAGGCCCGGCACAGCGCGTGCTCGCGCCCACCCGACCCCAGGACGAGAACCTTCACGGAGCACCCACGACCAGCGAGCCTATCGGGCCGGGTGGGTTACAGGCCGACGCCGGCCTGCCACAGCAGGACGGCCAGGCCCTGGACGAGCTGGTGGGCGCACCGGCGGGCGTCGACCTCGGCCATCGACTGCAGGACGTCGCGGACCCCCACCGGCCAGGCCCGGACCTGCCGGCCCATCACCCGCAGCGGACCCGGGTCGTCGAGCCCCTCGAACGCGTTGCCGTCCTTGTCGATGAACAGGTGCAGGGACCGCCCGGCCGAGGGGAACCCCTCGCTGCGCCAGTACAGCACCGGCCAGACCCGGACCGCGCCGCGCCGCCGTCCGGCGTAGCGGTGCACCGCCCAGCCCCGGGGCGGCGGGACGGTGAGGATGGCCCGGTCGCGCCGCCCCCGGTGCAGCCGGGGCCGGCCGCCGTGAACCCGGACGGTCAACCCGGAGTCGAGGTCCTCGGCGGCGCAGATCGACAGGAACTCGGAGATCTGGCGCTCGACGTGGTCGGCCACCGCGGTGGCCCGCTCGCGCCGCTCGGCCTCGGCCCGCTGGGTGCTGCGGACGGCGTGGCTGCCCCGCGTCAACACGTCGGTCAGCGTGTCCGGCAGCACCTCGCCGGAGGGTGAGAAACCGACCCGCCAGGCCTGTCCGTCGTCGAGGCCGGGACCCCGGAAGTGCGACCGGACGGTGGGCGCCCACGGCACGGGCAGGCGGCCGGCGCGCCGGCGGTCCGGGCCGCCGGCCGCCGGAACCAGCGCGGCGGGGGAAAGCGGTGCGGGGTCCGCATCCTCGTCGGCCGTGGCTACGCCACCATCCTCGGCGGTGGCTACGCCACCCTCGTCCGCGGGACGGCCCGTTGCTGACGTCACCGGGTACCCCCTCGTCCTGCCGCTGAGTGACGAGTCCAGCCTCTCTAGTAACGCTCAGTAGCGCAAGCGGTGGGCGGGGTCGGCCGAGCCGGTTTCGGGGCAGGGCGGCCGGGTTAGCGGACCACCACCGGTCCGCTAACGCCTACCGACCTCCGGGGGGCGCGGCTCAGATGAGCGGGCGCAGCGCCAGGGTCTGGGTGCGCCCCGGACCCACCCCGATGGCCGAAATCGGCGCCCCGGACAGGTCTGCGATGGCCCGGACGTAGTTCCGCGCGGCGAGCGGCAGGTCGTCGAAGGTGCTCGCGCCGCTGATGTCCTCCGACCAGCCCGGCATCTCCTCGTAGACCGGCACCGCGTGGTGGAACTCGGTCTGGGTCATCGGCATCTCGTCGGTGCGTCGACCGTCCACGTCGTACGCGACGCACAGGGGGATGCGGTCGAACCCGGACAGCACGTCCAGCTTGGTCAGGAACAGGTCGGTGAGCCCGTTGACCCGTACGGCATAGCGCGCGATGACGGCGTCGAACCACCCGGTCCGGCGGGCCCGCCCGGTCGTCACCCCGAACTCGCCGCCGGCCGCGCGCAGATCCTCGCCCACCTTGTTGTCCAGCTCGGTGGGGAACGGACCGGAACCGACCCGGGTCGTGTAGGCCTTGAGGATTCCGATGACCCGGGTGATTTTCGTCGGCCCGATCCCGGAGCCGGTCGCCGCGCCGCCCGCGGTCGGGTTGCTCGAGGTGACGAACGGATAGGTGCCGTGGTCGACGTCGAGCAGCGTGCCCTGTGAACCTTCGAGCAGCACGACCTTGTTGTCGGCCAGCGCCCGGTTCAGCACGAGCCCGGTGTCGGCGATGTAGGGCCCGAGCCGCTCGGCGTAGCCGGCGTACGCGTCGACGGTTTCCTCGACGTCCAGCGCCCGCCGGTTGTAGACCTTGGTGAGGACCTGGTTCTTGTCGCGCAACGCGAGCTCGAGTTTCTGCCGGAAGATGCCCGGGTCCAGGAGGTCCTGGACCCGGATCCCGGTGCGGGCGACCTTGTCACCGTAGGCCGGCCCGATGCCCCGGCCGGTGGTGCCGATCCGGGCCTTGCCCAGGTACCGCTCGCTGACCCGGTCCAACGCCCGGTGGTGGGGCATGATCAGGTGCGCGTCGGCGGAGATCAGCAACCGCGAGGTGTCGACCCCCCGCGCGGCCAGCCCGTCCATCTCCTCCAGCAGCACGGCCGGGTCGATGACGACCCCGTTGCCGATCACCGGGATGCAGTCCGCGCGCAACATCCCGCTCGGGATGAGGTGCAGCGCGTAGCTCTCGGAACCGATGACCACCGTGTGGCCGGCGTTGTTGCCACCCTGGTAGCGAACGACGTAGTCGACCTCGCCCCCGAGCAGGTCGGTGGCTTTGCCTTTACCTTCGTCGCCCCACTGGGCACCGATCAGAACGAGCGCTGGCACCGGGCGAGACTACCTATCTTTCGACCGAGGGCGTCACGAGCATGATTTTCGCGGTCCGCCGGGCCAGCTAGACGAAGCCGAGGACCTGGGCCGCTTCGGGGTCGGAGTCGGCCAGGAAGGCCCGGATGCGGTCGGCCTCGTCCTTCTCGTCGATGGCCTGGGCGGCCTGCCCGAGGGCGGCCAGGGCCCGCAGGAAGCCGCGGTTCGGCTCGTGCGACCAGGGGATCGGGCCGTGGCCCTTCCAGCCGGACCGGCGCAGCGCGTCGAGGCCGCGGTGGTAGCCGGTGCGGGCGTAGGCGTACGACTCGACCGGGTGGTCGGCGGCGGCGGCCTGCTCCGCGAGAACCGCCCAGCCCAGGCTGGCCTTGGGGAAGCGGGCCGCCACGGTGTGCGGGTCGTCGCCGGCGGCCAGCGCGGCGACGGGCTCCGGGTCGGCCGCGAGCAGGGTGGGGGGCGGACCGCCGAACAGGTCCGGTCGTCCGGAGGGGATGGTCATGACCCCATCCTGCCCGATGCCAGCGGGCCGGCGACATCCTCCCCGCTGCCAGCGGGCCGGCGACGTGGGGTCGACCGGGTCGGAACGCGGCTCAGACCGCGTCGCCGACGGTGATGTTCCACAGGTTCGCGCCGACCACGCCGGGCTGGCCGTCGGTGGTCCGGCTCAGGTACGAGTACAACGAGGCGACGCCCTGCGACTGCGCGCCGAACTTGCCGTCCACCGTGAGCAGGAAGCTCTTCTTGCGCATCTCGGCCTGCCAGACGAGCGCGTCCGGCCGGACCTCGCCCGCGTCCTCGGTCGACAGCACGCCGTGGAACTTCGAGGTCTTCAACTGGGCCATCGCGGCCTCGACCGTGAGCGGCGGCTTGGCCGGCGTGGCCGGGGCGGGCGTGGCCGTGGTCGAGTCCTGGCTCACGTCCGGCGCGGCCGGGGCGGAGCCGGAGTTGCTCAGGCCGAGCGAGGCCGAGCAGGACGGCCACGGCGCCCAGCCGCGGGAGTTGTAGAGCTTGTAGGCGGCCTGGTCCTGCAGCGCGGCCGGGGCGTTGCTCGGCAGCCCGCTGTAGCCGAGGCCGTTCCAGGTGCCCTGGTCGAACTGGTAGGCGCCGTAGAAGCCGTTGCCGGTGTTGATCGCGTAGTTGCCGCCCGACTCGCACTGCCGCAGGCGCGCGAAATCGTTGGCGGTGGCCGCTCCGGCCGGCATGGCCGTCGCGACGAGCCCGCCCCCCACGAGCGCGGTGACCGCGCCGGTGGTGATGACGCGCCGGGCCTGCGAGGGCTCAGGGGCCGCGCGGTGACGTCCGGGCGCCGATCGCTCGGCGCGTCGGGACGCCCGAGGGGATCCGCCACGTGGGTCGGGCATGCCGCCGATCCTTCCCGGAGCCTGCGAGGTGAGCTGTCGGGTGCGGGCTGGGATTGCCCGGTCGGTCCGGCGGCACTGCCGGACCGGCTTTACCCCTAGGGCGCTGGTGCGCCCACTTGGTGCCGGTGGTTCCCCCGCTCCCGCCCTACTCGTTCGTTTCGTTGTGCCGTCCGGTCGAGGGCGGGATTGGGCTTTCGACCGGGCGACCTCACCTGTCAAGGTCAGTAGCGCCGGACTGTAGCGGGTATGGCCCGATGATGGCAAATCCGGGTGGTGCTCACGGCCTGCCCGGGTCAGGGCACCGGTGCCCCACTGACTATCGACTGCCGAAAAAGTCAGTTTAGTCGCTTTGGTGCCCCGGTCGGTGCTGGGGCCTGGGAACCGGGTCCGTTCAGACCTCGGGCCGGCTTCCTCCCCGCTGATGGCGGGGAGGAAGCCGGCCCGATGACCGGCGGGACGGACGGGACCGGCGGACGGACGGGTCAGCCGTCCGGCCGGTCGCCGCGGCGGACTCAGCCGAAGGTCGCGCGCCAGGTCTCCGGGCCGACGACGCCGTCGACGACCAGACCCCTGGCCTGCTGCAGCGCGCGGGCCGCGCCCGCGGACCTCGGACCGTACTGACCGTCCACCACCAGGTGGTAGCCGATCTTGTTCATCCGCGTCTGCCAGGCGCGGACGTCACTGCGGACCTGGCCGACCAACGACGTCGTGAACAACGGCGACGTGCTCAGCGAGGCGGGACGGTAGACCGTCGCGGCCGAGGAGGTCCCGGCCGCGTTCTGCGTGAGGCTCGCCCGGGCGTAGCTCCGGTTGGCCCGGGTTGCGGGGGCCGGGGTCGGCACCGCGGCAACGGCGGGGGCCGCTACCGCGGACGACGGGGCGCCGCCCTGGAGACCCTGGCCGCAGGACGGCCACGGTGACGAACCGCGCTCGGCGAAGAGTTTCTGCGCGGCGGCGTCCTGGGTCGCCGGTGCCGCGTCGCTCGGGAGCCCGGCGTAGCCGAGGCCGTTCCAGGTGCCCTGGTCGAACTGGTATGCCCCGTAGAAGCCGTTACCGGTGTTGGTCGAGTAGTTGCCGCCGGACTCGCACTGGCGGAGCCCGGCCCAGGTGGTAGCGGCGTCGGCGGGTTGCGAGAGAGCGACCGTGCCCCCGACCGCCGCGGCGGCCAGAGCGGTGCTGAGAACGGCCCTACGGCCGAATCGATCTCGGATGCGCATTGACGCGTGGGACATGGATGTCCTTCCCCACACCTACGAGGTGAGCTGTCGGGTTCGGGCTGGGAATGCCCGGCCGCAATGGATGCGACTTCACCCCAAGGGCTGCGATCAACGCGATCGAAGTCCGGTAGTTGGTTCCCCCGCTCCCGCCTGAGGTTTCTACATCGGATGAGGGCGGGACTCGGCGTGCCATCCAATGTGTGCCCACCCGGCGTGGGCACGGCGATGACCATAGACACGGTCCCGGGCGATCAGGCAAGTAATGAAACCGCCGAGTGAATAAGCACACACCATAGTTGCGATGCTTGCCATCTTGATTTCCGGCAGGTAACGCGCGGGCGCGCCCGCTCATTACTTACTATTTGGCCGGGCGAATTGCCTTAGTGTAATCGTGTAGACGTCAGCGAAATCGGTTTATCGCGGAGGTTCCCTACCGATTGGGTGACGACGCCGTTACGACGTTTTCGGGCGTGTCGCGCCGAGCGTGGTGGAAGCGCGCAGGCGGTCCGGACCGGCCGTGAATCAAGAGAAGTGTGTCTTTTGTGTGGCCGGTCTCACTTGGTTGCCGCCAGCATACGTCACGTGACAGGCAGTTGGGGAGCCCCTTTTTCGCGCCGGTGATCATGGATTTTCTGCCGTCCGGAGGTACATCCGGACCACCCGGACTCCATGATCGCCGGTGCGGCGGGGTCGGCCCCGGTGACCCGCGACCGGGGCCGACCCGACCGGCGGCCGGTTAGCCACGAGCAAGCGGCCAGCTAGCGGCCGAGCGAGTGGCCGGCCGACCGCAGATCCTCGCAGGCGGTCTGGACCCGCTGGGCCATCCCCGTCTCGGCCGACTTGCCCCACGTCCGCGGGTCGTACAGCTTCTTCGTGCCGACCTCACCGTCGATCTTCAGGACGCCGTTGTAGTTGCGGAACATGTGGTCCACGACGGGCCGGGTGAAGGCGTACTGGGTGTCGGTGTCGACGTTCATCTTCACGACGCCGTAGTCGAGCGTTTCGCGAATTTCACTCAGGTCGGAACCGCTGCCGCCGTGGAAGACCAGATCGAATGGCTTGGCGTCGGGGGCGTCGCCGAGCTGCTCGGCAACATACGTCTGGCCATCCTTGAGGATGGACGGCCGCAGCTTGACGTTTCCCGGCTTATAGACGCCGTGCACGTTGCCGAACGTCGCGGCGAGCAGGTAGCGGCCCTTGTCTCCGACGCCGAGCACCTCCGCCGTGCGCCACATGTCGCCGGGGGTGGTGTAGAGCTTTTCGTCGATCGCGCCGACCACGCCGTCCTCTTCGCCGCCGACCACGCCGATCTCGACCTCGAGCACGATTTTGGCCTCGTGACAGGCGGCCAGGAGCTCATCGGCGATCTTGAGATTCTCTTCCAGTTCGACCGCCGAGCCGTCCCACATGTGGGACTGGAACAGGGGCTCACGGCCGGCCGCGACCCGCTCGGCCGAGATCGCCACCAGCGGGCGCAGATAGTGGTCCAGCTTGTCCGCCGGGCAGTGGTCGGTATGTAGCGCAATATTCACCGGAAAAGCCTTCGCCACGTGATGGGCGAATTCGGCCAGCGCCTCGGCCCCGAGCACCATGTCCTTTATCGTGGTCCCGGACAGGAACTCCGCGCCGCCGGTCGAGACCTGGACGATCCCGTCGCTACCGGCCTCGGCGAACCCGCGCAGGGCGGCGTTCAGGGTCTGCGAGGACGTCACGTTGATCGCCGGATAGGCGAAGGCACCGGCCTTCGCCCGATCGAGCATCTGGGCGTAGACGTCCGGGGTGGCGATGGGCATCGCTGCTCCTCCTCATTACTGGTCGGTCAGGCTGGTGCTCGGTGGGCTGGACCTGTGCGGCTGGAACCTGGGCGGGTGAACACGGCCGGGTCGGGTGGGCGTTGATGGAGCCGTCGCGGCTCGGGGTCGGTGAGACCGTAGGCAGTGGTACCGCTCCAGCCTGCCGCGCCGGGCCGCGTGGCGCGGCCGTTCCCGGCCACTTCCACGTGATCTCACCTTCGGCCGGGGTCAGCGGCCCCCGGGGACGCCCGGTCCGGCGGGCCGGGTCCCCGCTTCCGCTCGGCGGGACGCGCTCAGGGAATTCGTAGCCGGCTTGGGTAGCCTGCCGCCTGTGGACCACACCCTCGCCGTGAACATCCTGTCGGCCAAGGACCTGATCTCGACGTTCGGCGTCGCCGGACTGATCGCGATCATCTTTGCCGAGACGGGCCTGCTCATCGGCTTCTTCCTGCCGGGTGACTCGCTGCTGTTCCTGGCCGGCGCGTTCTGCGCGACCGATGCGACCTCCGGCGACCCGCACCTGTCGCTCGGTCCGGTGCTGGCCGGGGTCGCCGCCGCCGCCCTGATCGGGGCCCAGACCGGCTACCTGATCGGTCGGCGGGGCGGTCCGCTGCTGTTCGATCGGCCGAACTCCCGTCTGTTCAAGCGGGAGAACGTGGACCGGGCCCACGAGGTGCTCGAGCGCTACGGCGCCGGCAAGGCGATCGTCCTGGCCCGCTTCATCCCGGTGGTCCGGACCTTCATGAACCCGGTGGTCGGCGCGGTCGGCGTGGCCCCCCGGACGTTCACGTTCTGGAACGTCGTCGGCGGGCTGCCGTGGTCGATCGGCGTCACGCTGCTGGGCTACTGGCTCGGCCAGGCCGTGCACATCGACAAATACATCATTCCGGTCACCCTCGTGATCATCCTGCTCTCGGCCATCCCGGTTCTCCTCGAGGTGCGCAAGCAGCGCCGCGCGGGCGGGTCCGGCGGTCCGGCGACTCCCGACGGTCCGGCCGGGGCGCCCGGTCGCCGCGGCGGCCTGGACCATTCGGACGTGGCCAACGGTTCACCGGCTCACGGCAACGAGGCGCCGCGGGGTCCGGCGTCGCGCGGCGGGGAGTCCGGCGGCCGGCATCGGGCCGCCACGACCACCGACCGGGACCTCTGACCTTTGACCTTTGATCCACGGGACCTCTGACCCACGGGCCGGCCGACTCGTCTGTGTCTTCCTGTCGCAGCCGCCTGACCTGGGCCGGTCATCCGCGGCGGCGGCCCGGGTGGTCGGCTTATGCGCAAAAAGGGCCGGTCCGGGGTAGTCACAGGTGGCTAGTTACCGATACGGTTCGAACTGCCACGAGGGGGGATCGCCTCGGAAGGTCCCATGCCGGGTTACCGCAAGTCGCAGCATTCCTCGCACCGCGCGCCACGTCGCCGGTCACCGGGCGGTCGCCGCACCGGTCGACCGGTCATGGTGTTCGCCGTGGTCGGGCTGTTCATAGCGATCACCGCCCTGGTCGTCGCCCGGGTGTCCGAGACCGGATCGACCTCCCTGGACCCGGCCAGCTCGGCCGCGGCGGTGGGCATGGTCGCCCGGGACCCGGCCACCGGGACCACGAGCCCGCCCACCGGGCCGCGCGGGCCGATGGCGCCCGGTCCGACCCGGGCGGCCGGCCTGGCCGGTCACGCCGCGACCCGGTCGACGACACCACCCGCGCACCGGGCGGCCGCGCCGTCGACCGCCCCGGCGGGCCGCCCGGTCGCCGGAACCCCGAGTTCCGGCCCGACCCGGGTGGTCCGCAACGCCCCCGCAACGCCCCCGCCGGCCGTGCCGGTCGGCGGGGGGAGCGCCGCCCTGACCGCCGCCGCCCAGGTCGTGACCCTCACCAACGCTCAACGCGCGCTGGTCGGGTGTCCGGCCCTGACCGTCGACGGCCGACTGACGGCGGCGGCGCAGGGCCACAGCGTCGACATGGCCGTCCACAACTACTTCGACCACAACAGCCAGGCCGGCACCACGCCGTTCCAGCGGATGGTCGCGGCCGGCTACAACTTCACGGTCGCCGCCGAGAATATTGCCGCCGGCCAGCCGACCCCGGTCGCCGTCATGGCGGCCTGGATGGCCAGTCCCGGCCACCGGGCCAACATCCTCAACTGCGCGCTGCGCCAGATCGGCGTCGGATACTCCACCGGTGGTACGTACGGGAGCTACTGGACCCAGGACTTCGGGACCCCCTGACCGCCGGTCGGCCCACATCGCGGCCCGGGTCGTCCCGGTGGGCGGTGGTCAGGCTCGGGGTGTGCGTCAGAGCGTCGGGAACACCACGTACTGTCGTTTCCGTCGATGTTGACGGGAGAACCGGTCGTCGATCGGGAAGAGGTGCGACGGTGACGCGGGCGGTGGTGACGGGCGCGTCCGGCTTCCTCGGAGGCTCGGTGGTCCATGCCCTGCGGTCCCGGGGTGACGATGTCGTCGGGCTCGACCGGCGGCGCGGCCCCGGCGTGGTGCTCGCCGACACGTCCCGGCCGGGCGACTGGGAGCGGCATCTGTCCGGCGCCGACCTGCTGGTCCATGCGGCGGCGATCGGTACCGGAGGGTTCGCCGATCCCTCCCCGGTGGCCGGCCCGGCGGCGGTCGGGCGGGACAGCGCGGCGCTGCTGGATCCGGACGAGATCTGGCGGAACAACGTGGACGGCACGGCCGCGGTGCTGGCCGCCGCACGGCGGGCCGACATCGCCCGCGTCGTGCATCTGTCCAGCATCAGCGCCCTGGCCGGCGCCGGGACCACGGCGTCGGCCGCTCCGTTGACCGAGGACACCGAGCCGGCCCACACCGGCGACGTGCTGACCGACGCGCTGGCGGCCGCCGAACGCGAAGCGCGGATCGACAGCCGCGCGCCCTGGGTGGTGGTCGTCCGGGTCGGTGACGCCTACGGGCCCCGCGCGGGCCGCTGGACGTTGCGCCCCGTCGCCCTGATGCGCGCCGGCCGGTTCGCGCTGGTCGACGGCGGCCGGGGCCTGTTGTCGCCGATCCATATCGACGATGTCGCCGATGGCGTGCTGGCCCTGGCCGAGACGAAGGCGGCCCTCGGTCGGGTCGTCCATCTGTCGGCCGCGACGCCCGTCCCGGCGTCGGCCTTCTTCGGGCGGTACGCCCGGATGCTCGAACTCGACGACCTGCCCTCGGTGTCGGCCACGGTGGCCCGCGGACTGTCCGGTCTGGCCGGCCGGTCGTTCCTCCCGGCCGCCGGCCGGCGGGGCGGACTGACCGGGCGGCTGGTCTCGCGGGCCGACCCGCGGGTCCGCTTCGACACCGGCGCCGCCTCGCTCGCCGAGCTGACCCGCCGCTCGACGTTCTCGATCGCCCGGATCGACGAGCTCGCCGGCTGGCAGCCCCGCTACGACCTGGACGCCGGGATGGTCCGGACCGAGGAGCGGCTGCGGGAGCGGGGCCTGCTGGGAGTCCGGGAACCGACGCGCCGTGGCTGAGCCGGCCGTCGGCCAGCCCGACCGTGACCAGCGCGGTGGGTGAGGGGCCGAGCCTCGCCACCCCGCGCCTGATCGCGGTTCCCCTCACGATGTGGAACGCCAGCTTCATCGCGGACGAGGTGGCGGCCGCGCTCGACCGCCCGGCCTTTGCCGAGGCCCCGCGCGATGGCCGGCCCGGCAACGCTCGATCCACCGACGGTCGGGCCGGGGGTGACGCGGGTGGCGGCCGCTCCGCTCCGGCCGCGAACGGCCCGTCCCCGCTCCGCAACGATCTGCGGCGCCGGGCGACCGCCGGACCGGACGTCCTGACCTGGGTGATCCGCGGGGAAGGCGGCACGGCGGTCGGCATGCTGTCGGCCGACACCGAAAACCGCCGGACGGTCGTGACCGTGTCGATCGCGCCGGCCTACCGCCGGCGGGGGTACGCCACGGAGGCGCTGCGGGCGGTGGCCGGCTGGATCGAGTCGGGTCGGTCGGCCCTGGTCGAAGCGCGGGTCCGCCTCGACGACGTCCCCAGCGAACGGTTGGTGCTGGCCACCGCGTTCGTCCCGACCGAGGTGTTCCTCCAGCGGCACTGGCGGGTCTGGCTGCGCCCGCTGCCGACCTGACCCCCGCTCGGGCGAGCGGCGGTCGGGGCTCAGCCGGGAAGGAGGTCCGCGGCGCTGAAGGCGTACCGGTAGTCCAGACCCTCGGCCCGGATCCGCTCGGCGGCGCCGGTCGACCGGTCAGCGATCACGGCGACGGCGATCACGGTCGCGCCGGCCGCGCGCAGCGCCTCGACGGCGGTCAGGACGGATCCACCGGTCGTCGAGGTGTCCTCGACGGCCAGCACCCGGCGGCCGGCCACGTCCGGGCCCTCGACCCGCCGCTGCAGACCGTGCGCCTTCTCCGCCTTCCGTACGACGCAGGCGTCGAGCACCCGACCCCGGGCGGCCGCCGTGTGCAGCATCGCGGCCGCGACCGGGTCGGCGCCCATCGTCAGGCCGCCGACCGAGTCGAACTCCAGGTCGGCGGTCAGGTCGAGCATGACCTGACCGACCAGCGGCGCGGCGACCCCGGACAAAGTGGTCCGCCGGAGGTCCAGGTAGTAGTCCGCTTCCCGGCCGGAGGAGAGGGTCACCCGGCCCGGTACCACGGCTTCGGTCCGAATCAACGCACGCAGGTGCTCCCAGTGGTCCACAAGTCCTGAACAATATTCCGGCTGGTCGGAGTCCCGGCGGGTGGACCGGCGGCTCGGCGGGGAAGACCGGGATTACCCGTCGGGGACCGACCCGGTTACGGAGCCTTAACCGACCTGCTCTATCCAGGCCGACCTCGGTCGGGCACGATGGAGCTGCGCCCGGAAACACCGCGGACCGCGGCGCGTACTGGGGAGGGGGCGGTTCGACCGGCGCGCACGCGCCAAGGAGGACGGACATGAGCCTGGACACGCAGACGCGTTCCCCACTCGCCTGGCCCGGCCCGGCGACCGGGCCGATCCCGCCCCATCCGTCGTTCGAGCCCGACCCGTACGCGGCCCCCGACCCGCTCGGGGTCTACACCGAGCCCACCCCGACCGGGCCGTTCACCGATCCGGACACCGGCGAGTTCACCGGGCCCGGAAGCGGCCCGCAGACCGGTCCGCTGGCCGTCGGGACCACCGCCGGGGCCTTCTCGGTGCTCGACGCGCAGATCCGCCTGCAGGACGTCGACCACCAGACGATCGCCGCCCGCCGTGACCAGGTCGAAACCGTCCTACGTTCCCTGTTCCGTCCCCAGTCGGCGTTGCCCCTGGTCGGCGTGGCCACGATCGGCTCGGCCGGTCGCGACACGATGATCCGCCCGCTCGACGAGGTCGACGTCTTCGCCGTGTTCAGCGCGGCCACCGGCGCCTGGAAGCGCTTCCGGTTCGATTCCACCGGGCTGCTGTCGGCGGTGCGGGAGGCGATCGGGGGTGAGCACGTCGAGGTGATCGGCAGTCGGGGCAAGGCCCTGCGGCTGGTCTACGACGCCGCGCCCGACGTCCACCTCATCCCGGCCTTCGACCACCCGCGGGCCGGCTACGTCATGGCCGACGGCGTGGGCGGTTGGTTGCCGACCCGGCCGGAGCGCCACTCGAGCTGGATGGGGGGTTTCGGCGCGGCCGTCACCTCGACCGTTCGGCTGCTGAAGTTCTGGAACCGGGTCTACGGCAGCCACCTGCGTTCGTTCCATCTCGAAGCGCTGACCGGCGCGGCGGTCGGCGCCCGGGGCCTGGACACCCGGCAGTCCCTGCTCGAGGTCTTCGCGACCGGCGAGCGGGGGCTGGCCGCCTTCGACCCGGCCGGGGTCGGCGGTGACCTGTCGTCCTATCTGACCGAGGCCGATGTGGCCGCCCTGACCGAGGCGTTCGCGTTCGCCCGCACCCACGCGGCCCAGGCCGTCTCGGCCGAAGCGGTCGGCGACCACGA
>JAMFSN010000306.1 GCA_026225295.1 Frankia alni
CCCGCCGGGCTGCTCCGGAGCAGTTGAGGCCCGAATGGGCGGCCTGGCCGGTAGGCCCCGTCGCGCCGGCAATGACCTACCCGTACCGTGACGGGGCGGGGCAATCAGGCCGGACAGCTGGGAGTCAGGACCATGGCGGACGTTTCGGTTCGATTCCAGGTGGCCGGCGACGCCGAGGTGGTGCTCAACCTGTCGTTGCCGCAGGCCATCCGGCTGATGGAGGCCATCACCCGCAAGGTCGGCGAGACCCTGTCGAACGTCGGCGCGCCGGGCAACGGCGGAATGAACCAGCCAGGCCTCAACCAGAACCCGGCCGGCATGAACGGGATGAACCCGCCGACCGGTATGCATCCCTCGATCGGCATGAACCCGCCCACGGGTATGCAGCCCGGGGGCGGTCGGGGAATCGGGTGGGGCGACACCTCCCTGGGCGCGGACCGCCGCCGACCCGGCAACTGAGCCGACCCGGGGCCTGATTCCCAGCCGGCATCCGATTGCCGGGTTCGACCAGCGGACACGCCCCGCGCGTCCCCGTGGAGCCGTCCCGGGCACGGTACAAACACCCTCATATCGTGATTTTCCGGATGAGGAGTGCACTTCATGGCGGGCGACATCCCAGGCGACGAGTTTGTCGTCGTAACCGCGGTAGCGGCCGACGACGGACCGGGGACCGCGCCGCTGCGCGCCCGCGCGGCCGGCGGCGACCCACCGGGCGACGGCGTTCCCGGCCCCGGCCCGGCCGCCGGCCGACCCGCGATCGCCGGCGGCGCCCGCGTCATCCACCGTTACGGCCGGCTGGCGGTGGTCGCCGGGTCTGATCCCTCGACCCCGACCCCGACCGGGACCGCCGGGCCGCCGCCGGCCACGCCGCGCCGGGCCCGCGACCTCGCCGAGAGCGAACAGTCCGCTCTCACCGGGCTCGAGCGTCTGGGGTTCGACGCGCTGTCGCTGCGCGACAGCGCCGGGTATCACGCGGCGAAGGCGGCCCGGCCGCGGGACGGGGAACCCTGGAACCTGGGCGTCTCCTGCACCGAAGTGGTGCCCACGCCGCCGCGCGGAGCCGTTCCGGCCGACGACTCCCCCGCCAGCGCGGCCCAGCCGCAGGTGACGACCGCGCCGGGTGGCGACGGCCAGGTCGCCCAGGCCGCCGCCACACCGACCTCGTCGTACCTGGAGGGCACCGTCGCGGTCGGCGTGATCATCGTCGAGGGCCCGACCGGCGATCTGCAGTTCAGCGCGGCCGAGCGCACGAAAGTCGTGGCCGAGATCCAGAACGGCTTGTCGTTCTACGCGACCAGCAACCCGGCGGCCGATCTGACCTTCACCTACGACATCCAGATCGTGCAGATCGCGGCGCCCCCGCAGCCGTCGGCCGGCGACCTGGAAGCGGTCTGGCGCAACCCGGCGATGGCTTCCCTGGGTTACGCCGCCACCTTCGACGGGGTCTACGACTACGTGGACGACCTGCGGACCCGGCTGGGCACCCGCTGGTCGTACGCCGCCTTCTTCACGAAGTACCCGGTCCTCAATTTCGCCTACTCGGCGGTCGGTGGCCCCCGGCTGGTCATCCAGTACGCCAACGACGGTTGGGGACCGGACAACATCGACCGCGTCTTCGCCCACGAAACCGGCCACATCTTCGGCTGCACCGACGAGTACGCCGGTAGCGGCTGCGACTGCGCGGGCAGCTGGGGTCGGTTCGGCGCCCCGAACGGGAACTGCGCCACGTGCGCGGGCACGAGCGTGACGTGCCTGATGAAGACGAACGACTTCGCGTTCTGCCGGTTCACCCCCGGGCAGCTCGGGTGGGGTAGCGATGTGGCCGGCAATCCGGCGCTCGCGCAGGGTCGGCTCGGCCCGGCCGGCAATTTCGAGGTCGTCACCCCGTCCGCCTTCTCCGGGATCACCCATATCTGGCGCAACAACGGGGTGGCCGGTACCCCCTGGGAGCAGCCGTTCCAGACCGCGTGGGCGGCCGGCCCGGTGGATGCCCTCACGATGATCTTCAGCGACCTGGCCAATCCGGGCTCGCTGGAGGTGGTCGCCCGGTACGGCACGACCCTCAGTTTCCTGTGGCGCGACGGTGGCCCGGCGTTGCGCTGGCGGGCCCCGATCCCGGTCACCTCCGGCGCGGCCGGCGTCCCCTCGATGATCCAGAGCACCTTCGGTCAGCGGGGCAACTTCGAGCTGGTCACCCCGGCGGCCGGCGGCGGGCTGTTCCACATCTTCCGGGACAACGACGCGGCCGGCTCCCCGTGGAGCGGGAAGACCTCGTTCGGTGCCTCGCTGGGCACGGTCGACGCGGTCAGCCTGGTCCAGAGCACCCTGGGGGGCGGCAGCTTCGAGGTCGTGCTCCGGATCGGAACCCGCCTCGTGCACATCTACCGCACCGCCGGCCGGGTCTGGTTCGCGTCGATCCCGACGGCGATCATGACCGGCGTGACCGGCGTCCCGTCGATGATCCAGAGCGACTTCGGCACGATCGGCAACCTGGAGGTCGTGGTCCCGGCCGCGGCCGGCGGGCTGATCCACGTCTGGCGGGACAACGACCAGGCCAGCTATCCGTGGCAGACCCCGACCGCCTTCGGCCAGTCGATCGGGGTGGTCGACGCGGTCAGCCTGATCCAGAGCAACCTGAGCGGCGGCACGCTGGAGGTGGTGGCCCGGGTCGGCGACCTGCTCTACCACTTCCAGCGGGACGCCACCAGCCCATACACCTGGCACGGCCCCGACCGGGTGCTGTGACCGACCCGGGGCATGATCGAGCCAAGGCGCAAAGAGGGGACGGCGCGGTGGTCGAACCGCAACGCGAACTGCTGGTCCTGCTCGACCCGAACCGCTGCGACGAGGCGCTGACCGAACTACGGGCGGTGGCCCCGGTCACCGCCCAGGTCCGGCCGGGGGTCGTCCTGGTCGCCATCGATCCGGGCCGGGCCGGGGAACTGGCCACGATCGACGGGGTCGCGGGCGTGTACGTCGCCGAGCCGCCCCCGGAGGCGACGCTGGCCGACCTCAGCCCCGGCGAACGGCTGTTCATCGACGGCTGGGTCGAGCGGGCCCACCTGCCACACCATCCCGGCGACGGACTGCCGTGGGACGACCCCGGGCACCGGCCGCCCGATGTCCCGCCCGGGTCGTCGGCCGGCGATCCGGCACCCTGACCCGGCCGGTCCGGCCGACCGGCCCGGGGCGGCGGGCGGCGGGTCGGCTATTCGAGGTAGTCGCGCAGCTTCTGTGACCGGGACGGATGGCGCAGCTTCGACAACGTCTTCGACTCGATCTGGCGGATCCGTTCCCGGGTCACCCCGAACTCCCGCCCGACCTCCTCCAACGTCCGCGGATGACCATCGGTCAACCCGAACC
>JAMFSN010000307.1 GCA_026225295.1 Frankia alni
CTCTTCCTGGTCGCGGTGATGGCCGCGGAAATGGAACGCGACCTGATCCAGGAACGCACCCTCGACGGGCTGCGCGCAGCCGAAGCCCAGGGCCGCAAGGCCGGTCGGCGGCGGTGAGCGAAGACACCCTAGCCGTCGCACTGGCTCGCCTCGGGCTGGGCGAATCGGTTACCGCTATCACCCGGCACCTCGGAATCGGGCGCTCCACTCTTTATCGAGCGCTGGAACTGCACCTGGCCGGGATTAACCGCGACGGTCTGGCAGCGTCCTGACGACAGGGGGACTTGGGGATGGCATCCAGCCGTCGGCTGCCCCACGTCAGAGATCGCTCCGCTCGTCTGGTCCGACGAACCCCTTGCGAGATCGATCTCAGCACCGTCGGCCCCGGCGGTTACAGGTCCCGCCGGGCCTTTTCGCTGCTCAAGACCAAGACCCGCGTCAATCATGTGCCCTGCCGCTCCGGCTGGTCAGGTCCAGAGGTGATCGATGCTGGCGATGTCGGGGCGGCCGGTCGCGGCGGGCTCGGGCGAGCGGCGGAACTCGACCTCGCCCATGTCCATGCCCGGGGCCTGATATCGAGTGCCGATCACCGAGGGATACCAGTTCAGGCCGGTGGTCGTGTAGGCGAAGACGGTGTTCACGTACGCGTTGACCCAGGGGGGTGAGGACTTCGCCAGCTTGGCGGCACGGCGCAGGCTCTCGTGGGTGGCGCGGTCTGCAAGCCGGGCGATGAAGTCCGCCGCCTCCTGGGGACTGGCGTTCTGCTCGTGCATGTAGGCGTGCATCAGGGTACTTCCGGTGTCGAAGTCGACGTAGCCGGAGTAGAGGTCGTTGTGGCAGGCTATGGCCAGAGCCTGGAGGTCCCAGATCGCGCGGACATCGGGGTCGTTGGCCTCCTCCGGGGTGAGCCGGGGGAAGATCGGGGCGGTGTAGCCCCGGACTACCGGCACGCCGGCGGTGATCAGACGCGCGCGTACCGCGTCGCTGACGCTCGGCGGGGTGCCGCCGGCGCGCAGTTGCATGTCCTCCATCTCCGCGATGATCCAGCCGATGATGGCCTGCGCGTATGCCCTCACCTTCTCGTGGGACGTGTACGCGGCCAGCTTGCGCAGCGAGTGGGCCATCGAGCGTTCCAGCGGATCGGTGATGGTCTTTTGGACCTCGGGGTCCAGGGCCCGCGCCAGCAGCGCGCCGGCGTCCAGCGCGCCGAAGTCGGGGACAAGGACGGCCGGAAACCACTGCTCGCCCTGCGGGTCATCGCACAGGAACGTCCATGCCTCAATGACTGTGGCCAGAACGACACCCTCGAAGTCCCCGCTGGGATGACAGCCGCACACCAAAGCGGCCAGGCCGAGCTCGTCGAACGCATGGCGGTACCTGGGCACGGTGAACACGCCGTCGGCGGCAAGGGACTCCTCGACCCGCCTCGCCAGCTCCTGCGAGCGGGGATGCGGATCGGGTGGCACGGGCCAGTACAGGGGCGGCACTCGGTAGGGAAGAGACGACATGGACAGTCCTTTCCGATCAGGGAACACGCAGGGGTGGGCGGTGCGCCCGGCACGACCAGGGGTGAACGTGCCGAGACGGCCATCCAATCCCGGCGGTATCCGCGGGGATCGTCGCACAGGAGAAGGCGGTCACGAGCGTCGGGCGGCCAGGGTGTCGGCGAAGGCGAGGAGTAATCGTCTGGGCTGATCGGGCAGTGGGGCACTGGTCAGTGCGTGGACGGCGGCGGCGTGCCGCATCTCGATCATCTGCTCGACGGCGTTGCGGGCTCCGGTGTCGGTGAGGATGGTGCGTAGGGTGTCGGCGTCGGGTTCGGTCAGGTCGGGGCGGCCGAGCAGGGTGTGGATCTGCGTGGCTTGGCCGGTGGTGGCTTGTTGCAGGGCGAGGGCGATCAGGGCGGTGTGTTTGCCTTCGCGCAGGTCGTCCATGCACGATTTGCCGGTGACTGCGGGGTCGCCGAAGACGCCGAGCAGGTCGTCGCCTAGTTGGAACGCCTCGCCCAGAGGAAGGGCGAAAGCGGTGCAGGCATCCAGGAGTTCGGTGCTGCCTCCGGCTAGGCTCACCCCGAGGTGCAGGGGCCGTTCGATCGTGTATCGGGCGGTCTTGTACTCGATGATCCGCAGCGCGGCGTCCAGGTCCGGGGTGGGTACGGCGGTGGCGCGCAGGTCGAGGTACTGGCCGGCCAGGAGTTCGACCCGCATGAGATCGAGCATCGGCCGGGCTGCGGCCAGGCGGGCTTCGGGCAGGCAGGTCTGGTGGAGCAGTTCGTAGGACCAGCCCAGGGCCAGGTCGCCGAGCAGGATCGCGGCGTTCACGCCAAGCCGGGCGAGGTGTGGGTGGCCGGGGTGGGCGGCGGCCAGGCGGTGGTGCATCGTGGGCTTCCCGCGGCGGGTGTCGGAGTGGTCCATGACGTCGTCGTGGATCAGGGCGAAGGTGTGGAACAGTTCGAGTGAGGCCGCGGCCGGCAGCATCGGGGCGAGGTCTTCGGAGCCTCCGGCGGCCAGCCAGCCCAAAGCGCACAGCAAGGGTCGTACCCGCTTGCCGCCGGTGGCCAGGAACGCTGTGAGGGCGTCGGTGAACAGCGCCACCTCCGCGACCCCGTAGAGCGGTGCCCGGCTGGCCAGGAACTCGTGCAGCGTCGTCTCGACGCGGCGCCGGATGGAACCGGGATCGACGCCGCCGGCCGACGGGAAAGTGTCGGTCGGGGCGTGCTCGACGCGGCGCCGCAATGCCGCGCGGGGGGTGGGTGTGCTCGCCGGGAGGGGCACGGTGGGTTCCTTTGTGCGAAGTCGGGGCTGGCAGGGGCGTGTGGTCCGTGAGCCGTCTCCTCCGATACGCCTCCGCCGGCGGCGGAGGGCAAGCCTGGGGGCGGATATGTTGAATCTCGCGGGGAGATTTGGAGCAGGCCGTCGCGACCTGGGGTGGTTCCTGGCCGACTACCCGCACCCGGAGTCCGGGCCGGCCGATGCCGCCTTGGCCCAGATGCGCGCTGCGCTCCGGTCACCCCGGCGCAACCGGGCGGTCGCCCAGGTCTGGGACAAGGCCGCACGCATCAGCGCCCCGCCCCACAGATGAGCGCACCCGGTTCACGCCAGCGCCGCCAACCCGTCCGGCAACCTGTCGAACCCGGGAACCGGGGCGTGCGCCGCGCCTGCCGGCGCGGCCGGACCCGGCTGGTGACGGACTGTTCCGCCACCGAGCACGGGCCGAGCCCCGAGAGCACCGTGACGACCGCCTCGGCCAGGCCCGCCGGTGCCGACCCGCCCTCCACCACCGCGATCGTCGCGGCCGCCGCCAAGCGC
>JAMFSN010000308.1 GCA_026225295.1 Frankia alni
CCACGGCCCGCTTGGCGCGCTGGCCGGCGGCAAACATCGGTTCCATGCCCCGGTGGATGTCCCCGGTCAGCGGCTCGACCTTGACCACGTCGGCGCCCAGCTCGCCCAGAATCCCAGCCGTCACCGGACCAGCCAGATAGGCCGACAGATCGAGCACCCGAACGCCCGACAGCAACCTCGGCGGCGGGCCCACCGGGCCCGCGCCGGACCCGGCCGCGCCGACCGGGATCACCCGCGCGACCGGTCCCAGCGTGGTGAGGCGACCCGACCGGGCGTCGTCCACCTCGGTACTCAGGCCGATCTCCCGCACGTGGGGGTCCAGCAGTGCCTCCCCCGGCCGCAGGACCGGCTCGCAGCGGACCCCGGCCGCGCCCAGGTCGGCGAGCCAGTCGGCGCGGGGGCGGGTGGCGAAGGTCGCCGCCCACCGTTCACCCCGCCCGACCATGGCCCCGCTGACCAGGTCGGCGGTGTAGCCCTTCTCGCTGGGTTCGTCGCCCAGGTGCTCGAGGAACGTCTCGTAGGCGCCCTTGGCGCCGAACCACAACTGCAGGTAGCCGCCGTCGGCACAGCGGTAGGCGAGGCCCTCGGCCGGGCCCTGGTCCTTCCACAGCAGCGTCGTCGACGCGGACGGGTGCTCGACCCGCCCGGTGATCATCGGGAGAATCGCGGCCAGTCCGTCGATCAGCGACGTCTCCGCCCAACCGCCCGCCCCCGAGGACTCCCGCTCGTAAAGACCGGCCAGCGCCCCGACCGTCGCCGCCAGGCCGGCCCCGGCGCTGGCCACCGGCAGATCGGCGAACACCGGACCGGGGCGGTGGCCGCGGATCTGGGTCAGCAACCCGACCCGCGCGGCGAGCAGGAGCTCGAGGTCGGGCAGGGCGCCCAGCGCGTTGTGGCTGGGCCGGATCCGGACGCCGACCAGCCGCGGGTTGGCCGGGCCGAGTTCGCGCTGCCCGAGGCCCCGCCCCTCGAGGGAGGCTTCCGGGCCGGACAGGATCAGCACGTCGGCCTGGCCGGCCAGCCCGGTGACCGTCGCGACCACCGACCGGCCGTCGCCGTCGTCATTCACCTCGACGACCGTCTTGCCCCGGTCCCAGATCTCCTCGAACGGCACGCCGGCATCCAGCGAGGAGCGCCGGGCCGGCCGGACCCGGGTGACCTCGGCCCCGAGGTCCCGCAGCAGCGCGCCCGGCAGGTTGCCGGCCAGCCCGGCCCCGACCGCGCTGATCCCCAGCGCGACCTCGACGACCCGCACGCCGGCCAACGGCCCCGGCGCCTCAGCCACCGGGCCGGTCACCGGCCGAGGAGCTGGCCCGGGGCCACGCCGGCGACGTCCTCGCCCCCGAGCCGGGTCGCCACCCCGTTGACCCAGACGTGCTCGACGCCGGTGCTGCGCACCACGAGCCGGTCGGCGCCGCCGGGCTGGTCCGAAACACGTTCGACGGGGGTCGTCCCGACCGCGGCGGGATCGAACGCCACCAGGTCCGCGTAGAAGCCCGCCTGGACCAGTCCCCGGTCGGCCAGGCGGAAGACCTGGTGGGGATGGCCGGTGAGCCGCCAGATGGCGTCCTCGAGCGTGAGGGCCTTGCGTTCGCGCACCCAGTGACCCAACAGGTGGGTCGAATAGCAGGCGTCGCACAGCTGCGTGGCGTGCGCCCCGGCGTCGGACAGCCCGAGCAGCGTGCGCCGGTCGGCCAGCAGTTCGCCGATCTCCTCGTCGCCGTCGTTCTCGAGCACCACCCGGAACCGGGTCGCCATGTCCTCGGCCAGCGCCAGGTCGAGCATCAGGTCGAACGGGGTGGTGGCCCGGTCCCGGGCCAACTGGTCGAGCGGAATTCCGACCGCGTCGAGATGGACGCCCGTCTCCTCGACCGTGATCTTCGACCAGCGGTGGCTCCAGGCGGCCAGGGTCGCCGGGCGGGCCCGGTCCCGCCAGCCGTTGTCGCGGTAGAGATCGGAGCGCTCGGCGCGCGGCCGGGCCAGCACCTCTTTCCACTCGTCGATCTCACCGAGGGGGGTCGGGTCGGCCAGGCTGGTCTGCATCACGATCGGACGGCAGGCGATCTGCGGATACACCTCGCCGGGCAGCGCGCCGCCACGCTCGACGGTCCGCAGCGCGGCCCCCGGCCGGTCGGTCCGGGTCACCAGCGCCGTCCAGGTGACCGGAACGCCGAAGCGTACGGCCAGGTCCGAGAACTGGTCGATGAACAGCCCCGGTCCGATGGAGATCTGAATGACGCCCCGGCCGAGGTCCCCCAGCACCGAGGCCAGGGCGTACACCTCGTCCGTCTGCGCGAACCGGCTCGGCACCGGCCGACCGAACGCGCCCTGGTGGGCGGGTTGCCGGGAGGTCGAGAACCCGATCGCGCCGGCCTCCAGCGCCTCCCTCAGGAGCCGGCGCATCGTGTCGATCTCGTCGGCCGTGGCCGCCCGCTCCTCGCCGCCCGTCACGAACAGCCGCAGCGGCGAGTGCCCGATGAACGCCCCCACGTTGAGGCGCTTGGGTCGCTGGTCGAGGACCGCCAGGTACTCCGGGAACGTCTCGAAACACCAGTCGATGCCGGCCTCGAGCGCTTCCATCGACATGCCCTCGACGTTTTCGAGGAGGCGGACGATGAGGTCGCGGTGCGCGGGCCGGGTCGGGGCGACCCCGAAACCGCAGTTGCCCATGACCACGCTGGTCACCCCGTGCCAGCTGGACGGGGTGAGGTCGCCGTCCCACAGGATCTGGGCGTCGTAGTGGGTATGGATGTCGATGAAGCCCGGGGCCAGCACCAGGCCGGCGAGGTCGACCACCGTGGTGTCCGGGCCCGGGGAAAGCTCCCCGGGACGACCGACGGCGCTGATCCGGTCGCCGGTCACGGCGACCTCGGCGGCCCGGGCCGGTTCCCCCGTCCCGTCGATCAGGGTGGCTCCACGCAGCAGCAGGTCCATGGACGCTCCGATCGCTCGTCCCGGGGGCCGGGCTCCGCACCGAGAATAGCAAACGCTCGCTTACTTAGAGGCCGGGTCGTTCCCGGTCCGGCCGGGGGCGGCCGCGCCGGTCAGGCCGCCTCGTCAATGCCGCCCAGGTAGATCCGCTCGATCTCCGTTTCCCGGGCCGCGAGGTCGGAACCGGGCATCTCGGCCCGCAGGAGGCCCTCGTTCATGATCAGCGCCCGGTCCACGACGCTCGCCGCATAGTGGATGTGCTGCTCGACCAGCAGCACGGCCACCGAGGTGGCTTCGGCCACCGCCCGCAGCCGGCCCAGGATGCGCTCGCAGACCGCCGGGGCGAGGCCGAACGACAATTCGTCGATCAACAGCACGGCCGGGTGCCGCCCGAGTGCTCGGGCCAGGGCCAGCATCTGCTGCTCCCCGCCGCTCAGGACGCCGGCCCGCACCGAGGCCTTCGGGGTCAGCTCCGGGAAGAGTTCGAACGCTTCACCCGGATCGGCCCCGGCGAGGCCGAGGTTCTGGCGGACGGTCAGCGAGCCGAACGCGCTGCGGCCCTCCAGGACCGTCCCGACCCGGGTGCGGCTGCGCCGGTACGGCGGCCCGGCCAGCGGGGTCCCCTCGACCAGCACGTCGCCCCGGTAACGGCCCAGAAACCCGGCGATCGCCATCAGCGTCGTCGTCTTACCGGCGCCGTTGCGCCCCAGCAGGCCGACGATCTCGCCCCGACCGACCGTGAAATCCAGGTCGTGGATCACCATCAGCGAGCCGTAGCCGGCCGTCAGCCCGCGTACCTCCAGCGCGGGCCCCGCGGCGGCACCGACCGCTGCCCCACCGTTACCCGTCCCGCCGTTACCCGTCCCGCCCCGACTGTCCGTCACGCCACGACCTCCTCACGAGCGGCCAGGAACCACGACCGGCTGACAAAATCTGTTGCGTTGCGATCCGGCAGATTCTCGCGGAACCAGGCGATGCGCTCCCGCAGGGCGCCGGGGTCGTCGAAATAGACCTCGTTGATGGCGTCGTACGCCCAGTCGCCGCTGGCCCGGACCACGGGATGGTTCTGGACGTAGGCGAGACCCTGCACCCGTTCCGGGATGGCCACCGGACGGTCGGCCCCCGGCGGGGCGACCCGACCGGCGTGACCCCGCCACCGCTGGGAGAACTCAGCCGGCGTCAGGTTCTCCGACCGCCGGGCGATCGACACGTGCTTGAACCGGTCGCCCCCGGCCGCCCACCGCTCGGGCAGCCAGTCGGCGCCCCGGATGACCAGCTCATCCGCGATGATCACCGGACTCGCGTCCGTGGCGACGACCGCCTCGACGGCCGCGGTCGCGGCCCGGCCGGCCGGAGTGTCGAGCCAGGCCTCGAACCGCGCCAGGTGGGCGGCGTCGGTGAACCACTCCAGGGCGATCCCGTCGTGGCGGGGATCGGCCCCGGACAGGTCCGTCAGCGTGGTGCACACGGCGATCCGGTCCGGCCGCGCCCCGGCCGGGGCACCCCCGGCCGCCCCGGCGGCGGACGGCCAGGCCTCGGCGAAGGCGGCCGGCGCCAGGGCCCCGTTGCGGCTGGCCAACCGGATCCGTTTGATCACGCCGAGCAGCCCACTGAACTGATCACGCCGAACGGTCCGCGGCCGGTCCGGACCCGACGCCCGTCGCGACCGCCGCGCGCCACCGGACCACCGCGTCCTCCTTGATCGGCCCGTACCCCTTGATGCCGAGCGCCGACTCCGCGATCCGCACCAGGCCGTCGTAGCCGGCCGGGTCGGCCTGGCCAGCGGGCCCGGCGGCGGCCAGGCGGTCCCGCACGAGGTGCTCGTACTCCTCGATGACGGCCCGTTCGGTCCGCCGGTCCCGGTCCCAGCCGAAGACGTCGAGCGGGGTGCCCCGCAGCCGCTTCATGCCCCGCAACGCGTGGAAGGCGACCGCGTAGGGCCGGCCCATCGGGAGCTTCTTCGTCATCCCCAGCCGCCGCAGGATCGGCGGGTGCAGGTGGTAGGTCACCGCATACCGACCTTCGATGCCGAGGTCGCCGGCCACCCGGTCGTAGTCGACCTTGAGGTGCAGGCGGGCGACCTCGTACTCGTCCTTGTAGGTGAGCAGCTTGAACCAGGATTCGGCCACCGCCCGGGTGAGCGCGAAGCCGTGAGCGGCGTCGTCGTGCCCGGCCGCCTCGCCGACCAGGTCGAGAAATCGCCTGGCCCGCGCCTCGTTCTGGTAGTCGACCGCCTGCGCGGCCCGCCGGGTGACCAGCTCCCGCAGGTCAGCGGGCAGGTCCCGGGCGGCGACCAACCGTTCGGCGGCGACCAGCGCGCCCGGCGACGGATCGAAGAGGTCGCCGGCGTCGCCGGTCCCGGCCAGCGCCGCCTCGACGGCCGCCGGGTCGTGGGCCGCCCATCGGCCCCACTCGAACGCCCCCCGGTTCGCGGTCGAGGTCCGGTTCCGGCCCGGCATGGCCGCGTCGACGTCGTCGAGACCGACCGGCAGGCCTCCGAGCTGAAATGCGGCACCGAGCAGTATGACGTTGGCCAGCACGTGATTGGCGAACACCGCCTCGGCGATCCGCTTCGCATCGATGAACGTGGCCCGGTCCGGGCCCACCCGGTCGGCCACCGCCTGCCGCAGGACAGCCAGCTCGGGGACGGCCAGCTCGCTCTGGAGCATGGCCGCGGTCGGGGTGACGGCCGGGTCGACCACGGCAATCGTGCGCCCGGGATCCACCCGGTCGAGCTGGGCGGGCCCGGCGGCCTGCAGGATGTCGCCCGACAGGTAGAGATCGGCGCCGCCCGGGCCGATCGCGGCCGCGCCCAGCGCCTCCCGGTCGGCCGCCAGGTGCAGGTGCGACACGACCGCCCCGGCCTTCTGCGACAAGCCGGTCTGGTCCAGGCCACCGACCGCGTAGCCGGCCGATTCGGCCGCGGCGGCGATGATCCGGTTGGCTGTGACCACCCCGGTGCCGCCGACCCCGGTGAAGTAGATGCCGTAGCGGCCCGCCACCGGAGCAAAGGCCGGCACCGGCAGCACCCCGGACGGCAACGCCGGCCGGCTGGCCGGCTTCGGCTTCGAGCCGCGCCGCGTGGAGGCCCGCTTCGGGGTCACCGTCACGAACGACGGGCAGTCGCCGTCCAGGCAGGTGTAGTCCCGGTTGCAGGACAGGTCGTGGATGTGGCGCTTCTCGCCGAATTCGGTGTCGCGCGGCAGCACCGACAGGCAGTTGCTCTTGGTGCCGCAGTCGCCGCAGCCCTCACACACCGCCTCGTTGATGACGACCCGGCGGGGCGGCTCGGGCAGCAGCCCCCGCTTGCGCAACCGGCGGGATTCGGCCGCGCACCGCTGGTCGTAAATGATCACCGACACGCCGGCAACGGCCCGCAGCTCCTCCTGGACCGCGGGCAGGTGATCGCGGCCCCGGACCTTCACCCCCCGCGCCCAGCGGGCCCGCCGGCCGTAGTGCCCTGGTTCCTCGGCGCACACGACGATCCGGCTGACCCCCTCGGCCTCCAGCGCCCGGGTCATCGAGGGCACGTCCATCAGTCCGGCGACGTCCTGGCCGCCGGTCATGGCCACCGCGGTGTTGTAGAGGATCTTGAAGGTGACGTTCACCCCGGCCGCGACGCTGGCCCGGATGGCCAGGGTCCCGGAGTGGCTCAGCGTCCCGTCCCCCAGGTTCTGGATCAGGTGCGGTTCGTCGACGAACGGCGACAGGCCGATCCAGGGCACACCCTCGGCCCCCATCGGAGTGGGCGGGAGGCTCTTCATGCCCAGGTGGCGGGCCTCGAAGTACATGATCCCGTGACAGCCGACCCCGCCCCCGACCAGCGCTCCGTCCGGGAAGACGGTCGAACGGTTGTGCGGGCACCCGCTGCAGAACCCGGGCGGCCGCCCCGGCAGGGCGACCAGCGGCAGCGAGCGGCGCCCCGGCGCCGTTTCGCGCGGGCGGGCCAGCTCCGGCAGCACCCGGGTCAGGATCGCCGCCACCGCGGTCGGGTCCAGCTCGCCGGCCGACGAAGCCAGCACCCGGCCGTCGCGGTCCCGCTTCCCGACCACCGGCACCAGGCTGCCCGCCTCGTGCAGGACGGCCCGCAGCTGGGTCTCGATGAACGGGCGCTTCTCCTCGACCACCACCAGCTGGTCGACGGACGCGGCGAACTCGACGGCGGTCTCCTCGACCAGCGGGTAGGTCATCGCCAGCTTGAGGACCCGGATGCCCCGGTCGGCCAGGTCATCCGGGCCGACCCCGAGGTCGGCGAACGCCTGGATCACGTCGACGTAGGTCTTGCCGGCGCACAACACTCCCAGCCGGGCCCCCGGTCCGGCGCCCTGGACGCGGTCCAGGCCGTTGTGGCGGGCGTACGCCGCCGCCGCCCGCAGCCGGTCGTGGGAGACCAGCGCCTCCTGGCCGGGCACGGCGTGCGGGCCGATGGTCGACTGGGGCTGGTGTACCCAGGGCCGGCCGTCGACGAGCAGCTCCGGCGGGTCGGCCGGGGCGTGCCGGCCGGGATCCAGGTCGACGGTCCCGATGCCGTCGGCGACCGAGGTGACGATCTTCATCCCGACCCACGGGCCGGCGTACCGGGACATGCGGAAGGCGTGGATGCCCAGGTCCAGGACGTCCTGCTGGTCGGCCGGGTACAGCACCGGCACGCAGGCGTCCTCGAATGTGTACTGGCTGTCGCAGGCCAGCGTCGACGATTTGGCCCCCGGGTCGTCGCCGCAGAACATCACGACCCCGCCGTTGGGGCCGGACCCCAGGGCGTTGGCGTGCTTCATGACGTCGCCGCAGCGGTCCAGGCCGGGCGTCTTGCCATACCAGGCCCCGGCCACCCCGTCGAGCCGCGCGCCGTCGGCCGCGGTCCCGTAGGGGCTGGCCGCCCCCATCTGACTGCCCCACACGGTCGCGGCGGCCAGTTCCTCGTTGAGGCCCGGCCGGTGGACGATCCGCCGCTCGGCGAGCGTCTCGGCCTGCCCCTCCAGGGCCAGGTCCAGGCCGCCGAGCGGCGAGCCCGGGTAGCCCGACACCATCGTGGCGGTCGTCAGCCCGGCGCGGGCGTCCAGCCGCTCGCGCAGGGCCAGCAGCCGGACCAGGGTGTCGACGCCCGACATGATGAGGCCGGGCCGGGAGGCCGGGGGCGGGGGGTCGGTGACGACCGTGGCCGCCGCCCCGGGGATCGAGCCGGCGTGCCGGTCGGTGCGCTCAGATCCTGCGCTCACGGGTACAGCTCCGGATTGATGTAGGCGAACCGGCCGTCCTTGATGACGGCCCGGCGGCGGTCGGCCCGTTGCAGCAGGGTGATGTCCTCGGTCGGGTCGCCGTCCACGATGAGCAGGTCGGCCAGGTAGCCCTCGCGGACCTGGCCGGTGTCGAGCCCGGCCAGCGGGCCCAGGTTCCGGGTCGCGGTGTGGATCGCCTCGGCCGGCGTCATGCCGACCTGGTCGACGTAGCGCTGCAACTCGGCGGCGTACGTGCCGTGGTGGGTCCACTGGTGGCCGAAGTCGCCGCCGGCCACCATCCGGATGCCGGCCTCGCCCAGCCGGCGCATCCCCTCGATCTGCGACTTCAGCTCGACCCGGTACCCCGACGCCTCGATCTTGCCGGGCGTCATCCCCCACGGCTCGGCCTTGCCGTTCACCACCGCCCACAGGTAATGCAGGCCCGGGCACACCCACACGTCGTCGCGGCGCGCCTCCAGCGCCCGCACCGCGTCGTCGTCCAGGAAACAGGCGTGGTGGATGAGCCGGACGCCGGTCCGGGCGGCCATCGCGACGCTGGCCGACCCGCGGGCGTGCACCGAGATGAACGCCCCGTGCCGGTCGGCCTCGTCGACCGCCGCGGCCAGCATCTCGTCGTTCATGTAGACGTCGTCGGACGGGAACTGGGGAATGATGCCGTCCCCGGAAATGAACAGCTTCAGGACCCGGACTCCGGAGTCGCACTGCCGGGCCACCACGTCGCGCAGCTCCCGGGCGTTGGACACGACGTCCATCGGGCCCCCGTCGCCGAGGCCCCCGGTTTCGGCGACCATCGTGCCGCTGGGCACGATGCGGGGCCCCGGCAACCAGCCGCAGTCGATCGCGGCCCGGGCGCGCACGTCGTCGAGGGGCTGCAGGACGCCCGCCCCGATGATCAGCGTGTAGCCGGACTCGAGGAACGTCCGGGTCACGGCGGCCACGTCGAGCGCGTGCTGGCCGGGATCGGACGCGGCCACCCCGCTGTGGTCGAACACGAAGTCGAGCGGCCAGCTGATGTGCACGTGGGCGTCGCCGAGACCGGGCAGGACGGTGGCCCCGTGGACGTCGACGACGCGGGTCGACGCTTCGTCGACGTCGAGGCCGCCCAGCCCGACCTTGGCGATGCGGTTGCCTTCGAGCAGGACGTCACCGGCCGCGGGCCGTTCCGCCGGACCGCCGGTGCCGGTGAGAACCTGCGCGTTCCTGATCAGCGTGCGCTCGGACATCGTCATTCCCTCCCGATGGACCCAAGCAGCGACGTGCCTTCCTGACGCTGCGTAAACCGGTGGCCGACGGGCGGCCTACATGATGACGGTACGCACGCCTTCCGCCTGGTTGAGCAGGCTGATCCCGTCGTTGACCTCGTCGAGCTTGATCCGCCGGGAGATCATGGAGCCCAGGTCGAGCCGGCCGGACTCGGCCAGCCGGATGAACCGGGGGAAGTCCCGCAGGATCTGCGAGCCGCCGACCACCGACCCGGCCAGCCGCTTGCCCGAGAAGACCGCGGCCACCGCCGGCAGGGTGATCTTCGCGTCGTTGGCCGGCATGCCGACCAACGTGACCGCGCCCTCGATCCTGGTCAGATTGAAGGCCTGGACGATGAGGTCCGGCAAGCCGACGACCTCGAAGCCGAAGTCGACGCCCCGCCCGCTGGTCAACGTGCGGACCTGCTCGACGGGATCGCCCTCGGCCGGGTCGACGGTGTGGGTCGCCCCCAGCGCCAGGCTCGCCGCCCGGCGGCCGGCAGCCAGGTCGATGGCGATGATCGTGGTGGCGCCGGCAATGCGGGCCCCCTGGATCACCGACTGCCCGACCCCGCCGCAGCCGATGACCGCCACGCTCGACCCGGGCGTGACCCCGGCGGTGTTGAACGCCGCCCCCAGACCGGTGGTGACCCCGCAGCCCAGCAGGGCCAGCTGCTCGTCGGCCAGGTCGGTCTCGACCGCTACCACCGACGCCTCGTCGACCACCATCGCCTCGGCGAAGGTCCCGCAGCCGCAGACGGCGGCCGCGGTGCGCCCGTCACCCAGCGTGTAGCGGGGCGTCGATCGGACGACCCCGGCCAGCTCGCAGTGGTTGGACATGCCGTTGGTACACCACCAGCAGCTTCCGCAGGCCGGCGAGACCGAGGCCAGGACGCGGTCGCCGGGCTTGACCCGGCGGACCTCCGGGCCGACCTCCTCGACGGTGCCGCAGGCTTCGTGGCCGGGCACGATCGGTAACGGCAGCGACGACAGGCCGTTGATGACCGTCAGGTCGGTATGGCAGATTCCGCTGGCCGCGATCCGGACCAGGACGTCCCGCGGGCCGACGGCCGGCACCTCGAGATCCTCGATCACGAGCGGCTGGCCGACCTCGTAGGCGACCGCAACCCTCACTGGTGACCTCCTGTGCCGGCCCGCCCGGGCCGCCGACGGCGTGGATGAACCCAACCGGGCGAGAATATGTCAGTGACCGCTCACTCCGCAAACATCGTCGGTCACCCCTGGCGCCGGCTCGACCGGCCCGGACCGGCCCCGACCATCCGAGAAAGTAGATACTTACTTTGTTAGGATGACGCGGCCAGCGCCGCTGGTCCCGGTTCGGGCCGGTTGCGCTCGACGTCAATCGGAGGTCCACACGTGGGATCGATGGACGGTCGCGCGGCGATCATCACCGGCGCGAGCCGCGGGATCGGCCAGCACATCGCCGAGCGGCTCGCCGCCGAGGGCATGGCCGTCGCGCTGGTCGCGCGGACCCTCGAGCCGGGCACGTCGCGGCTGCCGGGCTCGATCTCCGAGGTCGTCGACGGCATCCGGGCCCGGGGTGGGCAGGCGGCCGGGATCCAGGCCGACCTCACCGCGCCGGACGACGTGGAAACGGTCGTGGCCCGGGCCGAACAGGCCCTCGGGCCGATTGACACGCTGGTCAACAACGCCGGGGTCAACTTCTACGGGCCGGCCCTGGGCATTCCCCCCCGCCGCTTCGCGGTCATGTGGCAGATGATGGTGCACACCCCGTTCCGGCTCTGCCAGTTGGCGCTGCCCGGGATGGTCGAGCGCCGCCGGGGCTGGATCGTGAACATCACCTCCAAGCAGGCCCGCCACCCCAAGGGCCCGCCGTACCCGGACTGGGCCAGCGACGGCTGCGTTCCCTACGGCATGTGCAAGATCGCGCTCGACCGCATGACGACCGGGCTCGCCGCCGAACTCGACGGCACCGGCGTCAGCGTCAACGGCCTGGGCACCTCCGGGCTGGTGATGACGCCCGGGGTGGCCGTCGTCTCGCCGCACACCCCCGACAACGCGCCGGTGGAACCGGACAGCGCCATGGCGGATGCCGCGCTGCTGCTGTGCTCGGGCGCTCCGGGGGCGGTCACCGGGCGGATCGGCTACAGCATGGACCTGCTCGGGCAGCCCCTGCCCGACGGGCCCTGGGCCCTGTCTGCCACATTCTGAGCGCGGCCGTCCGGGCCCCGCCGCGGGTGGACCGCTTTCTGACCCCGCTTTACTGATCACATCGTCGACAAGGAGAGACCGATGAAGGTCGCAGTCGATTCCGAGCTCTGCCAGGGACACGCCCGCTGCTGGGACATCGCCCCCGAGGTGTTCTCCCTCGACGAGGAGGGCCACGGGTTCGCCTCGGACTCCGAGGTCCCGCCGGCCCTGCAGGAGAAGGCCCGCGAGGCCGCGCAGAACTGCCCCGAGCGGGCGATCACGCTGAGCTGACCGCGCCGGTGAACCAGGCCGGTGAACCAGGCCGCCGCGCCGGTCAGCCGGCGTCGAGGGTGTCCAGCAGGAGCCGGGTGTCCTGCTGGAACACCCGGATCTCGCTGATCAGGCCGTCGGTCACCTCGATGAGTTCGACCACGTCGACGGTGGCCGACCGGCCGGTGGACTTCGCGGTCCAGGTCTGGGTGGTCAGCTGCACCACGGGCGGCGCGCCGGGCAGGATGCGGACGTCGCGGATGGTCCGGTCCCAGTACCCGCCGAACGTCGCGCCCATCTGGGCCACCCCGTCGCGCCCCTCGTGCCAGCCGCCGTGCGGCAGCGATGCCGGCTGCTCAATCCGGACGCCCGGATGGAACAGCGCGAAGGAGCCGGCCGCGTCGCCCACCGAGAACCGCCGGGCCAGCTCGCGCACGACGGCCAGGGCGGTCGCGGGATCGGTCTCAGCCCGGCGGCCGGCCGGGGCGTCCGGCCCGGTCACCGTCATCGGGCCCCGCCGGCCGCGCCGGTCGGTCCAGGTGCGCCGCCGCGACGGGCCGCGTCGAGGACTTCGCTGAACGACCGGTGCAGGTGCTGCGGAGCCGGCTCGTTGCGCCCGAACACGACGGTGTCGATCATTCCGGTGCGGATGCCAGGCTCCGTGCGCCCGGCGACCCAGAAGTCCTCGCCGTCGACCACCGTCTCGCAGATCCACGGGGCCATGTCCACCGCCTTGGCCCGCTCCTCGGCGGACAGCCCGGGACGCAGGTACGCGGTGTGCACGACCTCGGAGGTGTTGGCGTCGACCGGCATGATCTGCCACAGCTCGATGTGCCGGCTGTCGAAGGTCAGGCTGGTGTTGGGAAACAGCTGGTACTGGTAGCTGAAGTGGGCGGTGACGTCGCCCCACTCCGCCTCGGGCCGGTCCCGCAACTCGTCGATGGTCCGCAGGGCCGAGCAGTTGCGCAGATGGCGGCCGAACGGGTCGAAGGTCAGCACCCCGCCGTAGGCGTAGGCGCTCAGCGTGTCTTTGTGTAGGTAGTTGAAGTGGTAGTTCTCCCGGAAGGTGTCGAGGGTGACCTTCCAGTTGGCGCCCACCCGGTGCACATGCGGCTCGCCCTGAGGCTGCCAGTCGGCGAAATCCAGCATGGCCAGCTCGCCGGCCAGCTCGGGGCCCAGGTACTCGTCGACGTCGACGGGGGGCCCGGGCCGCAGCCGACCGACGATGAGGCCGTAGCCCTCGGCGACGGGCAGCTCCACCAGGCCCTTGTCCTGCTTGTTGAGGCCCTCGAAGGCGTCGGCGACCGGCATCCGCAGCAGCCGGCCGTCCAGGTTGTAGGTCCAGGCGTGGAAGGGACAGGTGAACCGGACGGCCTCCCCCGCGCCGTCGACGACCCGGACCCCCCGGTGCCGGCAGGCGTTGAGCATCGCCCGCACCTGGCCGTCGTTGTTCCTGGTCACCAGGACCGGGGTGCCGCACAGGTCGACCGTGCGGTAGGTCCCCGGCTCGGGCAGGGCACCGGACAGGCACAGGACGAGCGGCTCGCCGAGGAAGAGGGCCCGGCGCTCCTCCTCCAGGTGGGCGGCCGAATAGATATCGGTCGACACCTCGAGCACCGCGTCGGCGAGATCGGTGGTGCGCCGCTCGATGTGGTCCAACAGCCGGCGCACCAGGCCGTGCTCCAACGCTTCCCTGTCCACTTTCACTCCTTCCGTCGGCGAGCCGCTGTGCTGCGTCCCGGTGATGGTGACCACCCGGCTACTCCATCGTGGGCCGGATCCCGTGCTGGTGCCCGGTCAGGGCCGGTCAGTTCAGGGCAGGTGGGCGCTGAACGGGGTCGGATTCGTGACGATCAGCTTGCCCCCCGAGATCTCGCCCTCGCTGGCCGAGAGGTTCTTGACCCGGGGCAGGGCCGCCACCGCGGTCGTCGTGAAGTTGACCGGAGCCGTCGCGCCCCCGGTGTCGAACGCCTTCTGCTGGTCGAGCCAGGTCTTGATCTTCATCGCGTCGACACTGCCGACCTGCGGGACGATCTTCGCGAAGAGCTTCACTCCCAGCCAGGCGTTGATGCCGCTGTCCGCGACGGTGTTCGTGATTCCGCCGACCTTGGGCCCGTAGGCGGCGACGTCCGCGGCGAACCCGTCCACGGCCGGCTTGCCGAAGGCGAGCACGGTCAGGTTCGGCTGGTGGAGTTCGGTGACCGTTTTGACCACCTCGGGGCTCATCTCAATGCTGGGAATCGCCCACACCAGCTTGGTCAGCCCGATCTGGTTGCAGGTCTGAATGAGCGAAGCGATCTGGTTCGGGTTGGTGGCCGCGACGGCGGTGTCCGCCCCGCTCTGCTTGATCTGCAGACACGTCGGCTGGAAGTTGGTCGAGGTTTCCGAAACCTGGAACGGGGTGACGGTGATCGACTTCGGGTAGAACGCCGCGGAGGCCTTCTCCCCCGACTCGGCAATGGCCGTGTCGGCCGAGATGTAGGCGACCTTCTTCGTGGTCGTCGGCAACATCTGCGGGAGGATCCAGTACCCGACCAGAACCGGTTCCAGGATGTACACGTTCGGGCTCTTGAGCGAGTCGAGGCTCGCCCCTAGGCTCGACCAGGAAATCGTCTTCGCCGCGGCCAACGTCGGGATGAGGGCCGGCTCCTGGGTGCCGTCGTCCCCCACCATCATGAGCACCTTGTCCTGCACCAATAGCTTCTGGGCACACACCGAGGCGCCCTGCGGAGTGCTGTGGTCGTCGCACACATCGATCTGGACCGGCCGGCCCAGGACACCGCCGCTGGCGTTCACCGAGGCCGCCGCGATCTTCGCCGCCTGCGGTACCCACGGCTGCGAGACCGAACTCGTGTTGATTCCCGTCATGATGCCCAGCTTTATCGGCTCACCTTTGAGCCCGCCGGTCGTCGATCCGCCGCCCGATGAACTTCCGCAGGCCGCGACGGCCAGTGAAACACCCAGTAAGGCCGATAAACCGACGGCATAGCGACGACGGGTTGCTAAATGCATTTCCACCCCACATAGAGAGAAATTGTCGTGACATCGCCGGGGTCGGGCGGAGGGGAACACTCGGCGCGGCAACCCACATGACGGCACGAAAGGGATCGACGGACGGCTGGCGGCGGACAAACCGCCGGGTTACGGTCCGGCGATCGTGGCCGGGTCGGCCGGGGTGAAGTTGTAGACGCGGGACGCGTTGCCCACCGTGATCTTCTGCTGGACCTCGTCCGACAGGTGCCCGAGCCACTTGTTGGCCATGATCGATGTATCCGGCCAGGTCGAGTCCGAGTGCGGGTAGTCGGCTTCGAGCATCACGTTGTCTTCGCCGATGATGTCAAGCAACCGGATTCCGGCCTGGTCCTCGATGAATGTGCCGAAGACGTGGTCGTGGAACAGCTTGCGGACGTCGGTGTCGAGGCTGAAGGTCGCCTCGCTCCGGCTCTCCCCCCGGTCGTGGGCGGCGTTCAGGTCGATGTCGAAGCGGGACGCCCAGAAGCGCTGCTTGTCGATGACCTGCTCGGCCCGTTCCAAGAAGTAGGGGATCCAGCCGATCGACCCCTCCGACAACGCGATCTTCAGCTTGGGGAACTTCACGAAGTTCCCGCTGAACAACCAGTCCATCAGCGTGCCGGCCTGGTTCGCTGCCGCCGAGTAGGCTATGAAGGCCAGGGTCGGCATGTCGTCGGAGGTCCGGATGAGGTTGGACGAGGAGCCGACGTGCATCGACACGACGAGGCCGGCGTCGTTGCAGCTCTGAAAGACCGGGTCCCAGTGGCCCGAGTGGATCGAGGGCAGACCGAGCTTGGTCGGGTTCTCGGAGAAGGCGATCGAGGTGGCACCGCGGGCGGCGGTCCGCTCGATCTCCGCGGCGGCGGCCACCGGATCCCACAACGGAATGATCATCATGGGGATGAAGCGACCCGGGAAATCCCCGGCGAACTCCTCCAGGATGAAGTCGTTCCAGGCCCGGACGCACAGGAGAGCGAGCTCCTTGTCCTTGGCCTCGTGGAAGACCTGCCCGCAGTAGCGCGGGAACGACGGGAACAGCATCGACGACAGAACCAGCCCCTGGTTCATGTCGGCAACCCGGGCGGCCGGGTCGTAGCAGCCGGGCCGCATGTCCTCGTAGGTGATCGGTTCCGGTGAGAACTCTTCCTTGGTCTTGCCGGCCACCGCGTTCAGGCCGGTCGTGACGATCTGGCGGTCCTCGTAGACCCAGAACTCCGAGTCACCATCCCGTACGATGCGCGGACCGGTCTCGCGCAGCGCTGCCGGCAACCGCTCCTGCCACAGTCGGGCCGGCTCGATCAGGTGGTCGTCGACCGAGATGAACCAGCTGAACGACATTTGACCTCCTGTAACGCGCCCGAAGAGAGCGAACGCTCACATAGTATGTTACCGACTGCCGTCACCGGGCGCCAGAGGAACACCTAAACGGTTGCGGTCACCGCGATCGGCTTCCGCAGCCCCGGTCTGATCACATGTCGGTGATGGGGTTGGGACTGGTGGTGTAGGTGCGGCCGGTGGGGGCGGTCCAGGTGTGGTGGCCGGGGTGGGGTTGGGTGAGGGTCCAGGGGCCGTTGTCTTTGGCCCGGTGATGATGCCGGCACAAAGGCGCGAGGTTGGGATCACTGGTCGGGCCGCCGTCGGTGTGGCGGGTGACGTGGTCGAGGTCGCAACGTTCCGCCGGCTTCGAACAGCCCGGGAAGGCACACCAGGGCGTGCGAGCCCGGACATGACGCGCCAACCGAGGCGACGGGAACCGCCGCTCGGACACCTCCAACGGATGCCCGGTGGCGGGGTCGTACAGGATCCGCCGCCAGGTCGCGTGTTCGGCCAACTCCCGGGCGTACTGCGCGGTGATCGTGCCGTAGCCGTGCAACTGGCCGGGCTGGTCGTCGGTCCCGGCCAGGGTGGAGGCGGCGACGGTGACGTTGACCGAGGTCCGGGCCGGGTGGTGACGCCGCCGCCCGAGGATGAGATCGAGCAGGACCTCGACCCGGCGGTGCGCCAACGACCGGACCGCATCCGCCTCACCATCGACCGGGC
>JAMFSN010000309.1 GCA_026225295.1 Frankia alni
AACTGGGCCGGGTCGACGTAGAGCTCGGCCGCTGGCTCGCTACCCGGGCCGGTCGGATACGTCAACGGTTTGAGGGCTGAGTTCAGGACGCTGTCGCGGGAGTCCCCCTCGATCCCACCCAGGGTCTCGCCCTCGTCCGGGGAGAAGGCGGCCACGTAGACCAGGCCGACGATGTTGCTCGCGGTGGAGTTGGTGATTGCCGCGCCTCCGTAGGAGTGGCCGAGCGCCAACGCCGGACCGGGGATCTGCTCGATGGCGCTCGAGACGCACTGCGCGTCGGAGATCAAGCCGCGCAGCGGGTTGACGATGGCCTCGCGGAGGGCGACGTGGCCTCGGTCATGACGATCTCCATCTGGAGCGGGTGGGATTCATAGCCCAGAATTTCAGCTGGCCCGGCAGCCGGCTACCCCCGCGACCCGTCCGATTACCGGACGGCGGCCCGGGCCCAACCGTCAATTCACCCACGCGACCGGGTCGCTCCCGAGTCGTCACGCCGTTGGCTGGGCGCGGCACCCGCGCCTGCTGGGCGACCAGATCCCATTCGTCCGATGACAACGTCGTGGCCCAGGTCGGATCCGACGGCGCCGGCCCGGCCGATCCGGCCGCTTCTGCCGTGCAACCGGACGTTCGCATAGCGACGGCCGCGTACAGGTCCGGGTCGAGGAGGAAGTGGGAATAGGATCTTCTTTCGCCCATCGGGTGCCGAAGACTTCGTGTCACCGGTCGGCGGCAGGACGGGCGCTCACGATTCCCGCAGGGTTGCACAGCTCGTCCGCATCCGGGGTTCTGTGACACAGCGCCACAGGAACAGGAACTGTGACCGAACGTCGATATCGACGCCGACTTCACGATTCAGAAAATCTTCTGGTGACCTGGCTGTCAACCTCTCCTCGCCGTGCTGGCACTGGGGAGGGAAGCCGAAACCGGCAATCGTCCGGGGTTCGGATACTCGACCGGTGGGGTGAGCTGAGCCTTTCCCGTCGCGTTGCGAACGGGCCCGTCGACCACCCGCCCCGATCGCGCGTATTCACCTGGAAGGATGCATCGCGGATCTCCGGTCGTTGATCGCCGAAAACGGCTAAACCTCGCAAATCACCACATCTTCTTCGGTGTGGCGACCGACAACGCCATCCGGATCGCGGATTCCGACAAAGATCGGAATGGTCCAGGTCTTCCCGACGGGCCGCACCCTGACCAGGTTCTGATGGCGACGTTGACATCGAGTTCGACATCACGCTAGCCTCCGCCCGCCACCGTGATCGTGTGCTGACGACCTGGCAACGCCCGAAAGGTCGACCGTCCTCGGACCACATCGCCTGGCCTGCAATACGCACCACTCCTGCCAGGAAGGAAATCAGAACGGTGATGCCTCAATTACAGAAGGTGCTCCGAACGGTCTGCGCGGCCGCAGCCGTCGCATTGATCGTCGGAGCATGCTCGTCCGGCGGCTCGTCCGGAAGCACCGCCGCGAGCTCACAGCCGGGCGGTTCGCCGATCAAGATCGGCGCGATCTGCAGCTGCTCGGGTGCGCTCAGCGCGGAGGGCACGGCGCTCGCCTACAAGGCCTGGGTCGAAACCACCAACGCGGCGGGCGGAATCAACGGCCACCCCGTCCAGCTCACCCTTGATGACGATGCCGGAAATCCGGGGAAGTCCACCACGTTCGCGCACAGCCTGGTGTCGAAGCATGTGCTGGCCATCGTCGACATCACCAATAACGACGAGACCTGGGCCTCGTACGTCGCGTCCGCGCATATCCCGGTGATCGGCGCGGGTACCTCCACGACGCCGATGTACACCAACCCGGACTTCTACAGTGAGGGTCAGACCGAGGACGCGTTGTTCCCCTCGGTCATCGAGTCGGCCAAGGCGGCTGGGGCGACGAACCTCGGGCTCATTTACTGCGCCGAGGCTGTGCAGTGCCAGGAGGGCATTGCTCCCCTGAAGGCCATCGGCCAGAAACTTGGACTGCCGGTCGCCTACGCCGGCGAAGTGGCCGCCACCGCTCCGAACTACACCGCGCAATGCCTCGCCGCGCGCCAGAAGAACGTGAAGGCTCTGTTCGTCGCCGACGTGACCTTCGTTGCCGAGAAGGTGGCCGCCGACTGCGCGCAGCAGGGTTACCACCCGATCTACGTCGTCGACGGAGAAATCCTGTCGGACGGATTCCGGACCGCTCCCGGCATCAAGGACAATCTGATCTCGCCGTCGCCGAACCTGCCGTACATCGCCGACGCGCCGGCTGTCACGGCCATGAACGCGGCCCTGGACAGGTACGCGCCCGGCCTGCGGACCTCGACCACCAAGTACACCGAGTTCGCCAGCGAAGGCTGGGTGTCCGGACTCCTGTTCGGGGCCGCCGCCAAGGCCGGCCAGCTCGGCGCGGGCGGCAGCACCCCAACCTCGGAACAGCTGGTCAAGGGTCTGACCGCCTTGCACGGCGAAACGCTCGGCGGGATGGCTCCCCCGCTGACGTTCGTGTCGGGAAAGGCCAATCCCGTCGACTGCTGGTTCGTCACGGCTCTGAAGAACGGGGTCTACAGCACACCGAACGGCCTCAAGCCCTCCTGCGTAAACAACGGCTAGCCACCCATTTAAGATCGCGCCGGCCGTGGGGGAGGGACGCCCCCACGGCCGGCGTCGAGACGCAGCTGGAATCGGAGCGTCGCGTGCATCAGTTCCTACCCTTCGTTGTCATCGGACTCGCCAGCGGCGCGGTCTACGGCATGGCCGGCGTCGGGCTCGTCCTGACCTACAAAACGTCGGGAATTTTCAACTTCGGATACGGCGCCGTGGCCGCGCTCGACACATTCTTGTTTTACTTTCTGCACGTCGATCACGGACTACCCTGGCCGCTGGCCGCCCTGATCAGCGTGGGCGTTTTCGCACCGCTACTCGGCCTGGGACTCGAGGTGCTGGCGCGATCGCTCGACCGCGCCAGCGACACGATCAAGGTGGTCTCCACCGTCGGACTGATCCTGATGGTGGTCGCGCTCGGCCAGCTCTGGCACGGATCTACCGCGCCGGCGTTCCCGCATGTCCTGCCGCAGTCGACGGTGCGCCTGCTCGGAGTGAACATCACCTGGGAACAAATCATCGTCTTCGCGTTCTCGCTGGTGACCGCCGCCGCTCTCTACTGGTTCTTCCTGTCGGTACGGCTCGGCGTGGTCATGCGGGGCGTCGTGGACGACCCCGACCTGGTCGCCATGTGCGGCGACGACCCGGTGCTGGTCCGGCGCTGGGCGTGGATCATCGGGGCCGTCTTCGCCTCGGTGGCCGGTCTGATGCTCGCGCCGGCGCTGTCGCTCGACGGGGTCACCCTGACCGTCGCGGTCTTCGCGTCGTTCGGGGCGGCGGCGATCGGCTACTTCTCGAACCTGCCCCTGACCTTTGCCGGCGGCCTCGTCATCGGCGTGGCCGGCGCGATCGTGGACAAGTACGCCGCCACCGTCAGCTGGGTGGGTGGACTTCCGCCCAGCCTGCCGTTCCTCGTCCTGTTCGTGATCCTCATCGTCCTGCCCCGGCACCGGCTCACCGGCCGGCGGATCGCGGCGCCGGCCCCCATCCGCCGCTACTACCACGCACCGGTGCGCGTCCGGCTGACCGCGGGACTGATCGCCCTCGGTCTGCTGGCCATCGTGCCGGCCGTGCAGGACAGCCACGTCACCGTGTGGTCGGCCGCGCTGATCGACATCATCCTGTTCCTGTCACTGGGGCTGCTGGTGCGCCAATCGGGCCAGATCTCGCTGTGTCACCTCGGCTTCGCCGCGGTCGGCGCGGCGGCGTTCAGCCATTTCTCGGTGGGCCTTGGCCTGCCCTGGCTGCTGGCCGTGGTCCTGAGCACGCTGATCGCCATCCCGGTCGGCGCGATCGTCGCGGTGCCCGCGGTCCGGCTGTCCGGGATCTTCCTCGCCCTGGCGACCCTCGGGTTCGGGATTGTGCTCGAAGAGGTTTTCTACCCGCGCACGTTCATGTTCGGAACCACCTCGATCGGCATAGCGGATCCCCGACCGCAACTCGCGATCGGACGCTGGAACCTGGCCACCGACACGGGCTTCTACTACCTGACTCTCCTGATCGTCGTCCTGGTGGTGATCGCGGTCCTCGCCATCCGGCACGGCCGCCTCGGTCGGCTCCTCGAAGCGATGGCCGACTCACCGCTGGCGCTGGAAACGCACGGAACCACCTCGACCGTGCTGAAGGTGCTGGTGTTCTGCATCGCCGCCGCGCTGGCCTCGCTGGCCGGCGCCCTGACCGGAATGCTCTACCAGTACAGCGTCGGCACCTACTTCCTGTCGTTCAACTCCCTGACGCTGGTGGCGCTGGTGGTCATCATCACCGTGGGCGATCCCTGGTACGCCGTCCTCGCGGCCATCGGCTACGGCGTGATCCCCGGCTACATCAGCTCGGCGAACACCAGCACCTATCTGGAGCTGCTGTTCGGCGTGGGCGCGGTTGTCTCGGCGTACGGGACCCGGAGCCTGACGACGCCGGTCACCGTGCAGCGGTTCCTCAACCGGTTGGGCGGGAGCTCCACCCCGCCGGCTCTCCCCCGGCCGGCGAACCAACGGGACCCGGCCGCCGCCCCCACCGCACCCGCCGCCCTCACCGCACCCGGGGCAGCCCGGGCCCGGGCCAGCACCGGGAAGGGGCTCGAGGTGCGGAACCTCACGGTCCGGTTCGGCGGGGTCCGGGCCGTCGACGACATCAGCCTTGACGCCCCCACCGGACTCATCACCGGCCTGGTCGGTCCGAACGGAGCCGGCAAGACGACCACCTTCAATGCCTGCAGCGGGCTGAACCGACCCGGCAGCGGCCGGATCCTCCTGCACGGCTCGGACGTGACGGACGAGGGCCCGGCGCAGCGGGCCCGCCACGGCCTCGGGCGCACCTTCCAGCGCGTCGAGTTGTTCAACAGTTTGACGGTCCGGCAGAACGTGGCGATGGGGCACGAAGCGTCCCTGGCGGGCCGCAACCCGCTGACCCAGATGTTCGGCTCGCGCACCGCGACGCGCGCGATCGCCATCGCGACCGCCGAGGCGCTCGCCCTCACCGGTATTGAACGCCTCGCCGACCAGCAGGTCGGACTGCTCCCGCTCGGGCAGCGGCGGCTGGTCGAGCTGGCCCGGGTGCTCGCCGGCCGGTTCGACCTGCTGTTGCTGGACGAGCCGTCGTCCGGTCTCGACGGTCCCGAGACGGAACAGTTCGGCCGCGTCCTGAACGGTGTAGTGGACCGACGCGGGTGCGGGGTCCTGCTGGTCGAACACGACATGACCCTGGTGCGCACCGTCTGTGACCGCGTCTTCGTGCTCGATTTCGGGACCCTCATCTTCTCCGGTACGACCGACGAGATGGCGCGGTCGCCGCAGGTTCGCGCCGCCTACCTCGGTGACGGGGCCGTAGTCGGCTCCGGCGCATCGGACGTGCTCCTGGCTCAGACCAAGGGCGCGAGCGCGCCCGCCCCGAAGGAGTGAGCGGCCGATGCTGACCCTGCGATCCGTCACGGCCGGCTACGGCGGTGCGACGGTCCTGCGCGACGTCGATCTCACGGTCGCCGACGGAGAAGTGGTCGCGCTGCTGGGCGCCAACGGCGCCGGGAAGACGACCCTGCTCCGGCTGGCCACCGGCCTGCTCAAGCCCCAGGGCGGCCGGATCGAGTTCGCCGGCCGCGACCTCACCAACTCCCCGCCGCAGACCTTCGCCCGCCAGGGCATCTGTCTCCTGCCCGAGGGCCGGGGAATCTTTCCCTCGCTGACGGTCCGGGAGAATCTCGTTGTCCAGGCCCGCGGGCGCAATCTGGACGCGTCGATAACAGCGGCCGCCGAGCTGTACCCGGTACTCGGAACGCGGCTGCGCCAGGCCGCCGGCAGCTTGTCCGGCGGCGAGCAGCAGATGCTCGCCCTCGCCCGGGCCTACATCACCCAACCCGCGCTCGTCCTGATCGACGAGGCATCGTTGGGTCTCGCCCCGCTGGCGGTCGATGCCATCTACGCCGCCCTGGGACGGCTGGTGGAACGGGGCGTCTCGCTGCTGGTCGTCGAGCAGTACGCGCAGAAGGCGCTGGCGATCGCCGACACGGTTTACGTACTCAACCAGGGCCGCATCACCCACACCGGCGCCGCTGACGGGATAAGCGCCGAAGAGATCTACGGCAAGTACCTCGGCATCGGCGCCTGAGCTGTGGCCGGCTAGGCTCACACGACGGCCGGCGGCACCGCGCCGCTGGTACTGGGAGGAATACACCAATGGAAATCCCCGGAAACTTATCGATGCGAGGGCTGGCGGTGATCATCACCGCTGCCATCGCGGCGACGTTTCTGGCCATTGGCTGTGACAGTCGGAGCGCGGCAAACGCGGGGACCGCAGGATGTCCAGCCGCTCCGGGGGTCAGCCCCAGGGAGATCACGACCGGGCTGCTGTATCCGGTCAGCGGACTCACCGCCTCGGCGTTGAGCGCGTACCGGGCCGGGGTGGACGCCCGTTTAGGGGTGGTCAACGCCGCCGGCGGCATCTACGGCCGGACAATCCACTACCAGTGGGGCGACGACCAGGGCCTGCCGCAGCGGAACCTCGTCGAGGCCCAGGACCTCGTCAACAACGGCCACGCATTTCTGATCCAGGAATTCACTCCCACTCCCCAGGGGTCAGCCCAATGGCTCAACAGTCAGGGCGTCCCCGTCGTCGGTACGTCGAACAACGACACCTGGACCCGCTACCACAACATGTTCAGCTACTTCAACTTCGCCACCAGTAACGCGCAGTCGACAACCGCCTGGGGGAAATACGCCCAGGCTCAGGGCGTCAGGAAGGCCGTCATTCTGGTCTCAAAGGCATCCGAAGGCTCGGTCCCCGCGGGTAACGAACTCCGGCTGAGTCTCCAAGCGGCCGGAATCTCGACGCTGACCATCAACGCCGAGGCTGACATTGTCGACATCGCCGAGGTCGTCCGGGAGATCAGCGCGTCGGGCGCCGGGATGATCACCGGGATTCTGGACCCCACAGAGTTCATCAAGATCGTACTCGCGGCGCGGGCCAGCATCCCGTCGATCAAGATCTTATCGCTGTTCGGCTACGACCCGGGAGTCTTCGCTGTCGGTCGCCAACTCGCGGGCATGGCCGTCGCCGTGGGTTTCACACCATTCGAACGCCCGGTTCCGGCCCAGAAAACGTTCCTGAACGCCATGGTCGAGTACGCCCCCGAGCAGCAGTTCGCGGACAACGAGATTTCTCTCGGCGGTTGGGCCGATACGGATCTGATGCTACGCGGGCTGCAAGCAGCCGGGCGTTGCCCCACCCGTCAGTCCTTCATGACGAATCTCCGCGCCGTGTCCGACTTCAGCGCTGACGGTCTGCTGTCGCCCGTCAATATGGGGACGATATTCGACCATCCCACGCTCTGCTTCTCATTCCTGCAGATCGGTCCCGATGGACACCGCTTCATCCCGTTCGGGGACAAGCCCCTGTGCGGCCAAAGCATAAGTTGACCGGCGCTGCCGGGTTGAGCCGGCGTCGGCGACCGTGCCGGCCTGGGCGAGCTCGTCGACCTGGTCGACCCCGTCACGGTGTGGCGCGAGGGCTGACGTGATCCACACCTGGCAGGTCTGTCGCACCCGACTCTTCTCGGTCAGGTGGGCATCGGTCAGGAGATTCGCCGCGACGCCCCGGACCAGACCCTGGAGCAGGACCGCTCCCGTCCAGGCATCGACGTCGGCTCTGATCGAGCCGTCGCCCTGACCCTTCTCGATAAGTCCGGCCCAGCCGTCGCGGCTACGCCGGTCGGCGTCGAGCATTCCCTCCACCGACGCCTCGGCCGGGAAGGTGGCGCCCCACATGACGATCAGCGCCCGGTCGTCGCTGCTGGGATTTTCGAACCGCCGCAGGTAGGTGTCGACCGTCGTTCGCAGGAGGTCGAGCGCGGACAGATCCTCGACGGGGCGGCCGTCCGCTTTGACGGCGGCCCAGCTCGCGTCGTCGATCTGGTTCTGCGCCCTTTGCGCGAGTCGGGCCACGAGGGCGTCCTTGGACCCGAAATGGTGGGTCGGAAGCCCACGGCTGGCCCCGGCGCGCTCCCCGATGCGCGCCAGCGAGGCGCGTTCGACGCCCCGTTCGGCCACCAGTTCGGCGGCCGCGTCCAGCAGGGCCTCCTCGGACTCGTTCCGCCGTTCGACCTGCGTCCGGCGGCGGGGAGCAGCGGCATTCATGGCGACATAGTACCGATACTTGCTTGCTATTCAACCAGCAAGTTTGTTACGGTGCATCCCGGCCGGGCGCGCCGGTCTCCGGGGGTGTACCAGCGGAAACGGGAGGATGCGGAGCGATGGCCTTCTACGACATCGTCATCAAGGGGGGCACCGTCATTGACGGGCTCCGTACGCCTCGCTACAAGGCCGATGTGGCGATCAAGGACGGCAAGATCGCTCAGATCGGGCTCATCGACGCCGCCGAGGGAGCCGAGGTGGTCGACGCCGCCGGCAAGGTTGTCGCCCCCGGCATCGTCGACATCCATACCCACTACGACAGCCAGCTCTTCTGGGACCCGTGGTGCACGATGTCGGGGTGGCACGGGGTCACCACCGTGCTGATCGGCAACTGCGGGTTCGGTTTCGCCCCCTGCCGACCGGAGGACCAGGACCGCACGATGCTCAGCCTGTCCCGCAACGAGGCGGTGCCGATCAAGACCATGCGGGCCGGCATGCCCTGGGACTGGGTCACCTACCCCGAGTTCCTCGACAGCGTCGACCGGACACCCAAGGGCGTCAACGTGATGTCGCTGGTGCCGCTGGCCCCGCTCTACACCTACGTGGTCGGCGTGGACAAGGCCAAACGGGACCGGGCGTCCGACGACGAGCTGGAGACGATGTGCCAGCTCCTCCTGGAGGGGATGGCGGCCGGCGGCTGCGGGTGGAGTTCGCAGATCTCGGGCGACATGTTCAATGTCCAGCTCGACTACGACGGTTCACCGATGGTCACCGACATGATGACCGAGCGCGAGGTCACGGCGTTCGCGCGAGCGCTGCGCACGATCGGCCGGGGCACCACCCAGATCACCGGGCAGCTCGACACGGCGGCGCTGATCGCCCGCGAGAGCGGCCGCCCGATCATCTGGAACGCGCTGGCACCGACCGGGTCGGTGAACCAGCACGGCGAGTCACAGTTCCCCCACCTGGCGACCATCGACCGCCTGGACGAGCTGAACGAGCAGGAGGGTCTGCGCGTTTTCGCATCGGCTCAGATCGTGCGCTTCCAGTCCGAAATCGTGCTGGAGAACTACAACCTCATGGACATCTTCCCGGCCTGGAAGGACGCCGGCCTCGGCACGCTCGAGGAGAAGATCGCCAAGTTTGCCGACCCCGACCGTCGACCGGCGTTGCGGGCCGCGATCGACGAGCTGGACGGCGGCTTCGGCGCGGCCCGCTACCCGCTGGCCGAGATCACCGTCAACTGGATCACCAGTGATGCCAAGAATGCCCTGGCGCTCAAGGAGCGCTACGAGGGGTTCACCATCGGCGAGATCGCGGCTCGCGAAGACAAGCACCTGGCCGACGCCCTGCTCGACATCGCCGTGGCCGGCGACCTCAACGTGGGGTTCGGCACGACGATGATCGACATGGACACCCAGGCGGTCAAGGAGGTGGCGTCCTGCTCGGTGGCGTTGCCCGGCATCAGCGACGGCGGCGCGCACACCAAGTTCGTCACCACGGCCCGGTTCGGCACCGAACTGCTCGGCCACTGGGTCCGCGAGCACGACGTCATGTCCCTCGAAGAAGCGCACTGGCGCCTGTCCGCCTACCCGGCGCTGGCCGTCGGGCTGCGTGACCGGGGTTCGCTCGCCGAGGGAAGGGCGGCGGACGTCATCGTCTACGACCCCGACACCGTCGACGCCCTGCCCCAGGAGCGGCTGTTCGACTACCCGGCCGACGAGTGGCGGCTGGTCCAGAAGGCCGTCGGCTACGACCGGATCATCGTGAACGGCCGGACGACCTTCATCAATGGCGTCTGCACCGACGAGACGCCCGGCAAGCTGCTGCGGCACGGCACCGCATAGCGGCCAGCGAGGAGACGACATGACCAGGACCGGTGCCACCAGCGCGAAGCTGTTCGACGCGGACAACCACTACTGGGAGACGAGCGACGCGTTCACCCGTCACCGCGACCCGAAGTTCAAAGACCGCGGGGTCCAGCTCCAGGAGGTCGACGGGGTCCTGCGGTACCTGGTCGACGGCGTGCAGACCGAATGGCTGCCCGGGCCGGCCGACGTCCACCCGCGCCCGCTGCCCGGCGCTTTCCTGGACTACTTCCAGGGTGGCACCGCGCAGGACGTCTTTTACTCCGGGTTCACCGAGCAGCCCTCCGACCACCCGGACTGGTATGAGCGCGACGCCCGCCTCACGGTGATGAACTCTCAGGGCCTCGACGCGGTCTGGCTGTTCCCTTCCCAGGGGGTGGTGATCGAGCCGCTGTTGCACACCGACATCGAGGCGGCGATCGAGTGCTACCGCGCCTTCAACCGGTGGCTCGAGGAGCAGTGGGGGTTCGCCTACCAGGACCGCGTTTTCGCGGTCCCGTACATCACCATGTGCGATCCCGACGAGACGGTGCGAGAGCTCCGGTGGTGCCTCGACCACGGCGCCCGGGTCGTGAACGTCCGGCACGGCGCCGCCGTCACCCGGGACGGAAACCGGTCCCCGGCCGACCCGATGTTCGACCGCTTCTGGCACCTGGCCGCCGAGGCGGGCGTGGTGGTCGCCACGCACGACGGCCCGGACGAGACCTACACGCCGGTGCACGAGCTGATGAGCGAGGTCTGGGGCGAAGCCCACATGGGCGGCATCGCGCCGGGCGACACCCTGCGCCTCGGCCAGTCGTCGACGTTCTCGGGACTCACCAAGCACCGGACCGTCCACGACTTCGCCTACGTCCTGGTCGCCCACCGGCTCTTCGAGCGATTCCCGAAACTGAAGGTCGCCTACATCGAGAACGGCTGCGCCTGGGTGCCCTCGCTGCTGCTGGCCCTGGACTACCTGGCCCACGGCGGAGGCTTCAAGACCAGCCCCCGCGACCAGTTCATCGAACACTGCTGGGTCGCGCCCTTCGTCGAGGAAGACGTCCGCGACCTGGCCCGGCACCTGCCGGTCGAGCGGATCCTGTTCGGCTCCGACTGGCCCCACGGCGAGGGCTTCCCGGCCCCGAAGGACTTCCTGGCCAACGTCGCCGGCTTCACCGCGACCGAACAGCAACGCATCATGTACGACAACGCGCGCGAGCTCACCTTTCCCCGCTGACGTCCTTGGCGCGACCCGGCCGAGGTGCGACGGGGCCGAGGTGCGACGGGGCGAAACGGGCGTCACTCACCGTCCGTTTGGATGAGCCTGGCCCGCCACCGGCCGATCTGGTCGGGCGTCGCGCCGTTGGCGGTCAGGAATCCGGCCACGCCGCCCGGGGCGGCGGCAACGGTGTCGAGCACCCGGCCGATGGCCCGCGGGTCGATCGCGAACGCCGACCCGGACGTTCGCCCCGGCGCGGCCGATTCGCTCAGGTGCCGGTATTCCTCCCGTTGGCTCAAGGCCGCGCGGACCTTGTCGATCCGCTGGGCGGTGGCGAGGTAATCGGCGACGATCGCGTCGCGTTCAACGCCGGCCAGGGCGAGCAGGACCGAGGTCACGATGCCGGTCCGGTCCTTGCCCGCGGCACAGTGCACCAACGCCGGGGTTCGCTCTCCCGACACCAGGAACGCCAGGATGCGCACGAGACCCGGGCCGGCCGTCTCGAGCATGAACGCGTAGAAGCTGGAGTAGTCGTCGCCGATCCGTTCCCGCAGGCTGTTCGGGTCGGTGAGGCCGGTGGCATCGAGCAACGGCTCGTGCATCCAGGTGATGCCCGCCGGGGAGAACCATTCGGCGGCCCGCGGGCGCTCGAAGGCCGCGCGCAGGTCCACGACGCCCCGCAGACCGACGTCATCGCGCAGCAGCGCGACATCGGCGGTCGTCAGCCCGTCGACATTGTCGCCCCGCAGCAGCACCCGGGGACGGACGACGCCTCCGGCCGCGGGCAGGCCGCCCAGGTCCCGGACGTTGTGCGCCCCGGTGAGGTCGATCCACCGGGGTACGTGCGGTGCGGTGGTCACCGGACCGACCCTAGAACCGGACTATGAACCGGGGACGAACAGCTGACCACCAGCCGGGATGGGCATCATGTGCGGGTCCGGATGACAGGCTCCCGCGGCGACCGCAGGGCTCGGTCAGCCCGTGGACAGCAGGGGGTGCCGGCCGGCCGCCTGCTGCCTGAGCGTCGCTTTTATGATTTTCCCGGTGGAGGTGCGGGGAAAGTCGTCCACGGTATCCACGTATTCGGGGACCTTCTGGCGACCGAGGCCCGCGTCGAGCAGGAGCTGGCGGACGGAGGCGAACGCGGGAGCGGGCGAGCCCGGCGCCAGCCGGATGACCGCGCACGGCTTCTCGCCGAACCGGGCGTCCGGGACGGCGACCACGGCGACTTCCAGCACTTCCGGAAGCACCTTCAGGATCAGTTCTTCGACCTCGGCGGCGCTGATGTTCTCACCACCGCGGATGATGATGTCCTTCTTCCGGTCGGTGATGGTCAGGCAGCCGGCTTCGTCCAGAATGCCCACGTCTTCGGTGCGGTACCACCCGGCGGCGTCGAAGAAAGCCGCGGTCAGCGCCGGCTCCGTGTAACCCAGACAGCAGTCCGGACCCCTCGACCAGATCTCCCCCGGCTGTCCCTCGGCAACCAGCTGGCCGTCCTCGTCGAGCAATTTGATCTCGACGCCGGCCAGCGGACGACCATCGGTCCGCAACCGCGCGTGCTCCCCGTCCTCATGCCGCGATCCGGTGATCGACGGATGTTCCGTCGACCCGTACATCCGGACCACGGAAACGCCCGCCGAAAAAGCCCGCTCCGTGACCGCGGGCGGCACCGCCGCTCCACCCAACCCGACGTAGCGCAGATACCGCAGATGCTCCGGGGTCAGGTCCGGGTGATCGAGCAGGCTGGTCAGAAAGTAGGTCGCGCCCGATCCGGCTGACAACTGGAATTCCAGCATCGTGGCCAGCACCCGGGCCGGGTCCCAGACATCGATCAGGTTGACCGGTTGTCCCCGCAGGATCGGGATCAGCAACGCACCCAGCATGCCCATGAAATGACCCACCGGCGTACCGGTCAAGGACGGTAGCCCGCCGCCGGCCTCCATGTCACCCAACTGACGCACCTCGGCGCCGAGCGTCTGATGGGAATGGACGACTCCCTTGGGATCAGCGGTCGTGCCCGAGGTGTAGGCCACCAGAGCCGGGGCGTTCGGGTCCGCGGTGGTGATCTCCGCGAGCGGGCGGGCGTCCTCCAGCGTCTCGAAGGCGATCGCGTTCGCGGGCAGGGCGGCGTCGCCGGCCCCGACCACGGCCACCACCGTGAGGGCCGGGAGATCGTCGCAGACGATCGGCAGATCGTTCAGATAGTCCCGTCGCCCGAACCTGGCCGCCGTCACGAACGCGACCACGTCCGTACGGCGCAGGATGAAGGACACCTCCTTCGGCCCGTAGAAGTGCACGATCGGCACCACCACCGCGCCCAGGAAGGTCGTCGCGTAAAACACGACGGCGGCCTCCGACCAGTTGGGGAGCTGAAACGCCACCGCGTCTCCCGGCCGCACGCCGCGGGCCGACAGCGACCCCGCGAGCGCCAGCGCCCTGGCCCGCAGGTCGGTGAAACTGCCTTCCCACGGCCGCTCCATGGAATGAATCCGGAAGGTCTGATCGCCGTGTTGGACGAGAGCCCGATCGATCTTCTCGCCCAACGTCAGATCATCCCACAGACCTTCCTTCCGCCAGCGTTCCGTCACATGATCGGCGAGAGGTCTGATTGTCCACCGCTGCGCAGCCACAGGTCTCCTCGTCACGGTTGTCGTTTTTGCGAAAAGCCCACAAACATCACAGAAGGTCCAGCGAGTCGAGGTCGCGGATCGCGGCACACGAGCGGCGGGCCATCGCCAGGAACATCGCATCGGAGCCCGGGCTGCGCTCGCCGGTGGCGTAGGCGGCGCCGATCATGGTGACCATCGGGCCCTGCAGCTGCCCGAGGCGGTAGTCCTCGAAACACCGTTCGGCGCTGTAGCCGGCGACGCCCCGCTTGACGAGCGCCGCGTGGTACGTGCCGACGAGGTGCCGCTCGACGGCCCGTCGATCCTCGACCCGCAGACTGGTACCGAGGAAGAACGCCAGATCGCGGCCCGCGGGAGCGACGACCAGCGTCTGCCAGTCCACGACGACCGCTCCCCCGCCGCCGTCCGGCGGGAAGAGCAGGTTGTCGAGCCGGTAGTCGCCGTGCACGACCGTGAACGGCTCGGGCCGAGCCAGCTGCCAGGCGCCGACCGCCGCCGCCGACCGCCGCAGGATGTCGGCCTCGGCGGGCTCGAGGTCCGCGCTGTACCGGCTGAGGAACTGTTCGGCGGCCGCCGTGACGATCCCGCCGAGAAGATCGGCGCCCGCCTCCGTCGGCCGGGGCAGGAAAGGCAGCGCAAAGATCGAGTCGTCGTTCCACCGCGGCGCGTGCAGCGCCACCAGGTTGTCGACGGCATCCTCGGCCTGCGCGACCGAACAGCCCTCGGCCTGCACGCCCGGCACCAGCGGCGCGAGATCGTCCAGCAGCAGCGTGAAAGAAAGCCCGTCCGGAGCGATCGCGGCATACCAGCACCGAGGGGTGCGGACCTCAACCGTGGCGGCGATCTCGGCGTAGAAGCCGACTTCCCGCCGGTAGCCGTTACGGACCCGGTGGCGCGCCGCCTGATCGCCGGCGGCGAGTTTCGCCACCACGGTCGCCGGCCCCTCGTCGGCGTCGATCCGCAGCCGGTAGGCCACGCCGGTCTGGCCGGTGCCCACCCGCTGCGCGGTGACCGACCGGACGTCGAGCTGCAGCGCGTTCGACAGCCACTGCGGACTCAGGGCCTCGACGTGGTCGACGACCTCGACGCTCACGAACGGCTCCGGCCGGGGTTGGCCGGCTGGCCGCCCACGCGAGTCGGCCGCACGGCGCGGTAGGCCGGCAGGATCGGCGCCAGTTCAGCGGGAGTGGCACCGTGGAGGATCACGCTGTCGACCCCGAGGTCGAACTGGTGGGTGATCGCGGCGGCGCACTGCTCGGGCGTACCGGTGGCCGCGACCGCCATCCACTCCGGCGGCAGCAAGGTCGCCAGGTAGCGAAGTTCGTCGGGGGTGGCCAGCGCATCGAAGGCGCCGCGAAAGGACTGCCGGAACGGATCGGACCGGAAGCGTTCGAGTACGGCCGGATCCCACCCATTGACCGACACCAGCAGATCGCCGTACCCCTGCAGGTAGGACGCGAGACGACCGACCGTCTTCTTCAGTCGGGCGTCCTCGTCGATGTGGTCACCGACGGTGGCGAGCACCGACCACACCCGCACCCTGGCCGGGTCGCGGCCGGCCTGCTCGGCGCCCCGGCGGACCGCCGCCACCGCCTTCGTGACCGCTTCGTCGCTGTAGAAGGTGTGCAGGACGACCGCGTCCATGCAGCGGCCGGCCAGCTCGAGCGTCTTCTCTCCGAGCGCCACCAACAGCACAGGAATGTCTTCATCCAGTTCCGGGGCCAGTTGCAGCCACGGGTAGCTACCGGCCGGGCCGTCGTGGTTGACGACCGCGTCGCCCCGCCACAGTCGGCGAAAGATAGCGACGGTGTCTTCGAGCTGGGCCCCGGTGATCGGCTTCAACCCGATGGCGCGAAACATGCGGTCGAATCCGCGACCGAGCCCGAGCGCGAAACGACCGCCGCTCAGGCGGTTCATGGTGGTGGCAAAGGCTGCTGTGACCAAGGGATGGCGGGTGTTGTGATTGGTGGCGGCCGTCGCGATACCCAGCGTGTTGCTGACGGCCGCCGCGGCGCCGGACAAAGCCGCAGCTTCCTTCACGTTGAAGCGCTCGGAGATGAACGCGGCGCCGAGTCCGAGGTCCTCGCCGGCGCGCACCTCCTCGACCAGGTCGCCCGGCGTGTCGCTGTGCCCGGCGAGGGTGTAGAAACCCAGCTCAGTGAGCTTCCCGACGTCGGCGGGATCAGCTACCGACATCGTCGAGCCCCCTCCCCCGATGCGAAATGACCACGACCAGCGGCCACCTGTGGATCACCTGCTCGACGGTTAACCAAGATTGCCATCCGCGATCGCACCGTTGACGTGATCCATAAGCTTCTCCAGGGCGGCGGCCGGGTTCAACTCCAGAACCACGCTCGGCTCGTCATAGATCACCGTGTGCCCGGCCGGGAAGAAGTAGACATCGCCCGCGCCCGCGACCTCGTCCGGCCAGTCGGTGCCGGGATACACGGCCCGCATGCGACCTGAGAAAACATAGCCGTAGTGCGGGCACTGGCAGACCCCGCCGGGTAGACCCTTATAAACGGGGGTGCAGTCGACCGCCGGGACCTCCGTGTATCCCACCTCCAGATCGCCCCACCGGACCGACCGGAATCCGGTGTGCGGCCAGCGACCCCCGCCGTTTTGCGGAAGGTCGGTCGGCTTCATGACAGGCATTGTTATCCTCCGGATTTCAGGCGGCGCCCGGGCAACGGCTGGCCGCGCGTAGTGGCGGTTGGTCAGGGCCCGACGGCCGCGAAGGCATCGTGGTCGTCGGCAGCGGTCCCGAGACGTTCCAGGAGCACGCGGGTCACGGCCGGCTCGACCTTGAGGGTGATGCCCCACAGGTAGAAGCCGTGGAGGATGCCCCGCCGGATGCCCTGCCGGGCCTCGTCCCACGACGGGGCGTCGACGCCGGCGAGGGACAGCTGCTCCAGGTAGTGACGCAGGAGCGGTTCTTCAGCGCTCCGGCGGTCAGCGACCGTCAGCGCGGATGCGAGGTGGTAGCCCACGTCGATGTACCACGGCCCCCGCTGCACCAACTGCCAGTCCAGGAACGACGGCCGGCCGGCGCCGTCCAGGTAGACGTTGCCGACGTGGGGGTCACCGTGGATCACCGACCAGGGCTCCGCGGTGACCGCCTGCGCGGCCAGGACGCGGTAGGCGTCGACCAGGCGCTGGGCATCCCGCGTCCGCTCGGGCACGCCCGCGCCGATGTCGCTCTCGAAGTTCCCGCGGATTTCCGTGAGCCCCCGCCCCAGCAGGTAGTGGCGCAACCGCGACTCCAGCCACGGCACAGCGGTGACCGCCGGGTCGCCCCAGGTCGAGGCGTGCAGCCGGGCCAACTGGGTCAGGCTTTCGGCGGCCTGGTCCGGCGAGTACTCGCTGCGCCCGTCCAGAAAGGTCGCGCCGTCGGCGACGACGTCCTCGGTGATGACGACGCCGCTGTAGGTCTGGGGGTCGATGTCGGCGTAGACGCTGCGCAGCGTGCGTACCTTGGTCGCGGCAGCCAGATCCCGGTAGAAACGGACCTCCGGCTCACCGGCCCGCCGAGCGTCGCGACCCTCGGCGGTGAAATAGCCCTTGGCGCACAGGTGGGGCGACAGCCCGGCGGGGACACCACCAGCGCATTCGATCCGGAACCGCGCATTGGTGGACACCCGGCTGATCACCGGCCCCGGGGTGACAGCAGTTACCTCGATACCGGGAAATCTGGTGCCCAGCGCTGAGCTGAGCCATCGGGGAGACAGCAGCTCCCCGAGGCTGTCCGGCACTTCCGGCCGCTTTTCATCAGATTGGTTGTCGGACCGCACATCGGGCACTGCGACTCCCCTCGGCTGGGCTTCACCACGCGGCGCGGCGCGTCGAGGCGGGGCGGGTTCGGGTTCGGGCCGCTCCGCCTCGACGCGAGGTTCTGCCGCCGTTACTGGCTGACGCTCTGGCCGGTGGGAGCACCGCACACCGGGTCCGCGCCGGGGACGAGCTTGAAGTCCTTGCCGACCAACCTGGTGAAGTAGAGGCAGTTGTCCGCCCCACCTATGAGGTTCTCGCGGTCGTTGGTGTTATCCGGATGGTCGCCGTACAGGCCACCGGCGGTGAATGCCGTGATCTTGGACAAAGAGGTAATCAGAGAGGCCTGACTCGGATTCGAGCCCGCGCCCTTAAGGCCCTGCACCAGCAGCAGGACCGATGCGTATCCGTCGTATTCAGGGAGCGTGGGAACGGTGGTGACGCCGACCTGGGCCAGCGCCGCCTGGAACGCCTTGGTGGCCGGGGTGTTCATCTGGACCGGCTCCATCTGCAGGGTGTAGTACACATTCTGCGCGGCGTCGAGGGCACCCGCGCCGGCCTGCAGGATGTCGGCGCCGTAGCCGATCGGGAGCACCGCCGCCTTCAGGTTTACGCCTTGCTGCCGCAGGGCGCTGATCAGTGCGTACGACGTGTTGGGGTCGACCTCGAGGGCGATCGCGTTCACACCGGCCTTCTTCATCGCGAGCGCCACCGGCTGTACGTCAGTACTGCCGAACGGGAACTTCGCATTGACGTAGCCGGCCTTCAGTCCGGCCGCCTGCGCTGACAAGGCGGCGGTCTTCGCGGAATCAGCCGACGAAGGCGAGATGTTGTAGCCGAGCGACCCGACGTTCGTCGCACCAACGATCTTGAAGAACTTACCCACGGTCGTCGCGACCTTCTCGACGTGCAGGGCGCCGTAGACCGAGAACATGTTCTTGCTCGTGGTCCACTCCGGTCCGTCTTCGGCCGCGCCGACCACCGGGACGTGATGCGCGGTGAGGTAGGCGGAGGCGGCGAAGGTGAGCGCCGAATGTGCTATGACCGCCGTCACGTGCTTCTGGGTCACCAGCTTCTGCGCACCGGACAGGGCCCCGGCGGGTGACGTGCCGGTGTCGGCGACGACGTACTTGATCGTGTAACCGTCCTGGGCGGCCACGGTGACGCCGGCCTTGATGCCATTGATCACCGACTTGTTGCCGGACGCGGCCACACCCGTCAGATCGGTTAACACGCCCACCGTGTAGGTGGGCCGGCCCGAGGATCCCGAGGATCCTTTCGACCCGGACGAACCGCTGCTGCCGCAGGCGGCCGCCGTGGCCGCGGTGGCCATCACCGCCAGCGCCACAACGATCTTTGACCTGGTACCGCGCATTCTTCTCCCACCCTCACAGGTTGCCGATGCCGACCGTCGGTCGGACCATCTCAACAGAGGTCGATGCAGGTCACCGCGGGTTCAGGCGGACGGCCGACCGCGGGGGCACGGCGGGCCTCCATGAGGGGTCGAACGCTGGCACTGGGCCAGGGCGATGTCAACCTCAACGTCGAGTTTGAAAACAGGGGGGTTCCTCTTACGAGAGTCTCGTTCTACTGTGGCGCGACACGGCGGCTCTCCACAAGGCCGCGGCCAACGAGCGGGAGGTAGCTGGTGGAGGCGGGCGCATTCGACGGGTTACGCGTGGTTGAGCTGGCCCAGTGGGTGTTCGTCCCGGTGGCCGGGGCGCTCATGGCTGACTGGGGCGCGGACGTCGTACGGGTCGAGCGTCCGGAGGGTGACCCGTACCGGGGTCTGGCGACCCAGGGCATCGGGACCGACAGCGGCGGGGTCAATCTGTCCTTGGCCCTGGCGAACCGGGGGAAGCGGTCGATCGCCCTTGACCTGCGCACCGGCGAGGGTCGGGCGGCGTTGGACCGGTTGTTGGCGACGGCGGACGTGTTCCTGACCAACGTCCGGCCGGCCGCGTTGGGTCGGCTGGGGTTGGACGCCGACGCGCTCGCCGAGCGTTTCCCGCGGCTGGTCTATGCCCGGGGGCATGGGTTCGGGGTCCGGGGGCCGGGGGCCGACCGGCCGGGGTATGACTCGTCGGCGTTCTGGGCCCAGGGTGGGATGGCGCACGTGCTGACCCCACCCGACCGCGACCTGCCGATCAACCAGCGGGGGGCGATGGGCGACCGGAACGCGGCGATGGCGTTGGCGTTCGGGATGGCGGCCGCCCTGCTGCGCCGGGAACGGACCGGTCGGGGTTCGGTCGTCGACGTGTCGTTGCTGGCCACGGCGATGTGGACGCTGTCCTCGGATGTGCTGTCGGCGCTGGCCGGGGGCCAACCGCGGGCGGTGTCCGGGTCGGCCGGCCCGAATCCGCTGGTGGGCGCGTACCGGACGAAGGACGGCCGCCACATCCAGCTGGTGTTCCTGCAGTCCGACCGGTACTGGGCGCCGTTCTGCCGGCTGATCGGGCGCGACGACCTGATCGACGATCCGCGGTTCGCCGATCTGGCCGCCCGGGGCGAGAACCGGGCCGCGTGCGTCGCCGAGATCCAGGCGGCGTTCGCCGGGCGGACCCTCGCCGAGTGGAAGGATCTCCTCGCGCGGATCGACGCGCCGTGGGCCCCGGTGCAGGCCGTGGAGGAACTGCTGACCGACCCCCAGGTCCTGGCCAACGGCTACCTCGGCGAGGTCGATGACGGGAACGGTCCGAAGTATTCGTTGCCGACCGTCCCGGTCCAGTTCGACGAGCACCCCCCCGTGATGCGCCGGGCGCCGGAACACGGCGAACACACCGAAACAGTGCTCCTCGAACTGGGTTACTCCTGGGACCAGATCGCCGAGCTCAAGGACGCCGGAGCCATCCCGTGACCCCCACGCCGACGCGCCCGCTCCCGGTTCCGGATGAGCAGTCCGCCCCGTTCTGGGCGGCGGCCGCCCGCCACATCCTGACCGTGGCCCGCTGTTCGGCGTGTGGGCTGTATACGGTGCCGCCCGACCAGGTCTGCCCGCACTGCCGGACCACCGACCCGGCGTTCAGCTTTGAGCCGGTCAGCGGCCGGGGCGTGGTGCGGTCCTGGACGGTCGTCCGCCAATCGTTCCTACCTGGCTTCGCCGACCAGGTGCCGTTCGTGCTGGTCGATGTGGAACTGGCCGAGCAGGCGCAGCTGCGGCTGATCGGCCGGCTCCTGGACGGCCCGGACACCGCCCTGCACGCCGGTGACCCGGTCACGGTGGGGTTCGAAGACCTGGCCGACGGCGTCGCGGTCCCGGCGTTCACCCTGGCGGGCCCCGCGGGCGGTGTCGCGTGAGCGGCCGGTTACGGGCCGGCGGCCAGGTAGCCGTGGTCGGTTACGCCCACAGCCCGGTCACCCGGCACGCCGGCCGGCCGCTGGGGGCGGTGGCGGTCGACACCGCCCGGGCCGCGATTGTCGACGCCGGGCTGGAGGTGGGCCAGGTCGACGGGTTCGTCACCTCGGCGCTGTTCCCGACCGCCGGTTCCCACGCGGTCGTCGACGGCGAAAGCCTGGTCTCAGCGGACTGGCTGGCCGCCCACCTGGGCACCATCCCCCGCTATGTGGCCGGGTTCCAGGGCATCGGACAGATCCCCGGGATGGTCGGCCTGGCGGTCAACGCCGTGGCCAGCGGCGCCGCCGACTACGTGCTGCTGCACCGGGCCCTGCACAACCCGACCGGCAGATACCACGGCAACCCGATGACGACCGTGGCCGGCGCCCAGCAGTGGACGGCGCCGCAGGGTTTTTTCGGCCCGCTGTCGATGATCGCCCTGCCCTACACCGAATACCTCCAACGCTACCGGGCCGACCGCGACGCGATGGCCGCCGTCCTCGTGGAGGCCCGTAAGAACGGCGCCCGGATCCCCTGGTCCTACTGGTACAAGCAGCCGCTGACCGCGGAGGAGTACCGCGCCGCGCCGATGCTCAGCGACCCGATCGGCCGGTTCGACTGCGACCTTCCCGTCGACGGCGTCGCCGCCTTCATCCTCACGTCGGCGCAGCGGGCCCGCGACCTGCCCCACCGACCGGTGTACGTCGCCGGCTACGCCAGCAGCCCACCCCCACCCCGCCGGCTGCCGCTGCACTGGCCGCTCGACGACATCATGACCGGCGGCGCCGAAACCGCCCGCCGGCTGTGGGACAGCGCCGGGATCCGGCCCACCGACGTCGACCTCCCGCAGGTCTACGACGGCTTCTCCCCGTTTGTCTGGTTCTGGCTCGAAGCCCTCGGTTTCTGCCCGGTCGGCGAAGCCCACCGGTTCATCCAGGACGGCGGCATCGACAGCGACAACCCGACCGCGCTCCCCGCGCTCTCGGGCGGCGGCGCGCTGGGCAACGGCCGCATGCACGGCATCCCCCAGATGCTCGAGTGCTACCTCCAACTCGCCGGCCGGGCCGGCGACCGCCAACGCGAGCAGGCCACCGTCGGCGTCGCCTGCCACTCCTCCCCCCACTACGGCGGCGCCGTCGCCTACACCAGCGAGCCCGGATGACGACCGGCCCGCCCAGGACCGACCTTGACAGCGTTTTCACCCCAGGAAGGGAACGAGCCCGTGGCTGATCTGATCGCGGAACGACGGACCTACGTGGCGGGCCGGTGGGTGGAGGGCGACGAGACCCTGGCCGTGGAGAACCCGGCCGACGAGACGATCGCGGCGGAGGTGGGCGTCACCCCGCTGGTCGAGATCAACCGGGCCGTCGTCGAGGCCCGGCGCAGCTTCGACGCCGGGGTGTGGGCCGACCTCCCGGCGATCGAGCGGGCCCGGATCCTGCGTGTCTTCTTCGACCACGTGGAGACGACGCACGAGCAGCTCGTCGCCACGATGATCGCCGAGGCCGGGCAGCCGACCGTGTTTGCCGAGTACGCGCAGTTCACCGCCGGTCTGGCGGTGGCCCGGGCCACGATCGACCTGTACCTGTCCCTTGCCCATGAGGAGCACAACCCGGTCCCGGTCGATGACCTGATCCGGGGCCGGGTGGCGCTGAGCCTGCGGCGGTACGAGCCGGTCGGGGTGGTGTCGGCGATCACCCCGTACAACGGGGCGATCATCATGGCGTTCCAGAAGCTGGCTCCGGCGCTGATGGCCGGTAATTCGGTGATTCTGCGGCCGAGCCCGCTCACCCCGATCTCCTCCCTGGTGTTCGGGGCGGCGGCGGAGGCGGCCGGGCTGCCGGCCGGCGTCCTGAGCGTCGTGGTCGAAGCGGGAGCGGCCGGCGCCGCGCTGATGACCACCCATCCGGCCGTCGACCTGGTCTCGTTCACCGGCTCGACGGGGGTCGGGCGGCAGATCCTGGCCCAGGCCGCGCCGACCGTGAAGCGGGTCGCGCTCGAGCTGGGCGGCAAATCGGCCCAGATCTACCTCCCGGACGCCGTGTCGCGGGTCGCGGGCGGCGCGGCGGCGGTGGTGGCCATGACCTCCGGCCAGGCCTGCGTGGCCGCCACGAGGATGCTCGTCCCGCAGGAGAGCAAGGACGAGGTCATCGACGCGGTGACCCGCACCTACGCCGCATTGAAGGTCGGCGCCCCCACCGACCCGGCCACCACGATGGGCCCGCTCATCAGCGCCGCCGCCCGCGAACGGGTCGAACGGTTTATCGCCGTGGCCGAACAGCACGGCGGCAAGGTCGCCGCCGGCGGTGGCCGGCCGTTCGGGCTCGAGCGCGGCTACTACGTCGAGCCGACCGTGCTGGACCTGCCCGACAACGCCAACCCGGCCGCCCAGCAGGAGATCTTCGGGCCGGTCATCGCCATCCTGGGCTACCGCGACCTCGACGACGCCGTCCGGATCGCCAACGACAGCGAGTACGGACTGTCCGGGCAGGTCTACGGCGCCGACGTCGCCGCGGCCACCGCGGTCGCCCGCCGGCTGCGGACCGGCGCGGTCAGTGTCAACGCCAGCCTGTTCAGCGCCTACGCCCCCAGCGGCGGCTACAAGCAGAGCGGCCTGGGCCGCGAGCGCGGCGTCGAGGGCATCCGGGCCTTCCAGGAAGTCAAGCACCTGCTCATCGGTGAACTCCGCTGAACGCCTACCCCCAAGGGAAGGATTGATCATGACCTCCGATCTGTCGCTGGACTGGCTGATCTCGGTCGACGACCACGTGCTGGAGCCCGCGAACCTGTGGGTCGACCGGGTCGCGAAGGCCGACCGCGACCGCGCCCCGCACATGGAGTTCGACGCCACCGGCATGGACTTCTGGGTGTACGACGGCAAGAAGTACCCCAGCTCCGGACTGTCCGCCGTGGCCGGGAAGGAAAAGGAAGAGTTCAGCCCCGAGCCGCTGCGCTACAGCGAGATGCGACCCGGCTGTTACGACCCGAAGGCCCGCCTGGCCGACATGGACCAGGCCGGGATCCTCGCGTCGCTGTGTTTCCCGACCATCACCCGGTTCTGCGGGCAGCTGTTCATGGAAACCAGCGACCGCGAATTCGGCTTCCAGTGCCTGCAGGCCTACAACGACTGGATGATCGAGGAATGGGCCGGCGCGGCGCCCGGCCGTTACATCCCACTGATGTTGATCCCGATGTGGGACCCGCCGCTGGCCGCGAAGGAAATGGAGCGGTGCGCGGCCCGGGGGGTGACCGCGTTCGCGTTCTCGGAGAACCCCGAACCGCTGGGCCTGCCGACCATCCACGACAAGAACCGCTACTGGGATCCGGTGATGGCCGCCGCGAACGACCTGGAGATGGTCGTCTCGATGCACGTCGGTTCCTCGTCCCAACTCCCCCAGATCGCCCGGGACGCCCCGTTCATGGCCAACCTGACCTGGGGGGCCTCCCGGACGTCGGGCACGATGCTGGCCTGGCTGTTCAGCGGCATGTTCCAGCGCTACCCGAAGCTCAAGATCGCCCTGTCCGAGGGGGAGATCGGCTGGATCCCCTACTTCCTGGAGCGGGCCGAGCAGGTTCTCGACAAGCAGCGGTACTGGGTCCAGCGCGGCGTGACGTTCTCCGATCACGCGGGGAGCACGGTCGACCTCAACACCCTCAACATCCGGGACACCTTCCGGGACCACGTCTTCGGGTGCTTCATCGAGGACGCGCACGGAATCGCGAGCCTCGGGGAAATCCCCGAAGACAACGTGATGTGTGAAACCGACTACCCGCACTCGGATTCGACCTGGCCGAACTGCATCACCGTGGTCAAGAACCTGATCTCCCATCTGCCGGCCGAAACCCAGTACAAGCTGCTGCGCGGCAACGCCGAACGGCTCTACCGGTTCACCCCGGCCCAGCCGCCCGTCCTCGCCGGAGCCTGACATGGCCGGCCCCGCCCAGGTCACCGTCACTGTCGACCGGGCCCGGTGCATGGGAACCGGTATCTGCGTCGAGTTCGCCCCGGGCACCTTCGCCCACGACGACCAGGCCAAAGCGATCGTCCTGAGCCCGTCGGACGACCCGACCGACATCATCGCCTCCGCGGTGGAGGCGTGCCCCACCGGCGCACTGCACCTGGGGCCCGAAGAACCCGAAGAACCCGAAGGATCCGAAAAGCGTGAAGAGGTAGAAAGGTGACCGGCATGACACAGGGCAGCAGAACGCTCGACGGCAAGATCGCCGTGGTCATGGGCGCCGGCGGCGGCGTCGGCCGGACCACGGCGGAGCGGTTCGCCGAGGAAGGCGCCCGGGTGGTCGCCGCCGACATCAACCTCGAAGCCGTCAAGGAAACCGTCCGCGCCATCGAGGCGGCCGGCGAAACGGGTCTGGCCGTCGCCTGCGACGTCTCCCGCGAGGACGACGTCGCCGCCGCCATCGCCGCGGCGGTCGACCAGTTCGGCCGGATCGACATCATCTTCAACAACGTCGGCATCCCGACCCCGCGGCTGGGGACCATCCTCGAGGACCACACCGCCGAGGACTTCCAACGCCTGGTCGCGGTCAACTTCGGGGGGGTCTTCAACGGCTGCAAACAGGCCGTCCTCCAGTTCAAACGCCAGGGCGGCGGCGGCGTCATCCTCAACACCGGCTCCGTGGCCGGCCTCGTCGCCTGGGGCGGCTCCGTCTACGGCGCCACCAAAGGCGCCGTCCACCAACTGACCCGGGCGGTCGCCATCGAGGGCGCACCGTTCAACATCCGGGCCAACGCCATCTGCCCGGCCAGCATGCCCTTCACCGGCTTCTTCACCGCCGGCGGCCTACCCGACGGTGACGAGGCCCGGGCCCAGGCCGCGAAGCAGGCCGCCGCGAACCATCCCCTCGGCCGGGCCATCACCGCGCAGGACTGCGCCGAAGCCGCCGTCTACCTGGTGTCCGACCGCGCGGCCAACATCACCGGCGTCCTGCTCCCGATCGACGGCGGATACGTGGCCCGATGAGGGGACCGGAAGTGCGAGTCCAGGTGATGACCGAGGAACGAAGTCGGTGCCGGAAGCGGGGTCCCCGCGTATCGCGAAGCGATGGGTGGGGCGCGCCGGTTCCCCGAGCATTGAAGGATGTCCGATGAGTGGTGTGAGCCCGACTGAGACCCTCGACCCCGCCCGGGTCCGGGAACTGTTCGATCTGCGCAGCAGCTACAACGCCTTCATGGGCGGCGGTTACCAGGAGGATCCGTATCCGACCTGGCACCGGTTGCGGGAAGAGGCCGCGGTGCATCCGGGGGTGGTCCACACGCTGACCGGCTACGACGGACAGGCGTTCTTCGCCGGGCTACCGTTCGAGGACCGCCCGCACTTCTCCGCTTTCAGCTACGCCGCGTGCGACGCCGCCTACCGCGACGCCGAGGTGTTCGCCTCCGCGACCGAACCGGTCGATCCGAACGTCGGATCGCCGAATCCGCTCAACAGCATGCTGTCGATGGGCGGAACCCGTCACCGTCAGTACCGGGCGCTCGTCCAGCCGTCGTTCGTGCCCAACAAGGCCCAGTGGTGGATCCGCAATTGGATTGAACAGACCGTTCATCTTCTGATTGACAACGTCGTCGATCAGGGTCGGGCCGAACTCAACGTCGACTTCTGCGCCGCCATCCCGGTCCTCACCATCACCGGCAGCTTCGGCGTTCCGGTCGACCAGGCCCTCGACATCCGGGCCGCGCTGAGCCAACCGGACAAGATCGTGGGAATGATCAAGCCGATCGTCGCCGCCCGGCGGGAGTCGCCTCAGGACGACCTGATCAGCATCCTGGTCGAGGCTGAGCTCGCCGACGAGCACGGGGTGACCCAGCGGCTCACCGACGCCGAGATCTACTCATTTGTGCTCCTCCTGCTCTCCGCCGGTAGCGGCACCACCTGGAAGCAGATGGGCATCACCCTGACCGCGCTGCTGCAACGGCCCGACGTTCTGCGCGCGGTGTCCGAGGACCGGGCGCTGCTCGCCCCGGCCATCGAGGAAGCGCTGCGCTGGACGCCGACCGACCCGATGTTCTCCCGCTACACAACCCGGGACGTCGACTTCTACGGCGTGCACATCCCCGAGGGGTCGGTGCTGCACCTGTGCCTGGGCGCCGCCAACCGGGACCCGGCCCGCTGGGACCGCCCCGACGACTACGACATCACCCGGACCCGGCGGCCGTCGTTCGCCTTCGGTGGCGGGGTCCACGTCTGCCTGGGTATGCACGTGGCCCGGGCCGAAATGCGCGTCGGGATCAGCGCCCTGCTCGACCGGCTCCCGAACCTGCGACTCGACCCGGACGCGGAGGCGCCCCGCTTCGTCGGCATGTACGAGCGGGGCGCCACCGAGATCCCCGTCGTCTTCGGCTGACCAGGCCGACCGGTACGGACAGCTACCTGGAACGACCGATATCCGCGAAAGGAGATCTTTCATGACCGAATCGAATTACGAGGCTCCCGACCTCCTCCTCGTCGGGGACGCCCACATCGCCCGCTACCGGGAGACCAACGGCGAGGTCGGCTACGAATGGAACGGCGTACGGACCCTGCTATTGACCACCACCGGTCGTCGCACGGGCCAGCCCCGCACCTCCGCGCTCATCTTCGGCCGCGACGGCGACGACTACCTCGTCGTGGCGTCCACCGGTGGGGCACCCAAACACCCGGCCTGGTACCTCAACCTCACCGAGCGGCCCGACGCTGAGATCCAGGTCCGCGCCGACCACCTGAAGGTCGTGGCCCGCACGGCGTCCGACGCGGAGAAGCCGCGGCTGTGGAAGATCGTAACGGAGGTCTGGCCGAACTACGACGTGTACCAAGGCCGCACCGAGCGGTCCATACCGGTCGTGGTGCTATCACCATCGTGAGCGCCAGTAACGTCACCAACATGCCCTGGGCCGAGCACGCCGCCGATCGATCACCAATGGTCCAGCGCTACCGGCTACGCAGCGTGCAGCAGATGCGGGTTCTGGTGGAGGCAGCGAAGCGCCTGATCGATGAGAAGGGCAACCGTTTCACGACTCAGGAACTCGTCAAAGAGGCCGGCGTCGCGATGCAGACCTTCTACCGCCACTTCGCCGGAAAAGATCATCTTCTCATCGCCGTCATCGAAGATCTCACTACCGAGCAGGTCGCGCTGTCGGAGGAAGCAACCCGCGACCTGCCGGACCCGCTGGTCCGCCTTCGCCATCACGTCATGGCGACCTTGACGTCGCTGGACGCCTCTGGAAAAGAGGGCACCGGACCGCGGTTTGTCACCGCCGAACATTGGCGGCTCCACCAGCTTCACCCCGAGGACATGGCTCACGCCACCCAGTCCTTCACCGACCTCACGGCCCGCGAACTGCGGGCCGCGCAGGCGGCCGGCCTGGTGACCTCGACCGACATCGACGGGGATGCGGCGCTGGTGACCAAGCTGGTCACCGCCGTCTATCACCACTACGCATTTGCGAAGGCCGATAAGCCAGCTGAATTGATCGCCGAGAAAGTGTGGGCATTTTGTCTGGGTGGCATCGGGGGAAAGATCGACTAGCGTGACAGGAAGCATTGCCAGACGCTGGAGGCGTTCATCGGGCCCGACAAGCTCGATGCGATGCGGGACCAGGGGCTGTGGACCTTGGAGGAATTCAGCCCGCCGCGCCGTCCGGAGGTCCGGCGGCAGCTGGGGAACCGGCTGCACTTCCACCTCCAGGCGGAGCCCGCCCCGCCGATCGCCGTAAGGCTGTCCGCCCGGCAGCGCGACGTGGCCGCCCTGATCGCCGAGGGTTGCTCGAACCGGCAGATCGCCGCGGCCCTCCGTATCAGCGTCGATACCGCGAAACATCATGTAGGGGACGCGATGGACATCGAGGTCACAGTGGTTGACCGGTAGGGGTTACTTGGCGCGATGGGCGCGCAGTGGCGCCTTGAGTACCTTGCCCATGGCGTTAGGTGGAGCGACGAAACGATCCGGATCTTCCGTCAACGCTGGTGCACCGACAGAGCGCGCGCGACGAAGTCCGTCAGGTCGGCGGCGCCGAGATCGTCCCCGACCACGTCGGGCGACGACGCGCCGCGGACCGGCGCTGCGCCAGCCACATCTCCGCAAACCGACCAGCTCTGAAGCCCAGTGCCGCGATCGAGGTTTCCGGTTCGAGATCCGGGTCCGCCAACCCCCGCTGCCGCAACCCGCGGAGTGATTTAACGAGTCTGGGGCGAGCACGTCGCCGCTGCTCCATCCCTATTTCCTCAATGCTTTTGTCAAACCGTGAGACGTTTTCAATCACGCAGAATACCGATGTCGACACGCACGTCAAGCTTGGTCCGACCGCCCACCGGGGAAGCGCCCCGCACAGCGCTGACTGAACGGTTCGCCCGGGTCAACGTCAAACGTTGACCCGGGCGTTCGGCGCTGGAGACGCACCGGGGATCGTCGTGCATCACCCACTTCGCACATCCCCCGGCCTTGCGCCGCAACTCCTCGGCTCCCCTATCGATCTGCGCTGAAGCAACACGGGATCCTTGCCGCCGGCCGGGAGGCTGAGAGAACCACGGACCGGTCCGATGTCGACATCGATATCGAGGCAGCACTACACTCACGATTCCAGTACCTGGCCGGAACAGCACGTCGAGGTCCGCCAGACAGGAGTCGGCTGCGAACGCGAACGAGGGGATCGAGATGGCGCGCTGCTCCGCTCCCCGGCCGCGCCGAGCCGACGGGATTCATCTGGTCACCCGGCCGGCGTTCGCCGTTCGAACGCGAGTGGCAATCTTCGAGGTCAACCTGGGAATCAGCTGGGAGCCGAGCCCCACCGACCCGGTTCCCCTGAATGTACGGCCAGGTCACGCGACCTCTTCGAGGAGGGCGGTACAGCGGCTCAGGATCGGCACCCGTTCGTCACTACCGCCGTCGCCACGGGCACCGTCTCCTCCGGCGGCCGGAGTTCCTCAACCACCACGACGATCGGGACAACAGACGAGCTATTCGGCCGGCTGGCGCTACCCGTTTGGTGCCCCGTCTCTATGCCCTCAAGCCACCCACAGATCACACTACTCACAACGGTCGTCCCCCACGACGCACCGAGAGGCCTACACCGATGGAAATCCGCGACGCACGACCGGCCCGAGCATTGACGCTGTCCGTCACCGCTGCAATCGCCGCGGCGTTTCTGGTCAGCGGATGTGACTCTGCGAGTCCGACGGCTACCTCGCTCGCGCGATGCCCGGCTGCGCCGGGTGTCAGCCCGAGCCACATCGCGACTGGTTTACTTTATCCAGTTCGGGGACTCGCGGCTCAGACGCTCGGCCCCTACCGGGCCGGGGTCGATGCCCGCCTGGGCGCGGCCAATGCGAGCGGCGGTGTGTATGGCCGGACAGTCAACTACCAATGGGCGGACGACCAAGGCCAGCCTCAGCAGAATCTGGCTGCGGCGCGGAGCCTCGTGACCAGTGAGGTATTTGCGATCCAGGAGTTCAGCCCTGCGCCCCAGGGCTCAGCACAGTGGCTGAACGCCCAGGGCGTCCCGGTCGTCGGTACGTCGAACAATCCGGTCTGGAGCCAGTACCGCAACATGTTCAGCTACTTCAACTTCGCGACCGACAATACACACTCAACTACAACCTGGGGCAAGTACGCCAAGAGCCAGGGGGCCACGAAAGCGGCAATTCTCGTCTCGAAAGCATCCGACGGATCCGTGCCGGCCGCCGATCAACTCCAGTTGAGTCTCCGATCGGCCGGGATCTCGACGGTAACGATTAATGCTGAGCCCAATATCCTCGACGTCCCGACCGTGGTGCGAGAGATCAGAAACTCCGGGGCCGATCTGATCACCGGAGTCCTGGAACCCGCAGATTTCATCAAGATTGCGCTCACCGCGCGGGCCACCCTGCCCGCAATAAAGATCTTGTCACTGATCGGCTATGACCCGGGGGTCTTCGCCGTCGGGCGGCAGCTCGCAGGAATGAGCGTCGCGGTGGGCTACACCCCCTTCGAACGCCCGATCCCGGCCCATAAGGTCTTCTTGAACGCCATGGTCCAGTACGCTCCCCAGCAGCAGCCTGCGGCCAACGAGATCTCCCTCATCGGCTGGGTGGACGCAGATCTCATGCTCCGCGGACTGGCGGCCGCCGGTCGATGCCCCACCCGTCAGTCGTTCATGACCAATCTCCGCGCCGTACGCGATTTCAGCGCTGATGGCCTACTTGCCTCGCCGGTGAACATGAAAACCATCTTTGGTGAACCAACGCTCTGCTACTCATTCATGCAGATCGGCCCCCAAGGTGACCGGTTCGTCCCCGTTGGGGACAAGCCACTTTGTGGCGACAGTATTGGCAAGTGAACCCTCGGTGAGGTGACCGGAGAGCGGGCCGGCGCCGCGGATCGCGCGGGCCGTGATCCCGCGTCGCCCGGCCATCGCCGGGGGACGAGGGCCCTGGACTGCCCCGCACGGCCCCACGACCGCCCAGAATCCCGCTGGAGAACCATCGCCGCGCGGCCCCCGTCGCGCCGGCGGCGACTCCGTCGCTCACCGCCGGGTCATCCGGCGGCTTCACCCGAACAGGGGGATGGTCCCCTACCGGGAGACAACCACAGTCGATTACTCAGCGTAATCATTAAAACGCTGATCATGGCCGGTTGGTGCGAGGCTGACCAGGTGGTGCGGGGGGTGCGCGGTCCGGGCAAGGCTCTCGTGGGCCTCATGGTCCGTCGCGGACGGTCCCTACGGTGGGCTCCGCTGCTGGTGTGGGTGGTGGCGGCGGGGGTGGTGGGCGGTCTGCTGCTGGCGGAGGGACAGCTGAGCCTGGCCTCGGCGGAACGCGCCCGGGTGGAGCAGCGCGGGCATCTGGTCGAGCAGACCGCCGCGTATGCCTCAGTGACAGCCGACCCGGTCTTGACCCGCACGATCCTGGCCGCCGAGCCCCTGTCGCCGACCGACCCCGCCCTCGACACAACGTTGCTGGGGCTGAACAGTCAGACCCCCCAGGGCGATCCGATCATTTTGACCCAGATCCGCAACCGCTCGGGACGTCCGCTCGTAGCGGTGCCGCCGGGCCGGTCGGTGCCGATCACCGATCTCGGTCCGGCGTGGGAGGTGGCCCGGGCCGGCGGTTCCGCGCTGTCACCGGTGTTCCGCCTGAACGGCGCGGTGCGGCGAGCAGTGGTGGTCGCGCTCGGTCCGGCCGGCCGGACCTGGGGCGTGGCGGTGCAGGTCGCCGACGAGAAGGTCCCGCAAAGTTTCGACGAGAACCTCCAGGGACTCGGGGCATCACCGGGTGGCCAGTCTGATCTGGACCCCCGGGGGGTCGCGATCGTGTCGTGGGATCCGGCTCTGCGCGGGCGCCGGCTCGTCGAGCCGGCGCAGCTGACCGGGGTGCGGGCGGGGACCTTCGCGCACTGGACGAATGGAACGGGGAGCCACGAGGTCCTGACCGTCGCCACACGGCAGGCCACGACGGGCTACTACACGATTTTCCAGCAACCGACCTCGGCGCTGTTTTCGGACCTGCGGGCCCGGCAACGGCTGGTGGATCTGCGGCTGTTGGCCGTATTGGGAGTCGGGCTCGGAGCGCTGCTGCTGTTCGGGGCGTGGCGGATGCGGACCGTCGCACACGCCCAGGCCCGCGTCCGCGCGCTGCTGCTGCACTCCCGGGACCTGATCCTCGTGGTGGGCTCGGACCGGACGATGACGTTCGTCAGCCCGGCCGTGGAGAAACTGCTTGGCTACCCGGCCCAGGAATGGCGGGGACAACGGCTGTCTCAATTCGCCGACCCCGCGGACGACGGTCGGATCGCCGGCCTCATCGCGGGGAGCCCGCCCGGCCGGACCCGGGTGGAGCGGGACGTGCGACTGCGCAACGCCGACGGCACGCTGCGATGGTTCGATCTGGAGGCCAGCGACCTGCGCGACCGGTCCGAGATCGACGGGATCCTGGTCACCGGCCACGAGATCGGCGCGCGCAAAACCCTGCAGGACCGGCTCGCCTACGAGGCCAGCCACGACCCGCTGACCGGCCTGGCGAACCGGGACGTCTTCGCCAACCGCCTGGAGACGGCACTGGAGTCCGCGAAACGGGCCGGCCCGGACGGGGCACCGGTAGCGGTACTGATGGTGGATCTGGACCTCTTCAAGTCCGTCAACGACACCTGGGGTCATCCGGTCGGGGACCGGGTTCTGGAGGTCGTGACGGCCCGGTTGGCCTCGGCGGTGCGCCCGGGCGACCTGGTCGCCCGGTACGGCGGCGACGAATTCGCGGTTCTGCTACCCGCCACCACCGGGCCGCGGGCCCGCCTGATCGCGGACCGGATCCGCCGGGCGGTCCGGGCCCCGATCAGCATCGACAACCTCGTGCTAACGGTAGACGCGAGCCTCGGCATCGCCGTGTCCAGCGCCGCGGCCAACCACCCCGGTCAGCTCGTGCGCGCGGCCGACCAGGCCATGTACCAGGCCAAGCAAGGCGGACGCACCCGCGCCGAAACCACATTCCCGGCAGGGCCGGAACCCACCGCACCACCAGCTCGAACCGCACCACCAGCCCGCACCCCGCCCACCCCGCCGCACCCAGCGTCCGCGGCCACCGCCCGACCGGAGCCCGGCGAGGCCGCACCGGCCCGCGCGACGTTAACCGGATCGACCCCGCCGGCCAACCGTCCGACCGGACCGGCGCACATCCAGGTGAACGGCACCGGACATTCACCCGAGCGGAGTTCGCGAGGGGTGAGCCGGTGGATTCCGCTGGTCGTTGCCGCCCTGGTCATCCTGGCTGTTGCCGCGGCCGGATCACAGGTGGTCAGTTCCGCGCAGACCTCCGCCGAACACAAGCGGATCGCCGAACGGACCGCCCTGACCGCCCGGGTCGCCACCAACACCGTGGTCTCGGCCGGCCGGGTCCTCACTCCGGCGCTCAACAGCGTCCCCTGGTCGTTGACGAACGTCGCCCGCGACCGGGCCCTCCTGGGAATCCTCAAAGGTAATCCGAGCCTCGGCGTCGATCCGGTGGTCGCGCTCGCCCGCCTCGACGGCACGACCATCGCCCAGCTACCACCAGCGGCGAGGCTGCCACTCGGTCCTGGCGCCCCGGCCTGGACCGCTGCCCTGGCCGGAACCGCCGGACTCACCAACACCGTCTACAGCGTCGGCGCCTGGCGCGCGTATTACGCCGTCCCGATCCTGCGCGCCGGCCGGACCACCGCCGTCCTCGTCTTTGGCGTCGATCTCAGGACCATCTACGCCCAGGCGGCCTTCAAGGCGATCGGTGGCCTGGGTACCGGCCCCGGCGGCCTCGTCGATGTGGACCCGACCGGGCGGGCGAGTCTGGCCTGGAGTCCCGCTCTCATCGGGAGACCCGTCGTCCCGGCCGCCGACCTTCCCCCCGGCAACGACGCCCGGCGGATCTACCCGCCCCGTACCGCTGGCCTGGTCACCATCGCCGCGGCCGTTCCCGGGCCGGATCCCCGCCGGTATGTCGTGTTCCAGCAGCCGGCGTCCGTGCTGTTCCGAGACATCCGGGTGGGATGGCTGTCCCGCGACCTGGGTCTGTTCCTGATCGTCGCGCTCACCCTCGGCGCGCTGACCTTCCTGGACACCCGACGCGAGCGGACCGCCCGCCACGCCGAAGAACGCCTGACCGCCCTGCTGCACAACGCCCACGACATCTTTGTCGTCATCGATGACGAGCGCGTCGCCTTCGTCAGCTCCGCCATCGACACTCTGCTGGGCTGGGACCCCGAGTCGCTGTTCAACGCGGACATCTCCACGCTCGTCCACCCCGACGACCTCGACCGGCTACGCGCCTTCGCCCGCACGGTCCGCCGGACCGGCTCCGACACCACCCGCGACCTCCGCCTCCGGGCCACCGACGGGACCTACCGCTGGTTCGACCTCGACGCCACCGACCTGCACGCCAACCGCCGCATCCGGGGAACCCTGGCAACCTGCCATGAAACCAGCGACCGCAAGCGCCTGTCCGACGAACTGACCTACCGAGCCGGCCACGACCCCCTCACCGACCTGGCCAACCGCGCCCATTTCACCCGCCGCCTCGACGCCGTCGCGGCGGCCGGCGACGTCGGCGAGCGGTTCGCCGTCCTGTTCGTCGACCTCGACAACTTCAAACCCGTCAACGACACCTACGGACACGCGACCGGCGACGACGTCCTCCGCGTCCTTGGAAACCGCCTGCAGGCGGCGGGGCGCGGTGCCGACGTCGTCGCCCGCCTCGGCGGCGACGAGTTCGCCCTCATCCTGACCGAAACCGACGAAACCGACGCCCGCCGCGTCGCGAAACGCCTCCTCGACGTCATCCGCGAGCCCATCGCCGTCAGCGGCATCATCCTGCACGTCGACGCCACCATCGGCGTCGCGATCGCCGCCGCCGGCCGCCAACCACCCGAAACCGTGGTCCGCGACGCCGATCGGGCCATGTACCAGGGCAAAGAAACCGGCCGGGGCCGGTACATCATCGCCTGAGGGCCAACCGTCTGCCCCGTCGCTCAGGCGGCCACCGGACCGCGATCTGCTCGGTGACCGCAGCCTCGTCGCCGACGATCACCACATCGCCGGGCTGGGGCGCACCCTCACGGCCCAGCATCTCCCGATCCGACGGAAGACGGTTGTCGACCCCGTACCGCTGCCGCCGTCGGCCCGCTCACCGGGCGCCGGCTCTCAGTCCAGCCGCTCGAAGACTGCCGCGATTCCCTGACCGCCGCCGATGCAGAGCGTCTCCAACCCGTACCGGGCGCCCCGCCGGTGCATTTCCCGCAGCATCGTGGCCAGGATCCGCCCGCCCGTCGCGGCCACCGGGTGCCCCAGCGAGATCCCCGAACCATTCACGTTGAGGCGGTCGAAATCCGACTCGGCAAAACCCCACTCCCGGGTACAGGCCAGAACCTGGGCCGCGAACGCCTCGTTCAGCTCGATCAGGTCCATGTCGGCCAGTTTCAGACCGGCGCGTTCGAGGGCCTTCGCCGTCGCCGGGACCGGTCCGATCCCCATCCTTTCGGGACCGACCCCGGCCACCGCCCAACCCACCAGCCGGGCCAGCGGCCGCAGGCCGAGCCGCTCCGCCGCGGCGGGATGCGTCACGACGCAGGCGGCGGCACCGTCATTCTGACCGCTGGAGTTCCCGGCCGTCACCGTCGCGGCCGGATCGGACCGGCCCAGAATCGCGCGCAACGACGCCAGCTTCTCGATGGTCGAATCCGGACGCGGATGCTCATCGACGTCGACCACGACATCGCCCTTACGGCCGGCCACCGACACCGGAATGATCTCTTCAGCGAACCGGCCGGCGGCCTGGGCGTCGACGGCCCGCTGGTGCGAACGCAACGCAAACTCATCCTGTTCGGCGCGGGAGATTCCGAACTCCCGGCGAAGGTTCTCCGCCGTTTCGATCATCCCACCCGGAACCGGGAAATGAACACCGCCAGCCGTGGTCCGGCCCCGCGCCAGCGCGTCCTGCAGCGTGACCGAACCGCCCCGGGTCCCCCACCGCATCTCCGTCGAATAGAAAGCCGCGTTGCTCATGCTCTCCGCACCACCGGCAATCACCGTGTCCGCGACCCCGGTCTGGACCTGCATCGCGGCGGTGACCACCGCCTGCACCCCGGACCCGCAGCGGCGATCCAGCTGCAGGCCAGGAACCTCCACGCCGAGCCCGGCGTCGAGGGCGACCACCCGCCCCAGAGCCGGCGCCTCCATGGTCGGATAACAGGAACCGAACAGCACGTCGTCGATGTCCGAGCCACCCAGACCGGTCCGGTCGAGCAGACCCCGCACGACCGCGGCCCCCAGCTCGTGGGCAGCCAACCCCTTCAGAGCGCCGCCGTAGCCACCGACCGCGCTGCGTACCGGCTCACAGATCACCGCTGTCCGCATACTTCCCTCCCCCACTGAAACGGGCACTAACCGACGACGCCCTTGACCTTGAGATCCACGACCGCGTCCCAGTCGAAACCCAGTTCCGCGAGGATCGCGTCGCCATGTTCGTTCAGCTCGGGGGCCCGGCCCGGCGGGGCCGCTTCCTCGTCGAACTGGACCGGCGCGGCCACCAACTGGAACGGATTGCCGTTGGCCGCTTTCACGCCCTGGATATAGCCATTGGCCTGCGCCTGCGGATCCGCGGCGGTTTCCAGAGTGGTCTGCGCGACCGCCCACTGGCCGCTGAACTCACTCAGCCGCGAGCGCCACTCCTGGACCGTGCCCTGAGCGAATACCTCGCGCAGCAGCTCGGTGGCTTCGGCCGCGTGGGCGCTGATCGACGCGTGGTCGACGAAACGAGGATCGTCGACCAGTTCGGTCCGCCCGATGATCTGACACAGTTCCGACCAGTATCTGGTCACCTGCAGGCAGGAGAATGAGAGGAACCGCCCGTCGCTGGTCCGGTAATTCGCGACCAGCGGATTGCCGGTCCGCCCACCGGGCGGTTGCCCCCAGGGGGTGTTCAGTTGCAGGGACAGTGCGATCCCCTGCCCCATGGACCACATACCCACGCCGAGCAGCGACACATCTACCGTGGTGGCCTGGCCGGTGCGCCCCCGGTGATAGAGGGCCCCCATGAGACCCCCGGCAATGGTCAGCGCGCCGATGGAGTCACCGAATCCGGGAGCGGGCGGAAAGAGCAGGCCCTCCGCCTCCGGCTCCTGGAGGGCCATCGCGATGCCGGCCCGGCTCCAGAACGACAGGAAGTCGTACGATCCGCGGTCGGCATCCGGGCCCCGCTCCCCCTGCCCGATCCCGCGGGCGTAGATGATGTCGGGATTGTGCGCCCGAATGTCGTCGACGTCGATCTTCAATTTGCTGCGGACACTGGGCAGTTTGTTGGTCAGGAAGATGTCGCTGGTCTTGACCAGCTGGTAAAGGATGTCCAGGCCTTCCTCCGACCGCAGGTCGAGAGCCAGACTCTTCTTGCCGCGGTTGGAGTGCTCGAGAAGGACGTGCACGCCTCCCGCGATCGGGGCGGTGCCGGTCGACGCGAGACCTCGCATCGCGTCGCCGCGCTCCACGTGCTCGATCTTGATGACCTCCGCGCCCCAGTCGGCGAGCAGTGCCGAGGCCGCGGGGACGAAGGTGTGCTCGGCCACCTCGAGGATGCGAACGCCTTCCATTACTGCTGTCATGCCGTCCTCCCGCGTCGCGTGGTGATCGATGACATCTCGGCGGACCGGCGGCGACCAGTACGTTCGCGATCCGCGATCGTCGCGTCGCTCAGGGGCCACGACCTCACCAAACACCAAGTCGACGTCGACCTCGATATTGATTTGACCTTAACGGTGGCGTGGATCGGTGGCAACCGAAGGTTGAACCGACAATGCGCTACGCCGGCCCGTCGTTGCCCGGGTATGGCGGTGGTTCCTCCTTCATGCCGAGCGCGTTCGCCCACAGAATGGTGAGCTGCTCCACCGCCTCGTCGAAGTCGTAGTCGCGATAGCCCTGGACCAACCAGAGTTCCGCGAAACGGGCGACCATCGCGCCCAGGGCGTCGGCGGCCAGGGGCGGGTCGAGACGCCGGTCCACGGCTCCCTGTGCCTGCAGCTGCCGGATCCCTCGTTCGGCCCGTTCGACGAAATGCTTCATCGTCGCCATACGGGCCGCATTTACCGGCCCGTCGTATCGCGAGACCCCCTCGATCACGCCCATGATCGCGGCTTCGTCGCGGTAACGCCCGAGATACCGGCGGTTCGCCCTCCGGATGCGCTCCCAGGCGGTGTCCCGCGGCCCACCGTGGGTCGATCCGTGCTCAGGCGGCGCGGTCAGACGTTCCTCCTGCGCCGCCGCGACTTCCCGGAACAGCTGTTCCTTGGATTCGAAGTAGTGGTAAAAGGTGCCCAGCGCGATGTCCGCGGTTTCGGTGATGTCCGCGATTCTGGATTCGAGGAAACCGTCGCGCTCGAACACAATCTTGGCCGCGTTGATCAGGCGGCTCCGCGTCTGCGCGCCCTTACGCGAACGAGGGCCGCCGGCCCGGGATGCCGGGGTCCCGGGCACGGTCGTTCCGGACACGGTCGTTCGGGCGCCGGCCCGCGTCGGGCCGGCCGGCTCAGACGAGCGGGATGTCGAGGAGGTCACAGGCATTCTCTCGGGCGATCTTCTGGACGTCCTGGTCGGGCAGCTTCGCCAGCGAGTCGGTCACGAAGTCGGCCGGCGCGCGGGTGCCTTCGGCGTGCGGCCAGTCCGAGCCGAGCAGCAGGCGGTCGACCCGGGCGTCGGCGGCGATTTCGTCAATGCGGTCCTCCCAGAACGGAGTGATCCAGACGTGCTCGCCGAAGACGGCCCGCGGTTCGTCCCTGAAGTACCCCGGATTCCGGTTGGCGGCATCGTCCAGGCGGTGGAGGAGGTCGGCGACCCACGAGGCGCCGTTTTCGACGCTGGCCAACCGGAGGCCGGGAAAGCGCTCGAAGATCTTGTGACACAGCGCCGCCGCATAGAAGTCGCTGACCGCGCGGGCCTTCGTCACGATGCCCCGCAGCGGGGAGCGGAACAGGGCACTCTCCCCCGCGCCGGGCTCCCACATCTGGACCAGCGCGTCGTAGCCGTCGACGCCCGCGTGGGTGGCCACGGGTACGCGGGATTCGGCGGCCAGTCCCCAGAAGCGGTCGTAGACCGGATCGAACGGTGAGCGGTACCCGCCGGGCACCGGGACCGGGGCATTCCTGACGTTCACCGCCACCGCGCCGGCGTCGAGCACCCGCTGCAGTTCGGCGACGGCCACCTCCGGATCAAGAAGTGAAACATACGGCACGGCAAACAGTCGGCCCTGGTAGCGGTAGCCCCAGTCCTCCGCAAGCCAGCGATTGAAGGCTCGGAAAACCTCGCCGCAGGCCGTGGGATCGTGCTGGAGCGCGGCTTCGATGCCGACGCCGAGCGTCGGGAACAGCAGTGCGGCGGCGACCCCCTGCCCGTCCATGACCGTCAGCCGGGCATCGCGGTCCCGGTACTCGGGCCGTATCGGTTCCAGGTCACCGAAGGCCTCGGTGATGCCCTGCCGGCCGGGATTCCCGCGATACCAGTCGAACAGCGCGCCGGGCCGCGCGACCGGGTCGAACGTGGGGTTGGCGATGTAGGAGTTGACCGTCCCCCCGACGAGAAGGCGGCGACGGCCGTTGACCTCCGCCCACTGGACACCCCGGCCGCGCAGCGACCGGTCCTGGTACCGCGTGAAGGCGTCGTCCGCCTCGTAGTAGTGGTTGTCGAAGTCGAAGATCCACGGTTGGGGCGGTTGCTCCGGCACGATCGACCTCCCTCCGAATGCGGCTGGGAACTGCTTGACGCTAGCTCGTCCTCGCTCCCAGACTATCGAAATCGAGTCCGAAGTCGAGAATTCGTGGGAGTAGACACTGAGCACCACCGACGACGACATCGACCAGCTCCGGTCCGCCCTGCGGGGAGCGCTCGGCACCGCCAAGGCGAGCGGGACGCCGGCCCCCGACGGCGACTGGCGGCGCGGCTGGCCGGGCCTCGCCGATCTCGGCGTCACCGGGTTCTGCGTACCCGAGAACCGGGGGGGCTTCGGCCTGCGGATCGACGCCGCGGTCGCGACGGCCGTGGAGTTCGGCGCCGTGCTCCACGGCGCACCCTATGCCGGGCTGACGACCAGTGCCCACGCCTTGGCGGCCGCGCCGGACGACGGCGCCGCCGCCCACCTCCTGGCCGGCATCCTGACCGGCGAACGCATCTGCGCCCTGGGGCTCGCCGGTCCTGATGCCCGCGTCGCCCGGCTCATCGACGGCGCGGCCCGGGCAGACGCGCTGCTCCTGGTCGACCGCTACTCCTCCGCCCTGACGCTCTTCCCGGATCGGCACGGCTGGAGCGCCGAGCCGGCGCGGGACGACTTCGACGTCAGCCGAACCTGTTCCACCGTCACCGTTGACCGCGGGGAAGGTCATCGCCTCGCGACCGACGGCCGCGCCTTCGGGCTGTACCGCCTTCTTCTCGCGGCCGACGCCGTGGGCTGCGTACAAACCGTGCTGGACCGAACCGTCGCGTACAGCGCCCAGCGTCACGCGTTCGGCCGTCCGATCGGCGGCTTCCAGGCGGTCCAGCACCGCCTCGTCGATCACACCGTGCGCGCCCGGGGGATGGCCCTCGCGGTCGCCGAAGCGGCCCGGTCGCTGTCTTCTGAGGATGGGCCCCGGGCGGCGCGATCCGTCGCGGTCGCCGGGGTGAGCGTGAACTCCGCCGCCACGCACATCATTCACGACCTGCTGCAACTCACCGGAGCGATCGGCTTCACCTGGGAGTACGGCCTGCATTTCCACGAACGCCGCGCCCACCAGGACGCCCGGCTGGCCGGGAATCCCCGGGCCGCCCTACGGTCGCTCGCCGAGCTCGAGGAGTGGACCCGTGCCCGCTGACACCACGCCCGCTGACATCCGGTCCGCTGACATCGACGGCTACCGCGACCAGGTCCGGGGGTTCATCGCCGACCGCGGCGTCCCGATGCCCGGGGAAGGCGTGCGCGTCCCGAGGGACGCCGAGCAGGAACGGGCCGTCCGGGCCTGGCTGCGGTCGCTGTACGAGGCGGGGTATCTCGGGGCCGGCTGGCCAGCGCAGTGGGGCGGCCGGCCCGACCACCGCCCGATCCACGACCTCGTCCTGATGGAGGAGCTCATCCGGGCGGACGCCTACCGGCCCCTCGACCAGACGATGCTGGCCAGCCACGCCCTCATCGAGTTCGGCAGCGACGCCCAGAGGCGCGAGCTGCTGCCCCGCATCCGCGGCGGCGAGCACATCTGGTGCCAACTGTTCAGCGAGCCCGAGACCGGCAGCGACCTGGCCTCCCTGCGGACCCGCGCCGAGCCCGACGGCGACGGCTTCGTGGTCACCGGCCAGAAGATCTGGAGCACCGACGCCCAGTGGGCCGACATGGGGATGCTGGTCGCGCGGACGGACCCGAGCATCAACCGGCACGCCGGGATCACCGCGTTCGTCGTGCCCATGAACCTTCCGGGCATCGAGGTCCGACCGATCCGGGAAATGACCGGCCTGGCCGAATTCTGCGAAGTCTTCCTCGACCGGGTCCGCCTCGACGCCTCCCACATCCTGGGTGAGGTGGGCGGCGGGTGGCAGGTGGTGACCTCCGGCCTGGCCTCCGAACGCGCCTTCGTCGGCGCCAACGCGGTGCAGCTCGAGCGGATGTTCGCCGACCTGGTCGCCCTGGCCGCCGGCGCCCGGCTACCCGACGGCACCGCGGCCATCGAGCACGAAGACGTCCAGGCGCAGCTGGCCGACGCGCTCGTCCGGGTGGAGGAGGTGAAGCTGATCGTGCGCGACACCGTCGATCGCATCCTGATCGACAACGAGCACCCGAGCGACGGCCCGGTGGCCAAACTCGCCTACACCGAACTCAACGTGGCGCTGTGCGAACGGGCAATGGACCTCATCGCGTCCGCGGCGTCCATCGACGACAGCATCGCCGACATCGCCGACCGCTGGCAGCACAACTTCCTCTGGAGCCGGGCCCTGACCATCTCGGGCGGGGCTTCCGAGATCATCCGCGGCATCATCGGCCGCCAGCTGCTGGGCCTCCCCCGGGCCTGACCGCGGTTGCCCGGGCGGGGAGAGCCGCCTCAGCCCGGCCCTGGCGCTACCGGTCCGGTCAACGGGATTGCAGCCGGGGCGCCAGATCGCGGGCCTTCGCCGGTGACTCCATCACCAGTCGTGAACGGACCACCTTCCCCGATGCCGTTCGCGGCAGAGGTTCGTCCCACCGGACGAGCTGCTCCGGCAGCTTGCGCGTCGCGACTCCCTGGGCCAGCAGATAGGCGACGAGGTCCTCGAGCGTGAGGGTGGCCCCGTCGACGGGGTGGACCGCGACAGCCAGGTGTTCACCGGTCGCGGCGTCGGGCACCGCGAATGATGCGTGTTCAGCCGCACCGGGCCAGCCGGCCAGCAGGGCGTCGATTTCGTTGAGCGAGATCTTGAGACCGTTGCGATTCACGATTTCCTTCAACCGGCCGACGACGGTCAACCGGCCCCGGTGGATCTCGACCTGGTCACCGGTGCGGTACCAGCCTTCCTCGAAGGCGGTGTCGTTGTCGGCCGGGTCGAGGTAGCCGAGGAACAGGCTCGGCCCCCGCAGGAGGCCCTCCGACCGATCCTGGGTGGAACCGACCCGCACCACGCTGCCCGGCAGCAGCGCGCCGTCGTCGGACAGCCGCCGCTCCCGGTCATCGGAGGCCAGGCTGCCCGAGAAGTTCGGTGCCTCCGACGACCCGTAGACGCGGGCGATCGTGATCCCGAAGGTGTCGGTGGCCAGCTCGAGGAGCGGCCGCGGCAGCATCGCGCCGCCCAGGGCCAGCGTCCGCAGGCTGATCTCCGGTTCCGACCTCGCCTCAGCCGCGCGCAGCAGGCGCTCGGCGACGACCGGGGCGCCACCGAGCAGGGTCGCGCCGACGGCGTTCAGCCGGGCCAGGGTTTCCACCGGCTCGAAGCGATCCTCGAGCACCAGCGTGGCGTGCTGGTCCGCGGCCAGGTGGACCTGCATCAGGCCGGTGATGCTGGTCAGCGGACTGACCAGGAACGCGACCGTGTTCTCGTCCGCCGAGGTGATCGCGGCCATATTGGCGGCCCCGACGGTCAGGGTGTCGAGTGAGTGGACGACCCCCTTGGGCCGGCCGGTGGTGCCGGAGGTGAACAGGATGACCGCGGCCCGGTCGCGATCCGGCTCGGCCCAGCTCGTCGCCGGCGGTCCCGGGACCGCCGGCCCGGATCGGCCCGCGAACAGCTCCAGCGGCACCACCGCGCCCGGGGCCAGCTCGGGGGCCAGCCGCTCGGCCTCGGCCGCGGGGATCAGGACCCGGGAACCCGCCGGGAGAGCGTCGAGGGCGGCCCGCAGGTCAGCCGCACCACAGCGTCGGTCGAGCACGGCGACCGTGACCCCGGCCCGCAGGAGGGCGTGATAGGCGACGACCCCGGGCCGGGTGTTGCCGGCGACCAGGACCGCGGCGCTGCCCGCGCGCAGGTCCCGAGCCTCCAGGGTCGCCAGCCCGCCGGCGACCGCGCCGGCCAGCTCCGCGTGGGTGAGCTGGCCGTCGTTGTCCACGAGGGCCGGGGCCGTGCCCCGGTGGGCGGCGGCCGCCTCGACGCCGTCCCTCAACGCGCGGTGGCCCCACCAGCCGGCCGAGCGATAGTGCCGGACGCGCTCCAGGGGGGCCCGCGGGAACCGGTCCAAGGCGGCCATCTGCTCACCCACCGTCAGACCGACCCCGCGCGCTGCAGCATCTTCCGCAGATTGCCCCGGAAGGCGGGCTCGTCGAAGGACGCCGATTCGCGGTCGAGCGCGCCCGCCAGCAGCGACCCGACCGCCTGGTGCAGCGCGTTGTTGAGCAGCGCCTTGGTCTCGGTCACCGCCTGCGGCGGCAGGACCGCGAGGCGGTTGGCCAGCTCGAGGGCCACGGTCAGGGACTGGCCCCGGGGGACGACCCGGTTGGCCAGGCCCAGTCGCAACGCCTCGTCGGCCGGCAGCCGGTCGCCGAGCAGGATGAACTCCTTGGCGCGCAGCAGGCTGGTCAGCAGGGGCCAGGTCAGCGCCCCGCCGTCGGCGGCCACCAGACCCAACGCCACGTGCGGGTCGGCGAAGTAGGCCTGTTCTTCGATGACCACCAGGTCGCTCATGGCCGCGAGGCTGCACCCGAGACCGACCGCCGGGCCGTTGACGGCCGCGACGATGGGGACGCGTACCGAGGTCATGCCCCGCACGATGTCCGCCGCCTCGCTCATGATCTCGTCCCGCAGGTCCACGTCCCGGACCATCCGGTCGAGCAGGCCGAGATCGCCCCCGGCCGAGAAGGCCTTCCCCGACCCGGTGAGGACGACCGCCCGGATGTCGGGGGCCGCGGCAAGCTCCGGCCACAGCCGGGCCAGGGAGCGGTGCAGCGTCTCGTCGGCCGCGTTGAACGCCTCCGGTCGGTTCAAGGTCACGACCCGGACCGGGCCCCGGTCCTCCACCAGCACCGGGCCGCTCACCCGCGGGTCATCGACCATGACACTCCTCTATTCATGTGAACGGTGCGAACCTTCAACATTGCGTCGACCTTCGCATCCTTCTATGTTGACGTCAATGTCGCACTTCGTGAGCCCTGAAGATCCTCTTCGTGACGACCAGCCGGCGTACGCGGCGGCGTTCGAGGGGTGGCTGGCCGCCGGGCCGGCCGCCTTTCGGGATGCCGCGCGGCCGATCGTCTCATCCGAACGGCGCGCGGCCGCCACCCGCGAGCTGATGCGGACCTTGTTCGACGACGGGTGGTCCCGGTACGGGTGGCCCACGCCGGCGGGCGGGCTCGGAGGCGACATCATGCACCGGGCCGCGATGTGGGAGGCCCTGGCCCGCCACGGTCTTCCCACGATGGCGATGTTCGAACACCTCGAGATCCTGGCCCCCACCCTCGTCGCCATGGGTCGACCCGCGTTTGTCGCCCAGGTGCTGCCGACGTTCCTGCGTGGGCAGGAATGCTGGTCACAGGGGTTCTCCGAACCGGATGCCGGCTCGGACCTGGCCAGCCTGCGCACCCGGGCCGTCCCGATCGACGGCGGCCACGTCATCACCGGCCGGAAGATCTGGACGAGCTGGGCCGGCTACGCGCGCTGGTGCCTCGTGCTGGCCCGGACCGGAAGCGTCGAGGACCGCCACCGGGGTCTGACCGCGTTCGCGGTCGACCTGCGCTCCCCGGGCGTCGAGGTCCGGGCGATCGGACAGGCCAACGGCACCGACGAACTGGCCGAGGTCACCTTCGACGGCGTGCCGGTCGGGCCCGACCGGGTCATCGGCGACCTCGGCGGGGGCTGGCGGGTCGCGATGCACATCCTGAGCCACGAGCGGGGAACGTTCGCCTGGTTCCGGCACTGTCTCCTGCAGGGGTACCTGTCCGGGGCCCTCGAGACGGGGTCGCCGGCCGGCGCGCCGGAGTTCGGGTCGCCGGCCGGTGACGGGGCCCTGGGACAGGCCGTGCTCGACCTGGCCGCCGTCCGGGCCGCCAGCTACGCGGGTCTGCGCGCGCAGGCCGCCGACGCGCCGCTCGGCGTCCGGGCCCCGTTCGTGAAGCTGCTCCTGTGCGCCGCTGAGCGCTCGCTCAACGACTGGGTCCTGGAGAGCGATCCGACCCTCGCGCTCGGCGTCGGTGACGACCACGCCGCGGTGGCCTGGCAGGAATACCTGTTCTCCCGCATCGTCACCGTCTACGGGGGGTCCCAGCAGATGCAGCTCGACACCATCGCCAAACAAGTTCTGCGACTGCCGTGAACGCCGCCCTGGACGGCGTCGACGACCCGTTCCTCGAAGCCGCGGGCCAAGCGCTCCGCGCCGCGGGCGACGGCCCGGACCCGTTGACCGCGCTGGGGTGGTGGGACCTGCTGCCAGATCTCGGCGACCGCGACGTGCGCGCCGCCGCCCTGGCTCTGTTCCGCGCCCACGGCCGCGAACTGAGCTCGTCCGTCGCGCTGGGCGCGTTGCTGGCCCAGCCCTTCCGGGCCTCGGCGCCGGCCGCTCCGGGGACGCTCGTCGCCACGATCGCGTCATCAGCGCCCGGCCGCGGTGCCCGGCTGCTGGTCGTCGGCGATGTGCGGGGAAAGGTCCTGCTGATCGACCGGCCGGGGCACGGCGCGGACCTCGTCGCCGCGAGCGACCTGGAACTGCGGCCGCTGGCCCCGGCCGGGGGGCTGGCGATCCACGAGGTCCCGGTCGGCGGGGTCGAGCCGGACCGGTCCGCCCGCCTCGGCGTGATCGCCGAACGGGAAGCCGCGCCCGCCCGGGTCCGGGCCCGGTTTCTCGGCCGCCTGGCCGTGGCCTGGGAGATCCTCGGCGCGGCCGAGTCGGCGCTGGCCCTGGCGGTCACCTACGCCGGCCACCGCGAACAGTTCGGCCGCCCGATCGGCACGTTCCAGGCGGTCCGCCACCTCCTGGCCTGGGCCCGCACCGACTGCGCCGCGTTGGGAAGCGTAGCCGCCCTCGCGACCAGCCTCGACGAGCTCGCTCCGGCCCGTTACGACGAGGTGGTGAAAGCCCTGGCCGGTCGGAACGGACGGCGGATCTGCGAACAGGCCCTCCAGGTGCTGGGGGCCGTCGGCTTCACCACGGAGCACCGTCACCACGCCTACCACGGCCGCGTTCTGGCTCTGGATGCGCTGCTCGGCTCATCGGCCGAGCTGACCCACGGGTTGGGGGCCTGGGTGCGGGAGACCGGGACCGACCCCTCCGTCCCGGCCGCGACGCTCTGGAGCAGCCCGGACCGTTCCTAGCCCAGCTGCTCGGCAGGTAGGGGATCACCACGACCTCAGCGCCGGCCATCGGTACGGGCGGTGGACGAGTTCCGGACTTCCCGGAACGGGATGTTCCGATCGAGGGTGCGTTCCCGCGGCATCCCCAGAACGCGCTCGCTGACGACGTTGCGGGCCATCTCGGTGGTGCCGCCGGCGATGCTGGCCATCTGCCGGGTCAGGTAGCTGATGCCCCGACTGCCCAGCTCCTCGTCCGGCGCGCCCCAGGCCACGGCGCGGGGACCGGCCAGGTCGAACGCGATCGTGTTGAGCTGGGCCGCGACGACCCCGTGCATCAGGCGGCTGACCGAGGCCAGCTGGTCCGAGGCGGTACCGGCGGCGATGGCCGCGTGCACCCGGCGGTCGAGTTCCCGGACCGCCACCGTGAGGGCGTGCGCCTCCCCGACAAGCTCCCGGGCCCGCGGATCATCCCGTCGGCCGGCCTGCTCGGCCAGGCTCAGCAGGCTGGCCCCGGACTCGCCCCGAGCGCCGTCCGCCCCGCGCGCCGGCCGGATCGTGAGCGGTGACGAGGCGTAGGTGCGCTCGTGGAACAGCCAACGGGTGACGACGGTCCACCCGTCGTCGACCCCGCCGATGCGGGCGCTGTCCGGGACCCGGACGTCGGTCATGAACTCCTGGCAGAACTCCTTGCTGCCGTCGAGCATCTCAATGCGGGAGATCTCGATGCCGGGCTGGTGGATGGGCAGCATGAAGACGGTGAGCCCGCGGTGCTTGGGGACGTCGGAGTTGGTCCGGGCCAGGCACAGGCCCCAGTCCGACCACCAGGCGCCGGTGGTCCAGATCTTCGAGCCGTTGATGATCCACTCGTCGCCCTCCCGGACGGCGGTCGTCTGCGCTCCGGCGACGTCCGAGCCGGAACCCGGTTCGGACAGGAACTGCATCCACAGCTGCTCGCCGCGCAGGATCGCGGGAAGGTGGGCGATCTTCTGCTCGTGGGTCCCGAACTCCAGGATGACCGCGGCGCACGGCGTCATGGTCGGAACCTGCAACCGCCACGGATACGCGTAGCCGACCAGCTCCTCGTTGAACGCGGCGGCGTGGGCGGGCGTGAGGCCCAGGCCGCCGTACCCGGTCGGGAAGCAGATGCCGGCCAGGCGGCCGTCCCAGAGCTGTCGCTGCCACCGGCGTTCGGTGGCCACCTCGGCCAGTTCCTCCTCATCGGATCCCGCCGTCCGCCGGCCGAAACCGCCGGAGGAGGTCGGCGGGAGGTTCCCCGCCAGCCAGCGGCGGGCGCGAAGCCGGAAGTCCTCGACCGATTCGGTGCCGTCCACGCTCATGCCGTGGCCTTTCTCTCGCTGCCGAGATCGGTGGTCAGCCGGCCACGATCCTCAAGGAGGGTCGCCAACCGCAGCCGGTGTTCCCGCACGGTTCCCAACAGCGCGCTGCCCAGGGTGACCCGGCGCAGGTAGAGGTGCAGGTCGTGTTCGAAGGTCAGGCCGATTCCGCCGTGCAGCTGGACGCAGTCCTGCGCCAGCTCGGGGCCGTAGTGCCCGACGTAGGCCTTCGCCACACTGACGAGCTCCGCGCTGTCGCCCGCGTCCGTGGCCACCGCGTCCACGGCCGCGTCGACGACCGCGTGACTGGCCTCCAGCCACATCTTCAGGTCCGCGAAGCGGTGCTTGAGGGCCTGGTAGGAGTCGAGCGGCCGGCCGAACGAGTAGCGGTCGGCGGCCCAGGCGACGGTCAGCTCGAACGCCGTGTCCAGCGCGCCGACCATCTCCGCGGTCTGGATGGCCAGGGCCACGTGCAGCTGCCGGTCGACCTCCGCGGGGGCTGATTCGGCCGACCCGACGACGCCGTCGGCGGGGACCCGAACATCCCGGAAGTCGACGAGGGCGAACCGGCGGGACACATCCAACGTCTGCAGCGGCGTAACCGTGACACCTGGGCTGGTGGCCGGGACCAGCAGCTGAATCAGACCCGTTGCGGTGCGCGCGGTGACCAGGAACAGGTCGGCCTGGGCACCGTGCTCGACCGGGGCCTTCTCACCCGTGAGCAGCCAGTCACCGCCGTCGGCGACCGCGGTCGCGGCGATCTGACCCAGTCCGTCGCCCGGCGGTGGCTCACTGAAACACCACGCGACGATCGCGTCCCCGTCCGCTATCCGGCCCAGGACGGCCCGGGCCGGTGCCCCGCCCGCGCGGGACAGGGCAAAGGCCGCGACGTTGGTGGTCAACAGTGGGCCCGGGGCCGCGTGCCGCCCGAATTCCTGCGCCACGAGCGCCAGGTCCCGCAGGCCGTTCCCGCTGACGCTGCCGCCACCGTATTCCTCACCGATCAGCAGCGACGTCCACCCCAGCTCCGTCCCGGTCTTCCAGAACGACGGGTCATAACCCTCCGGCCGGTCCCGAAGCGCCCTCCGGACCGGGCCCGGAAGTCCGTCCTGCAGGAACTTGCGGGTCGTGTCGACAAAAAGCTGCTGATCAGACGTCAGGCCCGTGTTCATCTAAGGCTCCCACTCCTTTCCACACCCGTGATCGGCTCCACTGGTGACCGGCCTCGGCGGTGAGCCCAGCCGACCCCGGCCACGAGCACCGTGTCCAGCATTCTCCTGAGGCAGTCCGGCTCCTAAGGCACTCCGGCGCCTAAGGCACTCCGGCGCCGGGTACGCGGACCCGCACCGTCCCGATCGTCGAGGTGCGGGCGCCGTCCAGGTTCGAGGCGCTCCAGTCGGTCGCGGACAACAGGAAGAGGGTCCGGCGGTCCTCTCCCCCGAGGGCGCAGGCGATGGCCATCTGCTCGCCGGTGGGGATCCGGTCGCTGATCTCCCCGCCCGGCAGAACCCGCCGGAACTCGTGCGCGAGCGGGAAACCGGCCCAGATGCCGCCTTCCGCGTCAAGGGCGATCCCGTCCGGAGCCGCGTCCGGGGTGGTCGCCACGACGCGCCGGCCGCCGAGGTTCATGCGGCTGTCGATGTCGAACGCCGTGAACCGGCGGCCTTTGGATTCGGCCACGATGAGGGTGCGGCCGTCCGGCGAGATCACCGAACCATTCGGAAAGTCCAGGCCGTCGGCCGCAACCGCGGTTGCACCGTCCGGCGCGACCCGCAGGAGCAGCCCGGCGCCCGGTTCCGTGTTGTAGCTGCCGACAAAGGCGGTGCCGCCCGGCGTGACGACCATGTCGTTCAGCTCGTCGGGGACCAGGTGGTCCAGCCGGGCGTGGACCGAGGACGACCCGTCGGGGCCCAGGCGCAGCAGCGCCCGGTCGGCCATCGAGACGATCAGGACGGAACCATCCGGAAGGAAGCCGAGGCCCGAGGGTTTCTGGCCGGGCAGCTCCAGCACCCGGACGGTCTCGCCGAGCAGGGTCGTCGTGTAGACCGCCTCGCCGTGCATGTCCGAGAACCAGAGCTTTCCGTTCCGCCAGCGCGGGCCCTCCGCAAAAACGAACCCCTCAGCAAGGAACGAGGGGCGGGTTCCCGGCTCGAGCACGGTCATCTCTGCCTCCTGTCCAGCGGGTGCAAGCCGTACCGGTCGTTCGGAGGGACGGGCCGGTCCTCGCACCGGTCCGCCGGTCCGCCGGGCCGCGCCCCACCGCGGGCCGCGCAGTGCCCACCAACGCCGGCCCGGGCCCCGAAAGCCCGGCTCACCAAGGCCGGGTGCGCCCGGCCCCCGCGGTCAGGACCACCCCGATCCACGGATCCGTGAGCGCATGATGGGCGAAGATGACGTCGACGTCAAGATCGCGCCCAGGGTGCCGGTCCCCGTGCTCCATCGCCACCTCCGGGCGGCCACACCGAGGGCACCCACCGCCGGCTCGCCCGCCCGACGAGGTTCAGTGGTCCGGTGTCAGCGCCGGGCCTACCCACCGTCGGAGATACCGGCGCAGCTCGCTGCCGGAGCGGGGTGTTTCCAGTGGTGCGACGATCATGGACTGAATGATCCGGAGCAGGAACTCGACCAGTTCATCGAGTGCGCGATCGTCGTAGCCGAGAGCGGCCCAGTCAACGCGTGTGCCCAGGAGGATCTTCCGGCATCGCGTGATGGCCGTGGGGGTCAACATCCGGCGGCTGAACAGTTCGGCCCGACCACTGGTGAGCAGGAGGGTGAGGAGAAGCTCGTACGGCAGCTGCTCGATGACAAAGGCAGCCGATTCGACCAGCAGGTCGGTCGGGTCGTCGGCGGTCTCCGTGACCGCCCGCATCCGCGCGACCCAGCCGTCCAGGGCCAGGTCGGCGACGTCGGTGAACAGGTCCTCGGTGCTGGTGAAGTAGCGGTAGACGGTCCGGCGGGTGATGCCGAGCTCGAGGGCGACGCCGGACAGCGTCGTCTGCGCCGCACCGCTGCGCTCGATGCACCGGACGGCCGCGTCGAGGATGCGCTGGCGCGCGTCGCTGTCATCCGTAGGCGGCGAGCCGCCCCAGCCTCTACGCCCCAACGCCGGTTGACTTTCGCGCGGCCATGGGCCCACTCTAGCTCAAGATACATCTTGTCAGATGTGTGTAATCAGACGGCAGTTATGGTCGCCGGTTCGGAGGGTGATGGACAGCACGGAGAACCTCATCGACCTGGTGGACGGCGCCTTCTGGGGGCGCAACCCGCACGACGAGCTCGCCTGGCTGCGGACCAACGCGCCGGTGTGGCGCGATCCGCGCACCGGGGTGTGGGGAATCGCCACCTACGAGCTCGTCAAGTACGTCTCCACCCACCCGCGGCTGTTCAGTAGCGCGGGCGGAATCCGACCGGACCAGGACCCCGTGCCGATGATGATCGACATGGACGACCCGGGGCACTGGCAGCGGCGGAAGCTGGTGAACAAGGGCTTCACGCCCAAGCGGGTGGACGAGAAGGAGGCGTCGATCCGCGGGACGATCGACGCGATCATCGATGGCGTGTGCGAGCGCGGCCAGTGCGACCTGGTCTGGGACATCGCGGCCTGGCTCCCGCTGATCGTCATCGCCGACGAGCTGGGCGTGGACCCGGCCGACCGCGAGCAGCTGCTGCGGTGGAGCGAGGCGATGATGGGCGCCCTCGGGCAGCGCTCCGACGAGGCGATGCAGGCCGCCGCCACGGCCTTCGGCGGCTACTACGCCTTCGCCACCCGGGCGATCGAGTCTCGGCGGGGGTGCCCGGCCGACGATCTCATGAGCGTCCTGGTGCACGCCGAGGTCGACGGCGACCGTCTCGACGACGGCGAGATCGTCAGCGAGTCGCTGCTCATCCTGAACGGCGGCGACGAGACGACGCGGCACGTCATCTCCGGGGGGGTCTACGAGCTGCTCCGCGAGCCCCACCACTGGGAGGCGCTCCGGCGCGACCGAACCCTGATCCCCTCGGCCGTCGAGGAGATGCTGCGCTGGGTGAGCCCGATCAAGAACATGGCCCGCACCGCGACCACCGATGTCGAGCTCGCCGGTCAGCGGATCGCCGCCGGCGACACACTGCTCCTGCTCTACCCCTCGGCCAACCGCGATGAGACCGTGTTCGCCGACCCGTTCCGGTTCGACATCCATCGCCGCCCGAACGAACACGTGGCCTTCGGGTTCGGCCCCCACTTCTGCCTCGGGGCGAACCTCGCGCGGCTTGAGCTGCGCGTGGTTCTCGAGCAGCTCCTCGACCGGTTGCCCGATCTCGCACTGGCCGAAAGCAAGGAGCCACGCCACCGGGCCGCGAACTTCGTCAGCGGCTACGAGAGCGTGCCGGTGCGGTTCACCGCCACCCGACCGGCCGGCGTCCAGACGGTGCGCCGGTGACAGCGCCGTTAGTGGTCCCGACCACAATCATCCACCGAGCCTGAGGAGACCGCTGTGCCGCAGGTACTCGTCGAACGCAATGGCCCGATCATGCAGCTCACCCTCAACCGCCCCCAGCGGCTCAACGCCATCACCAGCACCATGCTCGCCACCATCGTCGATGCGTGCGCCGAGGCCGCTGCTGACGACGGCATCCGCTGCATCGTGATCACCGGCGCCGACGGTAACTTCTCGGCGGGCGCCGATCTCCGGGCCATGGCGGGCGACCCCGACAACGAGGGGGCAGCCGACCTGGCCCAGCGGCGGATCACCGACTCGAGGTACGTCGAACGGGGTTTCCTCAAGATCGGCCGACCCCCGAAGCCGATCATCGCGGCCGTCGAGGGGGTGTGCGTCGCCGGCGGAACCGAGATACTCCTCGGCAGCGACATTCGGGTGGCCGGCCGTGGCGCTCGCTTCGGTCTGTCCGAAGCCCGCTGGTCGCTGTACCCGAACATGGGCTCCGCTGTCCGCCTTCCCCGGCAGATCTCCTACACCAGGGCCGCTGAGATCCTGCTGACCGGCCGGCACTTCTCGGCCGAAGAGGCAGAGCGGATCGGCTTGATCGGGCACGTCGTCGACGACGGCCAGGCGCTCACCGAGGCCGGCCGGATCGCCGATCAGATCTGCGCGAACGGGCCACTCGCGGTCGAGGCGATCCTGGCGACGATCCGGGAAACGTCGGGCCTGACCGAGGACGAGGGTTTCGCCAGGGAACTGGAACGAAGCCGCGCGGTGTTCGCTTCCGAGGACGCCCAAGAGGGCCCGCGGGCGTTCACCGAGAAGCGCACACCGAACTTCCAGCGCCGATGATCTGGACCGGCGGTATCACCCGCACGCCGCACCGATCCGGAAAGCCCCGAGTGCGGGCGATCCGCCCCGCCAATCCTGAGAAAGGACCATGTCCATGCTGACTACTCTCTCGCGGCCGGTGTCCGAGCTCTTTCCGCGGGTGTCCGCCCTGGTGAAATCGCGTCGCACGGAATACGCCGAGGCGACGATGCGGATACCCATGGAGAATTACCGCGATCCCGAGATCCTCCGGGCCGAGCGCCAGCACGTCCTCGGGGCCAGCCCGGTGGTGCTCGCCCCGAGCGCCGCCCTGCGCGACGACGGTGACTACCTCACCCGGCAGTTGCCCGACGGCCGATCCGTCATTGTCGTCCGCGGCCCGGGCGGCACCGCGCGCGTGCTGGTGAACACCTGCCGGCACCGCGGCGCCCGGGTGGCCGAGGGCTCCGGCTGCGCCCGCCGATTTACCTGCGCTTACCACGGGTGGAGCTACGACACCACGGGTGGGCTCGTCGGTCAGCCCGGCCGGCCGGGCTTCGACGACGTGGATCAGGCCGAGCTCGGCCTCACGGAGCTGCCGAGCGAGGAGAGCTTCGGCTTCGTGTGGCTCGTGCCGGCCGGCTCGCCGGGAGTCACTGCCCATCTGGGCACCTTCGCGGAGCCCCTCGGGAGCTACGACTACGCCTCCTTCGAGGCGAACGCCACCATGGAGGTGGAGCTGCCCGCCAACTGGAAGTGCGTGCTCGAGGCATTCTTCGAGACGTACCACTTCCCGTTCGTGCACGGCAACTCGATGGTGGGGCAGGGCACGATCGGCAACGTCGTGTCGTTCGATTCCTACGGGCTCCATGCACGGCTCGGCGTTCCGGGGATCACGATGCAGAACCTCCCCGAGGACGCCACCCCCGAAGACATTCACATGAGCGTCCTGTATTTCGTCTATCCGAACCTGGTCATCGCCAACACCGTCCTCGGCTGCGAGCTGATCGAGGTGCGGCCGGCCGGCTCCCCGGATCGGTCCGTGCTGCGGCATACGTTTCTCAGCAAGGTCGACCCCGCGCTGATCGGCGTCCACAACAACGAGGAATACCTTAAGGCCATCCGCGCAATCCTGCGCGACGAGGACGGACCCGTGATTTCCTCGTCAGGTGGCGGTATCAGGGACGCGGCGCATGACTTCGTGCTGCTGGGCCGGAACGAGCCTGGGTGTCAGCACATCCACCGGCAGATCCAATCCGCTCTCGCCCAGTCCGTCGCCGGATAGCAGCGGTCACGCCCAGCCGCTCGGCTGAGGCATTTCGGGAGGAGGAAGCCGCGAGATGAAGGACCTGTACCGTCCGATGTTCCTGCCCGATCTCTTGATCAGGGCCTTGGAAAGAAATGGCCACCGACCCGCGGTGCATATTGGTGGCGAGCTGCGTTCGTCGTACGAAATGCGCGACGAGATCAGCCGCTACGGGCAGGCTTTCCGGGCCCGGGGCCTGGCGCGGGGCGCCGGGGTGGCGACGCTGTCGAAGAACCGCGTCGAGGTGCTGTTCTCGATGGGTGCCGTGATGGTGTCCGGGTGCCGGAACACCGCGTTGCATCCGCTCGGCTCGCTCGAGGATCACGCCTACATCCTCGAGGATGCCGGCATCGAAGCGCTGTTGTTCGATCCGTCCTTCACCGAGCACGTGCGACAGCTCGGCCAGCGCCTGCCCGGTCTGCGGCTGCTCTCGTACGGGGACGCAGCGGTCGGTGAGGACCTGATCAGCCTGGCGGCGACCTTCTCGCCGCAGGCCCTGGTGGCTCCCGCGGTGGACTCCGAGGACATCTCGGCTCTGGCGTACACGGGTGGCACCACCGGCCGGCCCAAGGGCGTGATGGCCACCTACCGCAGCAGCGCCGCGATGGCGCAGATCATGGTGTCGGAGTGGCAGTGGCCGGACGAGGTCCGCCACCTTGTGTGCACGCCGTTGAGCCACGCCGGCTCGTCGATCTTCGTGCCGTTGCAGCTGCGGGGCGCGACGATGTTCGTGCTGCCGGCGTTCGAGGCGGGAGCGGTTCTCGAGGCGATCGAGCGGCACCGCATCACGACCGTGATGCTCGTCCCCTCGATGATCTACGCCCTTCTTGATCATCCGAAGTTCGCGGAGACGGATCTGTCGAGCCTGCAGTCGGTGTACTACGGCGGGTCGGCCATCTCCCCGACCCGCCTGCGGGAAGCGATCAGGAAGCTGGGTCCCGTCTTCGTCCAGTTCTTCGGGCAGACCGAGGCGCCCATGACCCTTTGTGTCCTGCGTAAGGAGGAACACCTCGTCGACGACCCGGCGCGGTTGGCGACCTGCGGGCGCCCGGTTCCCTGGGCCCGCGTGGCGCTGCTCGACGACGACGGCCACGAGGTGGCGAAGGGGGAACCCGGCGAGCTGTGCGTACGCGGTCCGCTGGTGATGAGGGGCTACTGGAACAAAGCGGAGGAGACGGCGCAGGCCCTGGAGGGTGGGTGGCTGCACACCGGCGACGTCTGCCGGGAGGACGAGCAGGGGTTCCTCACGATCGTGGACCGCAAGAAGGACATGATCGTATCGGGCGGGTTCAACCTGTTTCCCCGCGAGATCGAGGATGTGATCTCCCGGCACCCCGCGGTCGCGGCCGTGGCCGTGGTCGGCGTCCCGGACGAGAAGTGGGGCGAGGCGGTCAAGGCGGTCGTCGTCGCCCGGCCCGGCCAGGACATCGACGCCGCGGAGCTCATCTTGCTCGTGAAAGCGCACAAGGGCGCTCACCACGCGCCGAAGTCGATCGACGTGGTCGACGCGATCCCGGTCAGCCCGCTGGGCAAACCCGACAAGAAGGCTCTGCGCGCACGCTACTGGGCCGGCGCGGACCGGCTTGTCCACTGAAACCCGGCTGGTGGAGGAGGAAGTATGACCATTACGAAGGACACCCTTTACATCGGCGGCGAGTGGGTGCGCCCGCGGGGCTCCGGCACGATCGATGTCATCTCCCCGCACACCGAGGAGCTCGTGGCGACGGTCCCCGAAGCCGACGAGGGCGACATCGACCGGGCCGTCGGCGCGGCGCGCCGGGCCTTCGACGAGGGTCCGTGGCCCCGCACCGCGCCCAAGGACCGCGCCGAGGTGATCCGGGCCATCAGCGCGGCCATCAAGGACCGGGCGCAGGAGTTCGCGGACACCGCGACCCGGGAGATGGGTTCGCCCAACGGTTTCGCCCTCATGGGCAACGTCTACGCGTCGACGCTCGTCCTGGACGGATTCGCCAGCCTCGTCGACACGTTCGCTTTCGAGGAGGAACGGCCGGGCCTCCTGGGGATGTCCCGGGTCGTGAAACAGCCGGTCGGGGTGAGCGCCGCCATCGCGCCCTGGAACGTGCCCCTGTTCATCATCGCGATGAAACTCGGCGCCGGCCTGGGCGCCGGATCGACCATGGTCGTCAAGTCGGCGCCCGAGTCGCCGCTCACCGGCTATCTGCTGGCCGAGGTGCTCGACACGGTCGGGCTGCCGCCCGGCACCGTGAGTGTGATCACGGCCGGTCGCGAGGCGAGCGAGGCACTGGTCCGCCACCCCGGGATCGACAAGGTCTCGTTCACCGGCAGCACCGCCGTCGGCCGCCGCATCGGGGGCATCTGCGGCGAGCAGCTCAAGCGCTGCACGCTCGAGCTCGGCGGCAAGTCGGCGGCGATCATGTTGGACGACGCCGACCTGTCGCGGGCCGTCCCCGAGCTGCTCCCGGCGGCGTTCATGAACAGCGGCCAGGCGTGCGTCGCGCAGACCCGGGTGCTCGTGCCCCGCGACCGGCATGACGAGGTGGTGGCGGCCCTCGCCGAAGCGGTCGGCGCGATCAAGGTCGGCGACCCCGCGGACCCGGGGACGTTCGTCGGGCCGCTCGTGGCCGAACGCCAACGCACCCGGGTCGAAGGGCTCATCGAAGCCGGCGTCAACGAGGGGGCCCGGCTCGTCCTCGGCGGCGGCCGACCCGCTGAGCTTCCTCGCGGCTGGTACGTCGAGCCGACCCTGTTCGCCGAGGTCGACAACGGCATGCGCATCGCGCGGGAGGAGATCTTCGGCCCGGTGCTGTCGGTGCTGCCCTACGACAGTGAGGACGAGGCCGTCCGCATCGCCAACGACTCGCCGTACGGGCTTTCCGGCTCGGTCTGGACCAGCGACATCGAGCGCGGCGTGGCACTGGGGAAGCGCGTTCGCACCGGAACCTTCGCAATCAACTCCGGAGCGGTGATCGACCTCCTGAATCCCTTCGGCGGTTTCAAGCAGTCCGGCCTCGGCCGCGAACTCGGTCGCGAGGGTCTTGAGGCGTACCTCGAAACCCAGACCATCATCCCGCCCGCGGGATGAGTGACTCACCGGTAACTCGCGGCGACGCCTGACGCCCACCGTCGATTGTCGAGGAATCCTATGACCAGGTTCGTTGAAAGCACCATCACATTCCCGTACAAGCGATCACTGGGGCCCGTGACGGGGGCATTCATGACCGCGCTCGCGGAAAAGCGCATTCTGGGCATACGCAATGGGGCGGCGGTGCTGGTGCCACCGATGGAATGGGATCCCGCCTCCGGCGCCGAGCTGGCCGCCGACCTCGTGGAGGTCGGCCCGGCGGGCACCGTCGAGTCGTGGACCTGGGTACCGGTGCCGACGGAACAGCATCCGCTCGAGAAGCCCTTCGCGTTCGCCTTCATCCGCCTGGACGGCGCGTCCTGCCCGTTGCTGCACGCGGTGGACGCCGGGTCGCCCGCGGCGGTTTTTGAGGGCCTGCGGGTGGCGCCGCGTTGGCGGGGGCGCCGGGTCGGCCACATCACCGACATCCAGTGCTTCGTACCCGGCGAGACGTCCGAAGTCGACGGCCCCGACGTGGAGTCGACGGGACAGCCGGTCGAGCTGATGGACTACACGGCCTCGGTCACCTACAGCACGCCGGTACTGGCGATGGCCGATCGGGCCGTGGCGGCGACCCGGGAACAGCGGCTGACCGGGCTACGCTGTCCGGCCTGTGAGCGGGTGTACTTCGGCGGCGACCGGCCGTACTGCCCGGTCGACGCGGTCGAGCTCGGCCCGGACGCGGAGATCGACCTCCCGAGCACGGGAACCCTCACCAACTTCATCGTGGTCGAACCGGTGCGCTATCCGGGCCAGACCGCGACCGAGCCGTTCGCGCGGGTCTTCGTCCTGCTCGACGACTCCGACGTGGTGCTCACCTATCAGCCCGTGATCGACCTGCCGGTCGACGAGATCCGCGTGGGGATCCGGGTCACGGCCGGGTGGGCCCCGATCGACGCCCCGGTCGACAACGTCAGCGGTATCGGCCGCCCGCTGGGCAGCCTGCTCGGGTGGACACCCAGCGGAGAACCGGACGTCAACGACCCCGACCTCGTGAACCGGATCTACTGATGACCGCGAACGAAACCCCCGGCACAAGCACGGACCTGGCCGTCGTCGGGTGGGCCCAGGCCGCGATTTCGCGCCGGACCGATCAGACCGAGACCCAGATGCTGATGAGCGCCATCACCGACGCGTTGACCCCGTTGGGGCTGACCCGGGCCGATGTCGACTTCACGTGTCTGGGGTCGTGCGACTACATCACCGGGCAGGCGTTCTCGTTCGTCGCCAACCTCGACGCGATCGGTGCCTGGCCCCCGAAACGCGACTCTCACGTCGAGATGGACGGCGCCTGGGCGCTGTACGAGGCGTGGCTCCGGCTGCACGAGGGCGACATCGAGATCGCGGTCGTGACCGGGTCGGGCCGATCCTCGACCGGCGACCCGTCGCTGATCTACCCGATGGAGATGGATCCTTATGTGCTGGCCCCGCTGGGGGCTGACCTGGTCACGTTCGCCGCCCTGCAGGCCCGGGCGGTGATCTCCGCCGGTCTCGCCGATGAACGGGCCATGGCCGAGGTGGCGGTCCGGAGCCGGGGCACCGGGACCGTCGAGGAGCTGCTGGCCGGCGAGTACGTGCGCGAGCCGTTGCGGCGTCATGACCTGCCACCCATCACGGACGGCGCCGTGGCCATGGTGTTGGCGACCGGCGACCGGGCCCGTCAGCTCGTCGAGCGCCCCGCCTACATCACCGGGTTCGACCACCGGACCGAATGTCACAACCCGGCGTTCCGGCGGCTTGACGACTCGCCGTCCACCCGCATCGCGGCCCGGGAGGCGGGACTCGACGACCGCGGTCTGAACGGTCGCGGGGTCGAGGTCGCCGAGCTGCAGGCCTCGTTCACGCACGAAGAGCTGCTGCTGCGCCACGTCCTGGGACTGGGCGACGACGTGGCCGTCAACCCGTCGGGCGGCGCGCTGCGGGCCAACCCGATCATGGCGACCGGCCTGGCCCGTATCGGTTACGCGGCCGACCACGTCTTCGGCGGCGGTACCCGGGCACTGGCCCACGCGACGAGTGGGCCGTGCCTGCAGCAGAACCTGATCTGTGTGCTGGAGGGTCGGTCATGATTCCCTGTGCGGTCGTCGGCGTCGGCCAGACCCACCACAAGTCGCGGCGACGCGACGTGTCCTTCGGTGGTCTGGTGCGGGAGGCCGTGTTCCGGGCCCTCGACGACGCCCGGATGACCATGGCCGACATCGACGCGGTCGTCCTCGGCAAGGCGCCGGACCTGTTCGAGGGAGTGATGAAGCCGGAGCTGTACCTCTCGGATGCTCTCGGCGCGGTGGGCAAGCCCATGTTCAGGGTTCACACGGCCGGCTCCGTGGGGGGGACGACCGGGCTGGTCGCGGCCTCGCACGTGCGGGCCGGTAAGCACCGCACCGTGCTCGCCGTCGCCTTCGAGAAGCAGTCCGAGGGCAATGCCCAGTTCGCCCTGGGCAGCGGGCGGGGCGCCTCGCTGGGGGCCGGCGGCTCGTTCGCTCCCTTCGTCCGCGCCTACATCCAGCGCAGCGGCGCGCCGGAGCACATCGGGTGGACGGTTGCGGTCAAGGACCGCCTCAACGCGCTGAAGAACCCCTACGCCCACCTGAAGATCGAGGACATCTCGATCGAGAAGGTGCGGAACTCCCCCATGATGTGGGACCCGATCCGGTATCTGGAATCCTGCCCGTCGTCCGACGGCGCCTGCGCGGTGGTCATCACCGACGCGGACGGTGCCCAGGCCGCCACGGCCGCCGGCCGTCCGCCGGCCTGGATCCTGGGCATGTCGTCGCGCAGCGAAGCGGGCAGCTTCCCGGGCCGTGACCCGGTCCGACCGCGGGCGGGCCTGCAGTGCGCCGAGGACGTGTACCAGGAAGCCGGCATCACGAACCCGCGTGAGCAGATCGACATGGCCGAGCTGTACGTGCCGTTCTCCTGGCACGAACCGATCTGGCTGGAAGCCCACCATCTCGCCGACGAGGGCGAGGGCTGGAAGATGATCGACGACGGCCAGACCGAGATCGGCGGCTCGTTTCCGGTCAACTGCTCCGGTGGTGTGCTGTCGACCAACCCGATCGGGGCCTCGGGCCTGCTGCGTTTCGCCGAGGCGGCCAACCAGGTCCGCGGCGCCGCCGGCGACCACCAGGTCGACGGCGCCCAGGTCGCCCTGGCCATGGCCTACGGCGCCCAGAGCCAGTACTTCTCCATGTGGATCGTCGCCAACCGCCTGCAGCCTTTCGGCTAGGAAACCTGAGATGAGAGGCTTGATGTCTACGCCCAAACGCTCTTCGAGGTGCCGATGACCGTTCAGAGGACCAGCGGCCACAACCTTGCCGCGGTGAGCGAAGCGGTTGCCGAAGGAGTCCCCGATCGAACCGCCATCGTGTTCCGCGACCGGCGCTTCACCCACGCACAGTTGGCCGCCCGCACCCGGCAGCTCGCCCACGCCCTGCACGATCGTGGCCTCGGCGCGCGACCGGAGGGGCGTCGCGGCCTCGCGCCGCACGAATCCCACCAGGACCATCTCGCCATCTACGCCTACAACGGCAATGAGTACCTCGAGGCGATGATCGGGGCCTTCAAGGCGCGCGTCGTCCCGGTGAACGTGAACTACCGGTACGTCGCCGAGGAACTGCTCTACGTCCTCGCGAACAGCGCCGCGAAAGGGATCGTCTACCAGTCGGCGTTCGCTCCGACGCTGGCCGAGGTGCTGCCCGATCTGCCGGCGGCGCGGGTTCTGCTGCAGGTGGACGACGGCTCCGGCGCCGAGCTGCTCCCCGGCGCCGAGTGGTACGAGGAGGCACTCGCCGACGCCCCGACCACCCTTCCGGAATGGGCGACGGAATGGTCGCCGCACGACCGCTACCTCGTCTACACCGGTGGCACCACCGGGCTACCCAAGGGCGTGCTGTGGCGTCACGGCGACGCCCACCGCACGGCGATGGGTGGGCGCAATCCCCTGACCCGGCAACCATGGGAAACGCTACCGGAGCTCACCGCGTTCGCGGCGACGAACCCGGCACCGCACGTGGCGTTGGCGGCGTCTCCGTACATGCACGGCGCTGGTCACTGGACGGCCTTTCTCGCCCTGAACCAGGGCGGGACGGTGGTGATCCAGGACAATGTCGAGCGCCTCGATCCGGCCGATCTGTGCTCCGTGATCGATCGGGAGCAGGTGACCTACCTGCAGATAATCGGCGACGCGTTCGCCCGTCCGATCGCCGACGAAATGGAGCGGGCCGGCTATGACCTGTCGTCCCTGCGCACCATCCAGTCCGGCGGCGCGGCCCTGACGTCAACGGTGACGGCCCGACTCCTCGCGCGCCTGCCCACGGCGAGGCTCGTCGAGAGCCTCGGCTCGTCGGAGGGCGGCGGTCAGGCCCTGCAGGTGATCACGGCCGGCGGAACGAATACAGCCGGGGCCTTTTCTCCCACCGAGGGATCGGTGGTCGTGGCCGCCAACTTCGAGCGGGTGCTCAGCCCGGGCGAAGACGAGATCGGGTGGCTGACCAAGCGCGGCGACATCCCGCTCGGGTATCTCGGTGATCCGGACCGGACGGCTCGCACCTTCCCCACCATCGCCGGCGAGCGGATGGTGGTCCCCGGCGACCGGGCCCAGTGGCTCGCCGACGGCACCATCAGACTCCTCGGCCGCGACTCGGCGACCGTCAACTCGGGTGGGGAGAAGATCTTCACCGAGGAGGTGGCGGCCGCGATCATCGCGCATCCCGATGTCTCCGACGTCGTGGTCGCTTCACGGCCATCGGAGCGGTGGGGCCAGGAGGTCGTGGCGATCGTGGCGCTGCGCGACGGCGCCCGCGCGTCGCGGGACGATCTCGCCGAGGAAGCCGCCCGGCACGTCGCCCGTTACAAGCTGCCGAAGGCCTGGGTGTTCGTCGATGCCATCCAGCACACGAGTATCGGGAAGGCTGACCACCGCTGGGCCGCGAAGGTGGCCGCGACCGCGAGCTGACGAATCCCCGCCGGGCCCGAGCCGGTCCTAGGACAGCTGCTCGGCCGCTTCCCGGGCGATCGAGGCGAGTAGCCGCGTCTTGGCCTCGAGTTGGCGGGCCCGGTCGGGGTCGGTGCCGGCGACCCTGACCCGCGCCCCGGCCATGATCACCGCCATCTTGAGGGTGGCCAGGGCCACGTAGAAGCTGATGTCGTCGAGATCGCGCTTACTGGCCCGCGCGTAGCGCTCGAGCAGTTCGTCGGTGGTTCCGAAGCCGGGATTCGACCGGTGGGCCTGGGTGCCGGTCCAGATCGACTCGGCGATCTCGCCCCAGTACAGGACGAGCAGACCGACATCGGCGAGCGGGTCGCCCAGCGTCGACAGTTCCCAGTCCAGGACGCCGGCCATGGTGGTCGCCGGGTCCCGGCGGAAGATCGTGTTGTTGAACGAATAGTCGCCGTGCACGATGGCCGGCGCGCTCTGAGCCGGGAGGGAGGATCCCAGCCGCCGGACCGTTTCGTCGATGTCGGGGACCTCGGCGAACCGGGTCGCCTCCCACTGCCGGGTCCACCGGCGGACCTGCCGTTCGAGGAAACCCGCGGGGCGCCCGAACGTCTCCAGACCGACCGCGGCCGGGTCGACGGCGTGCAGCGCGGCCAGGACGTCGATGAGTTCGTCGGTGCAGGCCCGGGCCTGCACCGCGTCGAGATGGGTGACGTCGTCGGCCGACCGGAACACGATGCCGTCGAGCCGGTCCATCAGGTAGAACGGCGTCCCCAGCACGCTGGGGTCAGCACACGTGCGGATCACCCGCGGGACGGGAACGTCGGTGGCGCCCAGCGCCTGCAGCACCGTCCATTCCCGCTCCATGTCATTCGACGTGGCGGTGACGAACGCCGGCGGGCGACGCAGGATCCAGTCGTCGTCCCCGGTCCGGACCCGGAACGTCAGGTTGGACGCGCCGCCGGCGATCTGGTCGATCCGCAGATCGTCCCGCCCCAGCCACCGGGCCAGATCCTCGGGCATGCGGTCCCCGGGCATACGGTCCCCGGGCCGGTGGCCGTCACTCATTCGCGGTGGCCAGATCGAGGTATTCGGCGAACTGCTGCTCGGCCGAGGCCCGCCGGGTCGGGACGTGCTCGGTCGGGTACCCCTCGACCGCCGCGTAGCCCTTCAACACGTTGCGCGCGATGAAGCTTTTGTGGACCTCGTCGGCCCCGTCGCTGATCCGGTAGTTACGGGCCAGCCGGTACATGGCCTCCAGCGGCAGGTCGGTTGAGAAGCCCATCGCTCCGTGGACCTGGATCGAGCGGTCGATGACGTTGTAGAGCACCCGGGCGCCCCAGTACTTGACCTGCGCGATCTGGACCCGGGTCTGCTCGGGGCCGTAGGTGTCCCAGTGCCAGGCGGTGTGCAGGGTCAGCAGCCGGGCGGCGTCGATCTCGGTCCGCGACTCGGCGATGAAGTCCTGGATGAACTGCTTGTTCCCCAGCGGACGGCCGTGCACCGTTCGGCTGACGGCCCGTTCGCACATCATGTCGAAGGCCCGCCGGCTCTGGCCGATCCAGCGCATCGCGTGGTGGATGCGGCCGCCGGACAAGCGCTTCTGAGCCAACGTGAACCCGGAGCCGGGTTCGCCGATGAGGTTCTCGCGCGGCACCCGGCAGTCGGTGAACTCCAGCTCGGCGTGGCCGCCGGCGTGCCGGTCGCCGGGTCCGGGCCACGGGTGGTCCATCGTGCCGACGTCCCGCAGGATGCGCAGGCCCGGGGTATCGCGCTCGACGACGAGCATCGACGCCCGGTCGTACGGCCCCGCGTCGGGGTTCGTGACGACCATCGCGATGATGAAGTCCGCGTGCGCGGCGTTCGAGGCGAACCACTTCCGCCCGTTGATCACGTATGTGTCACCATCGAGGACCGCGGTCGTCGTGAGGGTGGTCGGGTCCGACCCGGACACCTCCGGTTCGGTCAGCGCGAAGCAGGACCGCAGCTTGCCGTCCAGCAGCGGCCACAGCCACCGCTGTTTCTGCTCATCGTTGGCGCCGACCGCGAGCAGCTCGCTGTTCCCGGAGTCGGGCGCCTGGTTACCGAACAGGATCGTCGCCGACCGGGTACGGCCCAGGATCTCGTGCATCAGGGCCAGCCGAAGCTGTCCCATCCCCTGCCCGCCGAGGTCCCGGTCCAGATGCGCGGCCCACAGACCGCGGTCCTTGACCCGCTGCTTGATCGGCTCGGTGGCCCGCTGCCAGGCCTCCACGCTCAGCTGGCTCTGGACCAGATCGAGCGGCTCGATCTCGTTCACCACAACGTCGCGGATCCAGTCCAGATCCTCCTGGAACTCGGGCTCGGTGTGAAAGTCCCAGACCATCAAAGGCCTCCTGTCTGTGTCCGACCCCGGCGGCCGGGGGGAACCCGGCTCAGCCGAGCAGCGGTGCGAGGCGGGTGCGGTCGTCGTCGTCGAGCGGCCGCAGCGGTTCGCCCTTCGCCGGGCGCCACACCACCGGTTCCGGCCGCCAGGCCTCGCGGCGCAGCCGCCGCTTGTCGATCTTCATGCTGGCCAGCTTCGGGAGTTCCGCCGTCACCCGAACGAAAGCCGGCACCCATTTGGGCCCGAGATCCGGCTGCTCGGCCAGGAAAGCGTCAAACCCGGCGGGATCGAACCGGGCCCCGGAACGCAGTTCCAGAGCGGTCATGACCCGGTCCCCCACCGGGTCGTCCGGCACGGCGTACACCGCGACGGACCGGACCTCGGGATGGCGGGCCAGGATGGCCTCCACCGGTGCGGCGGCGAAGTTCTCACCGTCGACCCGTAGCCACTCGTTCGAACGCCCGGCGAAGTACAGCCACCCGTCGGCGTCGCGGTACGCAAGATCACCGGACCAGTAGAACCCGTCGCGGAACCGGTCGTGGGTCGCTTCCGCGTTGTTGTAGTAGCCCTCGAATCCCCCGGTCGGCGCGGTCTCGACAATCTCGCCGACCGCTTCCTCGAGGTTGGCCGGCCGCCCTTCGGGACCGAGGATCACCGCCGGGCATTCGTTGCCCGTGTCCGGGTCGAGCACCTTGACCGAGGCATCGGCCGTGCCGAGCGCGCCGTCCGGCATCGAGGGGTCACGCCGGATGATGATGATGCCTTCGGTCGAACCGTAGCTGTCGCGCACGAGGCAGCCGAAGCGACGGGCGAAGTCGCGGATGTCCCGGGTCGACGCCTCGTTGCCGATCGCCAGCCGCAGCGGGCCGTCAGCATCGCCGGGCTGTTCGGGCGTGGCCACAATGTAGTTGAGGACCTTGCCGGTGTAGGTCAGCATCGACGCGCCGAACCGGCGGATGTCCGACCGGGTGTTCGACGCGGAGAACCTCGGCCGGGTCGCGAGCGGGATACCGGCATTGAGGGCCGACGACCAGCCCGTGAACAGCGAACTGGAGTGGAAGAACGGCAGCGGTGAATAGACCACATCACCGGCGGCCAGCTGGGCGATGGTCGCCACGTGGGCGCCGGTCCGCGCGAAGCGTCCCTGGGTGCAGCGCACCGCCTTCGGGAGCCCGGTCGAGCCGGACGTGAAGATCAGCAGGAACAGGTCGTCATCGGTGACCGGCCGGCCGCTCGCCGTCGGCGGCGCCCCGGCCAGCCGCGCCGCGTACTCGTCGCTGTCGACGAGCAGCACCCGGTCGGCGGCCAGGCCGGTGTCCGTGCCCTCGAGCAGCGGCTCGTAGCCGGACGCGGTGACCAGCAGCTGGCAGTCGGCGTGCCGCACCAGCTGCCCGAGCTGGTCGCCCCGGTAGGTCGCGTTGATGCCGACGACCACCGCTCCCGACAGCGCCGCCGCGGCCAGCCAGAACACGTAGTCGGGCACGTTGTCCAACAGCACACCGATGTGGGGCGGTCGTTCCGGGTCGTGGACCGCCTCGAACAACGCCGCCCGCCGGGCCGCCTCCTCGACCAGCTGCCGGTACGTCCACCGCCCATCGCCGATGAGCAGTGCCACGGCGTCGCTGTCGGCCCGCTGACGCAGGAGCTCCGCGGCGGTCATTCGCCCTCCTCCATCGACAGACCCACCCGGCCGGGCAGTCAGGAAGCAAATCTTAACATCGACGTCGATATAGACCTAGGGTCCGTTGCCGGGCGATCGAACCACCGCTCGTGAGCGATGGGGGGCAGACCGGCGACATCGGCGGCCGCGCCCCCAGCTCGCCCAGCGGTATATATCGACATCGATTTCGACTATAGTGCCACGGTGAGCGCACTCGCACCGTCTGACGACGCCGCCATCCGCAGCACCCTGGCGCTCTATTGCCACCGATGCGACGACGGTGACATCGCCGGGGTGGTTGATCTCTTCATCCCGGACGGGATCTTCACGTTCGGCCGAACGGTGGCTCGCGGTTCCTCGGCCCTCGCCGAGTTCTTCCACGCTTCCCAGGGCCGGCCCGAACAACGCGGCAAACACCTCACGGTCAACTCGGTGATGGAGCCGGGCACCGGCGTCGTCCGGGTGGTCTCCGACTTCCTGTTCCTGCGCCTGGACGAGAACCGCATCATCCCCGCGATGGCCGGCCGCTACGACGACACTCTGGTCAGGACGGCGGGCCGGTGGCAGATCGCTCGACGCGACGCGGTGCTCATGAAACGACCCACCTGACCGGTGCGCAGCCGGGTCCCTACGGGCGAGCGGTGACCGTCACCGGCATGCGCTTGACGCCGTTGACGAAGTTGCTCGTCAGGTATTCCGCTTCGCCCGTCTGGATCGTTGCCGCGCGCTCGGCCAGGCGGCCGAACAGCGCCCGGAGCTGGGCCCGCGCCAAGCTGGCCCCCAGGCAGAAATGGACCCCACCCCCACCAAACCCGACGTGCGGGTTCGGGTCACGCGCGATGTCGAACCGTTCGGGTGCGTCGAAGGCTGCCTCATCCTGGTTGGCCGACTCGTAGAACATCACCACCGGGGCGCCCGCGGTGAGTGGCACGCCCGCCAGTTCCGTGTCACGCGTCGCCGTTCGGCGGAAGTGGATGACCGGGCTGGCGCACCGGACAATCTCCTCGATCGTCGACGGGAGGAGGGACAGGTCGGCCTGGAGCCGCTCCCATTCACCGGGGTTCGCGGCAAACAGGCGCACGCCGTGACTCGTACTGGTCCGGGTCGTGTCGTTCGCCGCGGTGGCGAACAGGACGAAGATCCCACCGAGCATCTGGTCACTCAACGGCTCGCCGTCGATCGTCGAACTGACCAGCGTCGACAGGACGTCGTCGCCCGGGTGGGCGCGGCGGGCCGCGATGAGCTCGCCGGCGAGCCGATGCAGCGTCATGGCCGACTCGATCGCGACGGTGGTGCTGTCCTTGCCCTCCGTCGCGAACTCCGGGTCCTGGGCCGCGATCTGCCCTTCGGCGGCCCGATAGAACTCGGCGCGCATCGACTCGGGAATACCCATCATGTTCGAGATCGTCCAGAGCGGCAGCTTCATGGCCAGGTCCCCGACCACATCTCCCCCGCCCCGCTCGACGAACGCGTCGACGATCCGGTTCGCTTCGGCGACGATGCCGTCGTCGAGTCGCGCGATCCGCCGTGGGGTGAAAGCGCTGCTGACGATCCGCCGCATCTCGGTGTGCCGCGGTGGGTCCATGACCAGGAACGACGCGTTGAGCTCCAGCAGGTCGACCGGAACGTCGCCCAGGCCCACCCCCTGGGCGGAGCAGAACAGGTCGGGGTGCCGGCTCACGTACTGCACGTCGGCGAGCCGGGTGACCGCCCAGAAGCCGCTTTTCTGGGGGGCGAGGCTGAAGACGCTGGGCTCCTGGTAGCTGACCGGCGCCGTGCGGCGCAGCTCCGCGAAGACCGGCGCGCGTTCCGACGCGGGCTGGGCCCAGAAAGCACGCTGGGACAGTGACGGAGCGGTGAGCGCGGCGTTGGGCGCGGTGTTTTCCACGTCGGTGTCTTTCACGTCGGTGTCTTTCACGTCAATGCTCTCCCAATCGGCGCGCCCCACGGGAGGGTTTTCCCCGTCAGTCGCCATCGGACGGTGCCCATCGGCCTCGTCGCGCAGCTTGCGTTTCAGCGGCTCCATCGAGCTTCGCCTGCCGACCCGGGTACCACTGTGCGGCGCTGTCGTCCGTCATCCAGCTCCCCGTCCCATCCGATAGGACAATCGTGCAGTTTTGTCTCATCGGGCGTGCGGCACAGTACCCCGTGACGCCCTCCGAGGCCGCCCGTCCGTGGCGGTGGTCGAAGGATGGTTCGCCCACCGCCCAGACCGAGCCGGTAGGAGAGACCATCCTCATCAACCTCGGACTCGACGTCAACGTCGACACTAAGATACGGTCTGGCCCTGCCGGGGACCGGCACGCCACTGATCGGCATGACTGGACGCTGGTCGCCGCCGGGCGCCCTCACGACGGAGGAAGATGCTTCCCACCCCCGAGGATCACGTTGCCATCAGCGGTCTGCTCGCCCGCTATTGCCTGACCCTCGATCTCGATGACGTCGAGGGGTGGGTCGCGCTGTTCACCCCGGACGCCCGCTACGAGGTCTACGGGCGTACCTACAGCGGCCACGACGGATTGCGCGCCATGATGACCGCGGCGCCTGGTGGGCTGCACCTGGGCGGGCCGCCCGTGATCGAACTCCTCGATCCGGATCACGCCCGTACGACCCGGAACCTGCAGTTCATCCCGTGCGAGGGCGTCGCCCGCAGCGCGGTTTATTCTGACGAACTCGTTCGGACGCCGGGCGGTTGGCGTATCGCCACGTGCCGGTGCCGGTTCCTCACCCCGAACGGTCTCGCTGACCGGCCGGCCCGCTAGCGGCGCCCTCGGGCCCCAGGTTCCCTTCGCTCCGGACCGGCACGCCGTGCACCTGGACGACGGAGCGCCCGGCACCGCCGACCTGTCGATCATCACCGTCCAGCGTCGCGTTCCGCTTCCGGTCCCGTCTCGAGCGGCACGGGCCGTACCGTCTCCACCCATCGGCGCCACCGGACGAGAATCGTGCCCCTGGATATCGGTTGCTCAGACGTCCGGTGTCGCTTTACCAGCCGCTGGACCCGGCCGTATCCCAAGGGCGTTGGTCCAGATCAAGGTGAGTTGATCAACGGCCGTCTCGAAGTCGAAAGTGGTGCTGGAGTTGAACAGGAAATCCGCGAAGTTCGCCACCATACCGCCCAGCGCCTGGGCGGCGTAAGCGGGGTCGATCGCCGGATCAGCGAGATTCTGCTCCTGCAGCAGGCGAGTACGACGATCAATCACGCGCGCGAACTCTTCCTGCCGTTGCAGGCGTGTTGCGCGGACCTCCAGGTCGATCGTGGCAACCTGATTGATGACGTTTATGATCTTGTTGTTGGTCGCATAGGTCTGGAGATAGTGGCGGTTCGCCGCGCGGATACGCTCAACGGGATCGACATCAGCGGGCGCCGGATCGACCGTGAGCAAGTTGAGCTCGACCGAATCCACGACCTCTCTGAAGATCTCCTCCTTGGATACAAAATATGTATAAAAGGAGCCGTGCGACATACCCGCAACATCGCAGATATCAGCGACCCGCGCATACAGGAAGCCGTCCCGCTCGAACACGATCCGGGCCGCTCGGACAAGTTGACCCCGGGATTCGCGGCCGCGGCTCGTACGGCCCGTACCGCGACGCTTCTCCGGGGGTTGACCGCCACGCCGAGTGCGACCGGCGCCAGGCCCCACAATTTGACGCTGGATGCGCTCAGACATACGGATCCTTTCCGACTGACAGATGGTAGCAAATAGGTGAGCCGATGCCGATACACGCACCCGGCACCGGGCCGTGCGGAGGCTCATGCGGCACGACCATCCCTCGAAGGGTCGCATTCCCAGTGTCAGGGGGCCCGTTTCGTTCCGGTCGGATCTGTACGGGGGTTGGACGCACCCACGCTCGTTGTCCCCCACCGCCCTACGCCCCACGATTCTTCGCGGTTACCCCTTGGCGTTGACCGTACGGAGGACCTCCGGGAAGGACTCACAGCGTTCTTCGAGCGACGGCCGCCCGGGTGGTCAGGCCGCTGAGCGCCGGCCGCCCGTTCCCAGCGCGGCTACGGGACCACGACGCTGCGGCGGACGGGCTCCGGCGCAACCTGACGCGCCGACAAGCCACGGTGAAGTGCCGAGACCAGCGCATCGCGCGTGTCGCTCGGCTCGACGAGCTCGTCGAAGCGCAGCTCCTGCGCCGACCGGAACGAGGCGGCCAGCTCCGCCTCGCGCAGAGCTTCAACCTGGTCGGCGCCCGCGCCCGTCGCGGAACTCTGCGCGAGGGCGCCCATGGCACCGAGGGTGGCGCCCGGATACGCGAGGGTCGCGACCTGACCGTCGAAGCTGGCCATCGCCATGACCATCGAGCCGAAGCCGTACGCCTTGCGCAGGGTGAGATGGACCTTGGGCGTTGTGGCCAGCGTCTGGGCGGCGAACATCCGGGCGCCGCTGCGCAGAACGCCGTCCCGCTCCGATCGGGAGCCGGGCAGCATGCCCGGGTTGTCGGCCAGAAACAGCAAGGGCACGTGGAAGGCGTCCGCGACCGAAATGAAATGGGCGGCCTTGTCCGCGGCGTCCGCGTCGATCGCGCCGGCCAGGACCCGCGGCTGGTTGGCGACCACCGCGACCGGATCTCCACCCAGGTGGGCGAGCGCGCACACGACCGCCGAACCGAACGAGGGTTGAATCTCGAACCAGTCCGGCCGGTCGACGATGACGTCGATGACCCGGCGCATGTCGTAGGAGCGCCGAACGTCGCGCGGGACGAGGGCCATCAGTTCGGGCGTCGGTCGGGGCGCCGTCTCGGCTCCGTCGGCGGCCCGCGGCGGGTAGGCCCACGCGCTGGACGGGAAGTACGCCAGGTACCGCCGGATCTCCTCGATCGCCGTGGTGTCGTCAACGGCCACGTTGTGGACCAGGCCGCTGCCGACGGCCACCTTCGGGCCACCCAGACTCTCCTTGGAAACCTCCTCACCGGTTGACTGCTTGACGACCGGTGGACCAGCGGTGAAGATCGCGGCCTGCTCGGTCATCACGCAGAAGTCGGCCATCGGCGCGACCAGCGCCCCATGGCCGGCCGACGCCCCGAAAACGCCGCACACGACGGGAACTGTCCCCGAACATCGGGCCTGCGCGATCAGGTCCACCGGTGACCGCCCCCGGCCGCTTTCCAGAGGCCGGTGACCGGCCCCCTCGAGCAACATGATCAGCGGGATCTTGTTCCGCAGCGCGAGTTCGGCGATCCGGTACCGTTTGGCGTTGCTCGCCGGTCCGATGCTGCCGGCCAGGGTGGTGAAGTCTTCCGCCCCGACCATCACGGGCCGGCCCGCCACGGCTCCCGATCCCGTGACAACCCCGTCGGCCGCGACCTCACCGCCGGCCAACGTGCCCAGCTCACGAAACGTACCGGCATCGAGCAACGCATCGATGCGGGCGCGCGCGTCCAGTTTCCCCGCCGCCCGGTGCCGGGCCAACCGGTCCGGCCCGCCCATGGCCCGACTCGCGGCCGCCCGCCGACGAAGGTCGACAACAGTCGTCTCCCACCCGCCCGGGTCCCCCGCCGTCACCACCCGAACCCCGAGCACACCCGACCCGTTCGCGACCGTCGCACAGGAAACCTCACTCCCTCAGACCCCGGTTCCGTCGCGAGGATCTCGACCGTGCCGCCAACGGTGACTCGGGTATCCCCGCGATCCGGCTCCGCCGGGGGCCGGATCGCGGGCCTGGAAAACTCCGCGGACGAGATCGACACCCGGCAGCCGAGGGCCGCGAGCCGGTTACGGTGGTAGATGCCCTCGGCGTGGCCCCAGCCGATGGTCCACCATCGCCCCGGGAACACTCCTCCATAACCTGATCCGATGGATCGGACCGGCCTGACCGGCCGCCGGTGGAGAGCCGCCGTGCCGCGCCACAGTAGAGCGGGACTCTCGTAAGAGGAACCCCCCAGTTTTCAAACTCGACGTTGAGGTTGACATTACCCTCACCCAGTGCCAGCGTTCGACCCCTCATGGAGGCCCGCCGTGCCCCCGCGGTCGGCCGTCCGCCTGAACCCGCGGTGACCTGCATCGACCTCTGTTGAGACGGTCCGACCGACGGTCGACATCGGCAACCTGTGAGGGTGGGAGAAGAATGCGCAGTACCACGTCAAAAATCGTTGTCGCGCTGGCGGTGATGGCCACGGCGGCCGCCTGCGGCAGCAGCGGTTCGTCCGGATCAAAAGGATCCGCGGGCGCCTCCGGCGCTCCGGCCTCCCACACGTACACCGTGGGCGTGCTGACCGATCTGACGGGTGTCGCCGCGTCCGGCAACAAGACCGCCGTCAACGGCATCAAGGCCGGCGTCAGCGTCGTCGCCAAGGACGGCTACACGATCAAGTACGTCGTCGCCGACACCGGCACGTCACCCGCCGGGGCCCTGTCCGGTGCGCAGAAGCTGGTGACCCAGAAGCACGTGACGGCGGTGCTGGCGCACTCGGCGCTCACCTTCGCCGCTGCCGCCTATCTGACCGCGCATCACGTCCCGGTGATCGGCGCGGCCGAAGACGGACCGGAGTGGACCACGAGCAAGAACATGTTCTCGGTCTACGGTGCCCTGCACGTCGAGAAGGTCGCGACGACCGTGGGTAAGTTCTTCAAGGTCGCCGGTGCGACGAACATCGGCTCCCTCGGCTACAGCATCGTCCCGTCATCGGCTGACTCCGCGAAAACGGCTGCCCTGTCAGCGGAGGCCGTCGGTCTTAAGACCGGGTACCTCAACGCGCAGTTCGCGTTCGGCAGCACCGACGTCCAACCCATAGCACTCGCGATGAAGAAGGCCGGCGTGAACGGGGTCGCCCTCGAGGTCGACCCCAATACGTCCTACGCATTGATCAGCGCCCTGCGGCAGCAAGGCGTAAACCTGAAGGCGGCGGTGCTCCCGGTCGGCTACGGCGCGGATACCCTGCAGGCCGGCGCGGGTGCCCTCAACGCCGCGCAGAACGTGTATTACACCCTGCAGATGGAACCGGTCCAGATGAACACCCCGGCCACCAAGGCATTCCAGGCGGCCCTCGCCAACGTCGGGACAACCACCGTTCCCACCCTCGCCGAGTACGACGGGTACGCCGCTGTCCTGCTCCTCGTGCAAGGCCTGAAGGCCGCGGGCGCGCACCCCACCCAAGCCACCCTGATCACCGCTCTGTCCGGTATCCACGCCTTCACCGCCGGGGGGCTGTTCGGCGACCACCCGCTGGACATCAACGACCGGGTCAGCCTCATCGGCGGAGCGGACAACTGCCTCTACTTCACCAAGCTAGTCGGCAAAGACTTCAAACTCGTCCCCGGCGCCGACCCGGTCTGCGGGGCCCCCACCGGCAAAACCGTAGGCTCGTAACGGCGGCCCAACCTCGCGGTCGGAGTGGGGCACCACGAAACCAGGCCCCACTCCGACCCGCCGGGCGGCGCGGCGAAGGCGGCGAACGGCTGGGCAGGACTTCTTACAGACGCGCGAGCAGGATCGCGGCCAGCTCGGCCGGCCTGCTCACCATTGCGTTGTGGCAGGTGTCGATTTCGACGACCTCCCCGACCCCGCCGAGTGCGTGGATTGCCCGGTGCTGCCCGGCAACCGGCTGCACCCGGTCATGCAATGTCATAATCCAGGTGCGGGGTACGGCTGGGGCGAGCCCGGAGCGGTCGGCGGGCTCACCGAGGACCCGGAAAGAATCCTGGTAGAGCCGGGCGAGGGTGAAGGCGCGCTGCTCCGCCGTCATCCCGTTGCACAGCAGCCACCTGGCCAGCGGGCGTGGGAACGGCGGTGCGGGTTTGCCCGCGGCCGCTTTTCGGCGGGTGAACCAGCCGACGGCACCGGTCCGGGTGTCCGCGATCGATTGGCCCTGGGGCGGTACGGCCGCAGAGATGAGCACCATTCGGCGGACGCGGGCCGGCCCGAGCCGGGCCACGACGCCCGGGACAGTGATGCCGGCCAGTGAGTGCCCAACGATGATGAACTGCTCGATGCCCGCCGAGTCGATCTGCGCGACCGTACTGTCAACCCAGTCGGCGACCGTAACCTTCGAGAGATCCGCCGGGACCGACCGGCGCCCTGGTAAATCGACCGCGAGTACCGGCGTGCCGCGGGACTGACGCTCGATCTCGGCCACCGTAAGTTCCCAACAGTCGCCAGCGTGTTGGCTACCGTGCACCAGCACAATGCCGGTACGTCCAGTCATGACCGAGTCCGATCTCCGTGAGTTCGCGTCTTTTCCGGCAACGCGTGATGAGGTCGTGGGCTTACCGTGATCCACCCCGGAGCCACGCGGTGACCGTCTCCGGCCCTGATGCGGCACGGACCCGTCTGTCGGCGGCCGGCCCCCGACCTTCCCGGCCCGTCCCGGGCACCGGAACGGTGCTCGCGGACCACGCATCCTACATCGATATCGACATCGATGTCAATCTATTGGGCGGTTGAGGCTCCCGGGCCGTACCCATCGAGCGGTGGCGCCGTGCGCACCTCGGGCAGGACCTCGTCGAGCAGGCGGTGTAGGACGGCGCCGGGGTCAGCGGTGCCGGTGGCCGGCATGAAAATGAAATGCCGTGCTCCGGCGGCGACGAAGTCCTGCAGCTTGCGGGTGACTTCGCTCGGGGTTCCGACTGCGGCGACCTTGTCGATCATCGCCTGGAAGTCCTGGTTGTACGTACCACCGATGGTGCGGGCCGCGTTCTGGCGAGCCCGCACCCCGTCGCTGTCGATATTGACGAAGACAAAGGCGTACCACCCGAAGCCGGTGAGGTTACGGCCGCTTTCCACGGCGGCGGCGCGGATCGTCCGGACGGACGCGGCATATCGACGCGGTGAGTACAGATACGGCATCCAGCCGTTGCCCAGGCGGGCCGCTCGCCGCATGGCCGGCTCCTGGCGGCCGGCAACGACGATCGGCGGACCGCCGGCCTGCGCGGGCGACGGGTGCACCGTCACGTCCCGCATCGGGTACAGCGGGCCGTCGTGGGAGATTTCCTTCGCCGTCCACAGCCGCCGTAGGAGCGGGATTGCCTCATCCAGGCGTCGACCGCGTTCCTGGATGGGCACCTGGCACGCACGGAACTCCTGCGGATACTCGCCGCCCACCCCCACGCCCAGGACCAGCCGGCCGCCCGTGGCCCGGTCGAGATCCGCGACCTGCTTGGCAATGATCGCCGGTGGGTACAGCGGAAGCAGCAGGATCGACGTGCCGATCCGGACCCGTTCGGTCACGGCGGACAGCCGGGCCAGGCTCATCATCGCCTCGGTCGACGGATTGTCCGACGCGATATGGCCGCCCACCCACAACGAGTCGACCCCGAGGTCTTCAAGCTGGGCCGCTCGCCTCAGATCGGCGCCCCCGACCACGAACCCGACTTCAAGCCGCCCGGCCGGATCCGTCACCGGACACCTCGTTCCATCGCTTGTCCGCCGGGATCCGACGTCGCCGATCTTCGTGACGCGGTCCGCCGGTCCGCATCGCACACTGGTCCGGAGCGCCGGCCCTCGCAACCGATCACGGAGAGCAACTGCCGTGATCGCAACCCGCGCTGAAGGCGCGGGCTCGGGAAGCTCGACCGGCGAGCCGAGCAGACGTCCAGCGGCACCGACAGGCGGGTCGCGGGTAGGTCCGCGCGAGGACGACCGGGACGCTTCCCGGGCGCCGGGCCAACGGCTCAGGCGGGGGCCCGGACGAGCGCCCGAACGAGGTAGCGGTCGAGGAACTCGCGCTTGGCGCGCAGTGACAGCCCGAGCCACGGCGGCGTCATGAGCGTGATGGAAACGACGTTCAGCCACCGGGTGGTCTCGCGGAGGTCGAGGTCGGCGTGCAACTGCCCGTCGGCCCGCCACTGCTCGAGCAGCGGTGCGAGGTGGCGGTGCATCTGGTCGAGGACGGGTTCTGAGGCGTACTCCAACGCGGCCACCCAGGATCGGCTGCCGGGCGAAAACAGCGCCTCGTTGACCTCGTCGCCGGCCACCCGCCCGATCGCGTTGAGGATGAGTTCAGGGAGCGACCGAGCTGCGTCGCCGGGCGATCCCAGTGACCGTACGACGGCCTCCAGGCCGGAATCGAGCCGGTCCAGCAGAACCGCGAGGATCACCTCCTCGCGGCTCCCGAAGTACCGGTACACCGTCATGCGCGAGACGCCGGCCTCGGCGGCGACCTCGTCGATGGGGACCTTCGCGGTGCCGCGACGGGCGATGCAGCGGGTGGCGGCGGCGAGGAGGCGCCGGCGGGCCTCGTCATCCTTCAGGGCACTGGCGGTGCCCCACCTGGTCAGCCGGGTCCTGTCGCCGGGCGGTGGTCCGGTCACCGTATCGATGCTAGAGACGGTCCCCGCGCCGGCGGCCGGGCCCGTCCGATGGACGCGGCGCTCGGCCGTGAGTGCTCACGCGGCGCGGATCGCGGCGTGCGCGGCGGCGAGGGCTTCGATGAAGTCGAGGTACTCGGCCAGCGTGTCGCAGGCCCTGGTCACGGACACGATGGTCGCGCCGGCGGCCGCGGTCGCCCCGAGCACGTCCTGCGTGTGGTTGGGTTCCTTGATCGGGTCGAGGCGACCCGCCGGCGGGAGCACCACGTCGAAGCCAGGTGGCCGCTCAACCTGACTCAGCCACTGTTCGGCCTGCGCGGGCGTCACGGCGAACGGGCACCAGCCGTCGCCGAGGGCGACGGCGCGACGCAGCGACCGCGGCGTGCGACCGCCCACCCAGAGCGGAAGGTGTTCCTGCACAGCGCACGGATCGACGACCAGGCCCTCGAAGTCGTAGAAGTCGCCGTGGTGCGAGGGCTCGGCCTGGGACAACGACGCCCGCAGGGCCCGCAGCGCGTCGTCGGCGCGGGCCCCCCGCTCGTCGTAGGGCGCGCCGATCAGGTCGAACTCCTCCTTCAGCGTGCCGACCCCGACCCCGAGGATCACCCGGCCGTTGCTCACGACATCGAGCGTCCCGTAGCGCTTGGCGAGCTCGAGCGGGTGGTGGTAGGCGAGCACGAGGACGTTGGTCGCCAACCGGATCTGGCTGGTGCGGGCGGCGAGGTAGCCGAAGGTGGCGAGCGGGTCCCAGTAGCGCGCCCCGCGCCGGGCGAGTTCGGCGGCCGGCAGGGCGACATGCTCGCTGCAGGTGAGGTGGTGGTAGCCGAGGCGGTCCGCGGTTTCGGCAACCCGGGCCAGGTCCTCGATCGAGCCGCGGCCTCCCAGGCCCCGTGGACCCCCGGGGTCATCGTCACAACCGGTGTACCCAACGCCAACCGCGCCGTCATTGCCGCCACGCCTCCCACTGCACCATCGTCCGGAGCGGGCCGGCGAACAGCGGCCGGACCGCGCCGGACCGCCACCGCTCCTCGAGCATGGGGACGAGCGTGGCCGTCACGGCCAGCGGGTCGTCGTCCAGGTAGATGACGGTCGTGTACTGCGGGTCGCCCTGCGCCGCCGGGTGCAGCTCCCAGGTGCCGGTCGAGCCGTACACCCACGCGCCGGCGACGCCCGGCGTCGCCAGTACCGCCGGGTAGTGATCGGTGTGCAGCCACGACCACCAGCCGGCGACCTCCTCCCCCGTCGGTTCCTCAACGACGACGAGGACCCCGCGGTGGGGCCGGAACGGCACGACCGCCGCGGAGATCAGTGCCTTCGGCGCGGCGTACCAGCGGAGCAGGGCCGGCATCCGCAGCTGCAACGATGGCCGCACCTGCGGGAAACGACCCTGTTCGGCCAGCCGCGTACCGAGTTCCATGAAGTCGTGGTGGGTCTGCTGGACCGGGTCACCCACGAGATAATTGACCACGTTGCCGACGTTCGCGAGAGGCCCGTCCCCGGCCACCCGGCCGTCGAGGTAGGCGCCGTCCGCGATGTACCGCAGAGCGAGCTGGATGCCGGGCAGCTGGTACTGCTCAGGCAGGTGGTCCAGCAGGTGCCAGCGCAGGTAGCCGCGGTCGTCTTCGGGCGGCGCGGGTGGGGTGAGGCTGAAGAAAGCCGCCTTCACTCTGATCATCGCGGCCGGCTTCCGTCGGCTCGGCGCCGGGCGGGCGGCGCGGCGCGCAGACCCGTATCCGGGACGCACGGTCCGTCGGCGGGGTCCAGCCGGCCGGCCGGGCGCGGCCCGACCTCGCTCCGCAACATGTGACGGGAAGCTATAACTGTCACATGTTGCTTGGCAAGGGCGCTCGACGCGTCCCCCGGGGGCCCCGGGGATGACCCATCGGGTTATGTTGACGTCGAGCTCGACTTCGATAACGATGGCCGCCACGTCTCGCCCGGGCCGTGACCACACTGGGGAGCTGATGCGGCAGTGGTGATGACCACCGAGGAGTCACTGGAGGAGTTACGGGGACGCCTACGTCTCCTGGAGGACGAGCGGGCCGTCACGCGCGTCGTCCTGTCGTACGGACCGGCCGCGGACGCTGGTCAAGCGGAACGCGCCGGATCGTGGTGGCTGGCGGACGGCGAATACGACTGGGACGCGGACGGTGATCCCCATCAGGGCAGCGCCGGAGTAGAGCGCATGCTGCGGACCGAAGGTCACCTGGGCCTGATCCGTAACGGTGCGGCCCACGTCGCCGGGCCACTGCTGATCAACGTCGAAGCTGACCACGCGACCGCCCTCAACTATTCGCTGATCATGCGCCGGGAACAGGATCGCTTTTACCTGTGGCGGGTGAGCGTCGCCCGCTGGGAGTTGGAGAGGCACAATTCCCGGTGGCGGGTCCGCCGCCGGACCAACCGCCTTCTCGACGATTCCGGAGTCGGCCGCGAGCTGCTGGGCGACACGTTGGCAAAAGTCTTCGACGACATTTAGGGATATTCGACGGCAGTTGGGGATGATCGTGAGGCGGGACAGTGGGACGGCTGGACGGCAAGACCGCCGTCATCACCGGCGCGAGCACGGGACTCGGCCCGGTGATGGCGCAACTGTTCGTGCGGGAGGGGGCCCGGGTCCTGCTCGCGGCCCGGCGTGCGGACCTGGTCAAGGAAGCCGCGGCCGCCGCGGGCCCGGGGACGATCGCGATGCGGGTCGACGTCACCAACGAATCCGAGGTGACGGGGATGATCGCCCGCGCCGTCAAGGAATTCGGTCACGTCGACATCATGCTGAACAATGCTGCCGCCCCTGGGCAGGACATGTGGATCTGGGAACAGACCCTCGAGAACTGGAACGCCACGATCGCGATCGATGTGACGGCCGCCATGCTGTGCACGCGCGAGGTACTGCGGCAGTCGATGCTCGAGCGGCGTTCCGGCGTGATTCTCAATTTCTCCTCCACCGCCAGCTTCGCGGGAATGCCGCGCAAGACCCACTACGTGACGGCGAAGACCGCCCTACGGGCCTTCACCCAGACCGTCGCCAACGAGGTCGGGCCGCACGGGATCCGCTGCAACTGCATCGTCCCCGGCAGCATCGACACCGAGCTGTGGCAGAATTGGGTGCAGCGCACCGCCGAGGAACAGAACGTCGACTACGACGCCCACCGGTCAAAGCTCCTCGCGAACACCGCGCTGCGCGACATCTCAAGCACCCAGGACGTCGCCAATCTGGCGCTGTTCCTGGCCAGCGATGAAAGCCGCACGATCACCGGCCAGTCCATCATCGTGGACGCCGGCGGGCACATGCTCGGGTGATCAGGGCCGACCGAAGGGAATCGTCGTGTCCGTCGAAATGAGTCACGCCGGCCGCGTCCGCCAGCTCGCCGATGAGCAGCCGGACGAGCTGGCCCTGCTGCACATCGGGTTGGACGGCGGCGAGTCGGCGTTCACCTGGGCCTGGCTGGACACTCGGTCGAGCCAGCTGGCCGGCGCGCTCATCGAGCGCGGCCTCGGGCCGGGCGACAACCTCGGCCTCGGGCTGCGCAACACCCCGCAGTTCGTGCTGGCTGCCCTGGCCGCCTGGAAGGTCGGGGCGGTACCGGTCCCGGTGCGCTGGGACGTGCCGGACTGGGAGCTGGCCCGGCTCCGGGAGGTCATCGCGCCGCGGGTCTACCTGAGCGGCGCGGACCTCGACTGGATCGACGCGACCGCGCAGCTCGCCGTTCCCGACCTGCCCGACGCCGTCTCGCCCCAGTCCCACGGCATCTGCAGCAGCGGCTCGACCGGAACACCGAAGGTGATCCTGACCAGCCGGCCCTCGATCTACGACGCCCGGCTGGCCATTCCGTTCGCGCAGTCCTGGGCGCCGGTCCCGCTTCCGCAGACCATCCTCGTGCCCGCGCCGATGTACCACGCCAACGGTTTCACGACCCTGTACAACCTGCTCGGCGGAGACCGGCTGGTGGTGATGGAGAAGTTCGACGCGGCGCGCGTCGTCGACCTCATCGAACGCCACCGGATCACGACCTTCACGGCGACCCCCACCATGCTCCAACGCATCGCTGATCTGCCCGGCATCGACGAGCGCGATCTGAGCAGCATCGAGTGGTTCATACAGGGCGCGGCGCCGATGCCGCCGTCGCTCGTGCACCGGTGGGCGAAACTGATCGGGCCCGAGCGGATCGTCATGGCCTACGGAATGACCGAGGGCCTCGGCCTCACCGCGCTGCGCGGCGACGAATGGCTGGACCACCAGGGCAGCGTCGGTCGCGGCTACAACGGCACCGAGATACGCATCCTCGACACCGAGGGCACCGCGCTGCCGACCGGCGAGGTCGGCGAGATCTATCTGCGCTCCCCGTCCTCCGCCGGCTACCGGTACCTCGGCGACGCGCCCCGCATGAAATCGACCTCCGACGGCTTTCAGACCGCCGGCGACATGGGCTTCCTCGACCCCGAGGGCTACCTCCACCTCATCGACCGTCGCGTCGATATGATCATCACCGGCGGCGCCAACGTCTTCCCCGCCGAGGTCGAAACCGCCCTCATCGACCACCCCGACATCGCCGACATCGTCGTCATCGGGCTACGCGACCCGGAATGGGGCCGCCGGGTCCACGCGATCATCGAACCGGCCGACCCCACGGCGCCCCCGACCGCGGCGGACGTGATCGGGTACGCCAAGAGTCGCCTCGCGCCCTACAAAGTGCCCAAAACCATCGAGATCGTCGACGCCGTCCCCCGGAGCGAAGCCACCAAGGTCAACCGCGGTGCCCTCGTGAAGGCCCGCGGCGGCTGACCGCACGGCACCGTCGGTGAGCGCGGGCCCGGCTCGTGGACCGCTTCAGCCGCGGGTTGACGGCGGTTCGTCGGCGGCGTCCGCGACGAACCTCTCAGCCGCCGCCGCGTCAATACCCAGCGAGGACAGCGCCCCGGTGCCGTTCTCCTCCGCCAGCAACCCCAGCAGAACATGGCCGGTGCTGACACCGTCGTCGCCGAGCCGCAGGGCCGCCCGGGACGTCAGTTCGATCACCTTCTTCGCGCGGGCACCGTACGGAATCAGCACCGGGTCGGCGTCGCCGCGCGCCGGCACGGTGTTCACCACCGTGTCCCTCGCCTGCCCGAGATCGACACCCTGCGCACGCAGGGCTTCGACCGCGGTGCCCTCGGTGCCGAGCAGGCCGAGGGCGAGATGCGCGGGGAGTATCTCGGCGTTGCCGGCCAGCTTGGTCTCGTTCATGGCGGCGACGATCGCCTTGTGGGCGGGCTTGGAAAACTTCCCGAAAGTGTGTGACGGGCTGGCGTCGGGCTTGCCGACGAACCGTTTCTGCGCGGCCTGCTTGGTGACGCCCATGCTGCGGCCGATGTCGGTCCAGGACGCGCCGGAGCGACGGGCCCGGTCGACGAAGTGACCGATGAGATGGTCTGCGACCTCGCCGATGTGGTCGGCCATCAGCACCGCGTCGGTCAGCTGGTCGAGGGCGTAGTGGTGGTTCTTGGTGATCGCCAGGATCAGGTCGTCGAGCCTGACCGGCGAAGTGGTCTGCGTCATGCCGTCAACCTTAGGTTGACCATTCCCTCCCGTCAACCCAGAGTTGACCCGCCGCGGCCACCGGTCTCTGCCTGGCCTGGCGGACGGCTGGGCGGCGTGGTTGGTCGACCCCCCTGGCCCCGCCAGAGGCGCCGACCATTGCCGCGATTCGCGCCGTACCGCTCCCAGTTCGAACGAAGCGGTACGATCACCCGCAGCCGGAATTGTGCTGGATTTTACGCTCAAGGTTTGGCACACTCGCCCGCACACAGGTCGCGACGACCTCGTCGAAGCATTCCACCAGTGACGGCCGGCCCTCGATAAGATAGATATGAGAAGCGGTCGTGAGCCAGCTTGTCGCCATGAGCGTGAGAGCGTGGATCTCCAGCGATGAGCACTGCCCGACGTGTCGACTCTGGAGAACCGCGACGAGTCTGTTCTCAAACGCCCGACTTCCCACCGAGAACTGGTCGCCAACATTCTGCGGCCCCGTCGAGAGCAGGGCGCGAAGGTGGGTGAGCAATCGGCGGTCGAAGCCCTGCTCACACAATTCCCGGAGGACAGCGTGCAGGCTTATGAGCGGCGGTTCTGAATCCGGTCGATCGCCCAACCGTTGGATCGTCACGTCCCGTCGAGCGACGAACTGGTCGAAGAGGATTTCCTCTTTTCCCGAAAAGTGGTTGAACACGGTCCGGCGGCCCACTTGCGCCGCCGACGCGATCTGATCGATCGTCGTTTCCGCGTAGCCCTGGGCATGGAACAGGGCGAGCGCCGCCTCGGCAATCCGCGCGCGCTTCGCCGCCGGGTCACGCTCACGGGTCGGACTCTCCGGCACACCCCAGAGTCTACCGAGGAACCCCGGCGCCGAATCGCAGCCGGGTGCTCACACCCAGTCAGCGATCGATACTTTCGTCTCCTCATTATGGCACTAGTGCTAATGTCGCCCCCGTTGTAGATCATTGGCCTCTGGCTCGACCTTCGTAGCTCGGGTCGCGGCCCTCCATGGATAGGGAGGAATGGATGTGAGAAGACCCCGACGACTGGCGGCGCTCCTCCTGGTCACGGCAGTGCCGCTGGCGGGCTTGGTGGCCTGCGGTAGCACCAGCAACAGTGGCACGAACAACGGTGGCACGAGCGACAGTGGCACGAAAGCGGCACAGTCACAGTTACGCGGCGTCACCGTGACTGGTCCCACCGTCGACGGCACGCGCCACAACGCCTTCTCCGCCCCCGTCTTCGACGTCGGCACCTACGGCTACACCGAGCAGGAGTACTTCTATTCGGGTCAGGCCACCGCCTACGAGCCGGTGCCCGGCACCCAGCTCGGCGCCGATGGCCGTTGGAAGCTACAACCGTCGCGTACCGCGCCGTTCAAGACCCGGATGCTCGTCGTGCGGCCCAGTGACCCGAAGAAGTTCAGCGGCCGGGTCTGGCTGTCCTGGCTCAACGTGACCGCCGGCTTCGAGATCGGCGACATCACCCAATCGACCCTGCGCGACGGAGACGCCGTCGTCTACGTGTCAGCCCAGAAGATCGGCCTGTACGGTGTTCCCGGCGCCGAACAGAACGGCCTTCGCGAGTGGGATCCCACACGGTACGGCTCGCTGTTCCATCCCGGTGACGACTTCTCCTACGACATCTACACCAAGGCCGCGCTCCTGGTCGGCCGTAACCGCGGCCACCTGCCCGTCGACCCGATGGCCGGGTTCCACGTCACGAGCGTCTTCGGAACGGGAGCATCCCAGTCCGCCATCCGCCTGACCACCTACCTCGATGGCGTGCAACCCCTGAGCAAGGCGCTCGACGGCGCGCTCCTGGCCGGCAGCTTCGGATCGGGCGCCCGCGTCCAGACCCCCTCGGGCGCCAAGACCGACGTCGGGTCGAGCATTCAACGCCAGGTCCGCATCCGCGACGACCTCGGTATCCCCGCGATGCTCGTGACCACCGAGACCGAAGCGCCATCGCTCTACCCGGTACGCCAGCCCGACACGAAAACCTTCCGCACCTGGGAGATCGCCGGCGCCTCCCACGCGGGCGCCGCGAGCAGCATCGACGACGTCGTCAAAACATTCGTCCGCGACAGTCTCAAACTCCCAGCCGGCGCGCTGGGCTCAACCTCTGGAGCCACCGGCGCGGTATCCCAGCCCGACGCCCTCAACTGGCTACCGGTCCTGTCCACGGCCCGTCACGACCTTGACCGGTGGGCCACCGACGGAACCGCGCCCCCGACCTTCCCGTTGATCACCTTCGGGGGAACTCCCCCAACCATCCAGCGTGACAGCCACGGCAACGCCCTCGGCGGCATCAGAATGCCCGAGCTGCAAGCACCCGTCGCGACCTACAACGGCGGCAGCCAGTCATCTCTGTTCGGATCCATGAAACCCTTCACCGCCGCGCAACTGCGCGCGCTGTACCCCGACCGTCAGACATACCTCGCCGCCTACGACAAAGCCCTCGACCAGGGAGTCAAAGCCGGATACTTCCTCACCCAGGACGCGGCCGGCATCAAGACCACCGAAGCGAAGAACGCAGCCGTGCTCTTCCCCCGCTAGACGGGTAGGTCCGAAGTCTGGGCCGGTGATGGCCGGGCCTGGAGAGAGGGCATCCAAGGTCGTGTTGTGACGCAAGACCTGGATGCCCTCCGGACGGCACTGTAGGTGAAATCGAGGACCGGATCGGTTCGGAGACCCGTAGGGGTAGACCGCCGCGGTTGAGTGACTCCGAACTGGTCTGTCTGGCGGTGGCCCAGGCGGTGCTGGGCCACCGTTCGGAGACCCGGTGGCTGCGCCAGGCCACGCGACGCCGGTGCCGGTGCCGGTGGGATGTCGAGGCCGACCGGGCCGCGGTCGGATCTGGCCGGGCGGGCGGGTTACGGCTACCGCGCGTCGACCAGGAACTCGCGGCGCGGGGCATTGCGTTACCGCGGGCATCGCGTTGCCGCGGGCATCGCGTTGCCGCGGCCATCGCGCAAGCGGGAGCAGGCCCGCTACGGCGAGCCGCCGCTCAAGAAGGCCCGCCCGCTGATCGGGTCGGTCAACGACGCCCTCAAAGGCGAGCTTGACCTGGAACAACACGGCGGGCGGACCGGCGATGGGTGCGGCGATCTGACCCAAACAACAAGATCGCCGCACCCATCACCCGATCACTGATCGCCTACGAACACTGAGCCCATAGGACCTACTCGCCCAGCACGAGGCGCCTCACACTTTGGCGGCCTCGAGCGGGTGGACCGGGACCCGTGAATAGCCAGCGACGTTGGTCATCGCGACCCGCTGGCAGCGCTCCTGATCGACCGTGAAACCCTGCGGCATCCGGCGGAGCAGTCCCTCGAAGGCAAGCCGGCACTCCATTCGGGCCAGCGATGCCCCCAGGCAGAAGTGGGGACCATAGCCGAAGCCGATGCGGATCGGGCTCGGGTTCACCCGCTCGATGTCGAAGCGGTCCGGCTCGGCGAACTGCCGCTCATCGCGACCGGCCGAACCGATGAGCAGGGCGACCGGTGCACCCTTGGGGATCGTCGTGCCGTGCAGGGTGACGTCGCGCGTGGCCTGGCGGTACACGTACTGCACCGGCGCCTGGTAACGCAGAACCTCCTCGACCGCGCCCGGAATCCTCGAGGGGTCCTTGACGAGGGCCTGCCATTGGTCGGGGTGCTCCGAGAACAGAACGGCGGCGTTACCCACCAGCTTGGTGACGGTCTCGGATCCGGCGCCCCCCAGGAGCGACGCGAACCCGGCGATTTCCACATCATCGAGCTGGGTGATCGAGCCGTCATCACGCTTGTATTCGGCCTGGATGAGCCGGCTGATCATGTCGGCACCGAGGCGCTGCCGCTTCTCGACGACAAGGTTGTAGTAAATTGTGCCGATCTCGATCTGAGCCTGCATGCCCGCGTCGCTGACCGTACTCTGACCCGGCGCGCGGGTGAGCATGCTGTCGAGCTTGAGGCGGATCGTCTGGCGGAACTCCTCCGGAACGCCCAGCATCGTCATGATCACTTCGACCGGGAAGAGCGCGGCGAACTCGGCTACGGCGTCGAACTCGTCCTTTCCATCGCTGGCCGAGAGAAAGCCGTCGATGGTCTTTTTCAGCATCGGCTCGAGCGCGGTGATCGCCCGGGCCGTGAAGACCTTGCTGACGAGACTCCGGACCCGGTCGTGATCAGGCGGGTCCATGGTCACGAGCACCGGTGGGATCTGATTTTCGCTCAGTACATGTTCCAGCAGAATGCCGGACGCCGACGAGAACGTCGCGACGTCGCGGTAGGCCTCGGCCACATCCTCATAGCGGCTGAGCGCGTAGAAGCCACCGTAGGCGTCGGTCTGGAATACCGGCGCATCGTCGCGGAGCCGACGATAGGTATCGTAGGGGTCGCGAAAGTAATCGTCAGAGTACGGGTCGAAATCAATCCGCGCCGCAGTCGTCATAGGGACGTTTCCTTCGTTGTCGGAGGGCGTCGGGTTTCTCTCGGCCCGGCCGGGTCGAGAGGAACGGGTGGGGGCCGGGCGGGCGAGCCGTCGGTCAGCTGAAGGTGAGTTCGCGAGCGTTGTCGACCATGATCCGTCGCTGATCTTCAAGCGAGAACGAGGTCAACTTCTGCAGGAAGTCCCGCGGCTCGGCGATTCCTTCCGCGTGCGGCCAGTCGGAGCCGAACAGAATGCGCTCGGCGGGCAGGTGGTGGGCGAGGTCCTCGACGCTGTCCTCGACGAACGGCGCGACCCAGCAGTTGCGGGTGAACTGCTCAACCGGCGAACTGGTGAAGATCTCCGGATTCTGGTTGGCCAGGACCTCGAGGCTGTGCAGCAACGGTCCCACCCAGGTGGCACCGTTCTCGATGAAGGCCACCCGTACGCCGGGAAAGCGCTCGTACAGCCCGTGGCACACCAGCGCGGCCGCGAAGTCGTGGACCAGGCGGTGCTTCATGAGCATCTTGACGAACGGCTCCGTGTAGGTCAGGGCGTTCGTGTCTCCGGACAGCTCGGCGGTTCGGTAGCCCCACGCGCTCGCGACCGCGTCGTCAACCGTCCGGTAACCGTCCTCGAAGCCGGCGTGCGGCGCCACGACGAGCCCCGCCTCCTGCACCCGGGCCCAGAACGGGTCAAAGGCCTTATCAGCCGGTGAACGTAGACCGTCGGGCGTGAAAACCGGTCCATTGCGAATGCTGACGATGCGGGCGCCGCGCCCGATCGCCCATTCCAGTTCGGTCACCGCGCGGTCGACGTCGGACAGGCTCAGAAAGGGCACGCCGAAGATGCGGTCCTGGTAGGAGAAACCCCAGTCCTCGTCGAGCCACCGGTTGAAAGCCCGCAGGAGCTCGAGCGCCCCTTCGATATCCGGCTGGATCGGGCCTTCCATGCAGACCGCGTGGGACGGGAACAGCCAGGCGGCCTCGAGGCCCTGCTCGTCCATGACCTTCAGCCGCGCGTCGCGGTTGAACCATTCCGGATGGGCGGCGGGATCCTCGGAGGTCAGCTCCGTACCGAATGTCTCCTTCGTCGACTTGCCGGCGAAGTAATCATAGAGCGCGCCGGGCTTCGGGCGCCCGTACTGGTCGCCGGGGCCCGGAAGAATGGGGTGTTTCCGCTCGCCGATGTAGTAGGCCAGCTTGCCGGCCTCTTCCACCAGACGCAGGCCGCGGTCGGCGAACTTCGGATCGCGGAAACGGGTGAAGGCGTCGCTCGGCTCCCAGTAGTGGTTATCAGCGTCGAAGGCGGTCGTGATCGCGCTCTCGGTCGAGATCGCACTTTCGGTCATGGTGTGTGCCCTCACTCCGTGCCGTGGCGTAGCAGCCGGCCGGGTGTGGCCATGGTGCACTCGCCGTCAATGAACGTGGTCTGGCCGTTGACGATGATCCGGTCGTAACCCGTCGCTTTCTGGATGAGCCGCCACTCCCCCGCCGGGTAGTCCCAGGCGCGCTCAGCCGGCAGGCTGTCGACGGTTTCGGGATCGTAGATGATGACGTCGGCCGGTACACCCTCGGCGAGGTAGCCCCGACCCTTCAGCCCGGCCGCCTGCGCGGGGTAGGCCGACAGCCGCCAGTGGGCCTGCTCCAGCGACATGATCTTGTGCTCGCGCACCCACAGGGCCAGCATCTCGGTCGCGTAGCGCGCCGTGGTCACGAACTTCGTGTGCGCGCCACCGTCGCTGACCCCGGGGAGCGACACCATGCCGTTCGCGATCTCCTTCATGGAGTCGGCCGGGGTGATGAGCAGCGGGGTGGCGAACCCGACCCGCAGCTCACCGGCCACGGCGACGTCGAGGAAGGCATCGATCTCGTGCTTGCCCTCGCGCTGCGCGATCTCTCCGATCGTGAAGCCCTCGTAGGTGTCCTTGAGCTCGCGGGCCCGCCCCACGTCGCTGGAGATCCAGTGGACCTTGATCTCACCCAGCGGATACCCGGCGCCGAACAGGCCGCCCCGAGCTTCGTGGATCTCCTTCATCTCGGCCCGCCGCACCGGGTCGGCCAGCTTGACCTGCTTCTCCGCGACCGTCCCGATCAGCGCCTCCCGCCAGACCGGGATGGCGTCCGCGAGGTTGTACTCCTCGAGCGTGAACTCGGAGGCGAAGTTCGTGGTCAGCGCCTGCGCGAAGACCCGGAGACCCTCGTCCTGGTTGAGTTCCTCGAGTCGCCGCAGGGCGGTCTTGTGGGTCAGCTGCTGGCCGCCGTGCTGGTTGAGCGCCCCGTCAGCCAGCAACGCGTTCCAGATGATCGGGCGACCGCTCTCCGCGGCCATGTAGGCCGCGGTCTCGAGCGGCCCGGTCATCTGGGCCACACCACGCCCGAGCGACCCCATGGCGCGGCAGAACGCCTGCACCTCGCGCTCGGTCATCATGTCGGTGACCATCGGCGTGCCGTCGTGGTCGAGCTGGACGTTGCCGATCTCGCCGATGATCTGCGCGCTGAAGCCACAGCCGCCGACGCGCATACCCTCGATCAGAAGATCACACATGCGGGCCAGCTGCTCGTCCGTGACGCGGTTCTTCTTGGCCTCATCGATACCGACGACGTAGCCGTACAGCGGCGCGAGCGGCACGAAGGACATGACGTTGACGCCCTTGGGGACCCGGTCGACGCTCGCGAGGTACTCCTCGAACGTCACCCAGTCCCACGGCATGCCCGCGCGCATCGTGGCCAGCGGGACCGCCTCGTTGCGGGCCAGGCTCAGCATCGCGCGGTCGCGGTCCTCCGGCTTGCACGGGGCGAAACCGAAGCCACAGTTACCGATGACCACGCTGGTGACCCCGTGCCAGCCCGACATCGTGCACCAGGGGTCCCAGAACAACTGGCTGTCGTAGTGCGTGTGGAGGTCGACGAAACCCGGGGCCACGATCCGCCCGGTCGCATCGACGACCTCGGCGCCTTCGGACGCGTCGACCGCGCCGATGCGCACGACCTTGCCGTCCGCGATGGCGACGTCCGCGCGGTAGCGCGGCGTCTGCAGACCGTCGATGACGGTTCCACCTTTGATCACCAGGTCGTATGTAGCCAAGGCGACTCGCCGTCCCTCCGGGTGGAGCCGACCGGGGTCGGCTCGTTGAGTGCGCTCTATCACTAGACACAACAAAATTTACACCCGTGTCCCACCGTCGGACAAGGGGAGCGATTTTGTCCGACGGAACGGCGGGCCGTCAGGCCGCCACGAGCGCGCGGACGAGGTAGCGCTCCAGGAACTGGCGCTTCTCCTCCGTTGTCCGACGACGCCACGGCGGGGCGAGCAGGATCAGCGAGATGGCGTTCATCCAGCGGACCGTGTCACGGAGGTCGAGGTCGGCGTGCAGCAGGGCCGCCGCCTGCCAGCGCTCGAGCAGCGGCCCGAAGATGCGCAGGGCGGCATCGACCACCGGTTCGGACTCCAGTTCCAGTTCGGTGACGAAGCTCCGGCTGTCGGGGGAGAACAACGCCTCGTTGACGGGATTCCCGTCGACGAGCGAGATCGGGCCGAGCACCAGCTGGGGTAGGGAAAGGCTCGGGTCCGCAGGGTGTTCCAGAGACTCCACCACGGCCGTCAGCGCGGCCGCGGTCCTGCTCAGCAACAGGGCGGTGATGAGATCGTCCCGGGAGGGGAAGTACCGGTACAGGGTCGACCGGGCGACCGAAGCCTCGTAGGCGACCTCGCTCATGCTGACGTGGGCATCGCCGCGACGGGCAATGCAGCGCATGACCGCGTCAAGCAGTCGCTGCCGCGCTTCGTCGTCATCGAGCAGGGCCCTGTTCTTTCCCCAGTGCCGCGCTTCTGGACCGCGCTGTGGCTGTGCCGTCGACCGCTCCATCAGATTGTGATGGTACGGCACGGGGGAACTGGGCCGCGTCCAACCGCCGGCCCCCGGCCCCGGCCACCGTCACCAGGTGGCGGCCGTGGCTGGGACCGCGCCGGCGGGCCGGGGTACGCCTGCGGCCGACCTGGGTCACCGATTGTCAGAAGACAATCACGCCGCGGATGTTTTTGCCGTCCCGCATGTCCTGGTAACCCTGATTGACCTCGTCGAGGGAATAGGTCTTCGTGATCATCTCGTCGAGCTTGAGCTTGCCGTCCCGGTACAACGACAGCAACCGCGGGATGTCATAGCGCGGGTTGGCGTTACCGAAAATGCAGCCGACCAGCTCCTTGCGTTGCATGGCGAACTCGAACAGGTTGAGCTTCACATTGTCATCGGTCATGGCGGCGATGGAGGTGATCACGGCCCGGCCCGCCTTCTTGACCAGACTCATCATCTGCCCCACCTGGGCACCCTCGGCGAGCCCGACCGTGAGGACGACCTTGTCGGCCATGGCGCCGCGGGTGATTTCGCGCACGAGCGGACCGGCCTCCTCCATGGAGGACGCGGTGTGGGTCGCCCCGAACGTGAGCGCCGCCTCGAGTTTCCACGCGACCGGATCTACGGCGACGACCTGCCGCGCCCCGGCCAGCGCCGCTCCCTGCACGGCGCTCATGCCCAGTCCCCCGACGCCGACCACGACGACGGTCTCACCCGGCCGCACGTCGGCCGCATAGGTCGCAGACCCCCAGCCGGTCGTCACGCCGCAGCCGACCAGGGCCGCCGTGGCGAGCGGGATGTCCTTGTCGATCTTTATGCAGGAGTCCTGTGAGGCGACGGTGTACGGGGCGAAGGTGCCGAGCGCACACATGGCGCCGAGGTCCCGACCGTCCTTGCTGTGGTGCCGGGTCGTGAGATCCGTCAGCTGCTTTCCGCTCAACAGGAACGCGCCGAGATCACACAGGTGCTGCTGGCCGGTCGAGCAGGACGGGCACCGGCCGCAGGACGGGATGAAGCTGAACACGACGTGGTCGCCAGGCTCGAGTCCCTTTACCTCCGGCCCCACCTCGACCACCACGCCGGAGCCTTCATGGCCCCCGATGGCCGGGAACTGGGACAGACCGAAGGCCTCGGCCGTCGCCGGGTCGAAGACCATGTCGCCGGTGACCAGGTGCTCGTCGGAGTGACAGAGCCCGGAGGCGGCCAGCTTGACCAGAACCTCGCCGGCCTTGGGCGGGTCGAGTTCGATGTCCTCGACACTCCATTCGGTGTGCGGTTCCCACAAGATGGCGGCGCGTGTCCTCATCGCTGGTCCCTTCGGTCGGAATACTGGGCGTCGGTGGATAAATTCGTGGCCATCATGGTCAGCTCGGCACTGGCCGGTCCAGCGCCCGCTTCAGCGCCGCCGAGCGTTCGGCGTTCGCGCGCGCGGCGATGCCGGCCCCGGTGTACAGGTCGAAACCGTGGATGGCGCCCGGGTGGACGTGCAACTCGGTCGGGACGCCCGCCCGGACCAGCCGGGAGGCGTAGGCGATGTCTTCGTCGACGAAGAGGTCCAACGCTCCGGTCAGGACGAAGGCGGGCGGCAGGTCCGACAGGTCCGCGGCCCGGGCCGCGGCCGCGTAGGGCGAGACGTCATCGCCGCCGGGCTCGCGACCCAGCAGGCTGCGCCAGCCGAAGTGGTTGCTGGCGCGGTTCCAGATGAACTCGCCGGTGGCCGGATTCGGGTCCCGGACACAGGTCCGGTCGTCGAGCATCGGATAGGTGAGGTGCTGGAAGGCCAACTGGTAGACCCCCCGGTCGCGGACCAGCAGAGCAAGCGCCGCGGCCAGCCCACCACCGGCGCTCTCCCCCATCACCCCGATGCGCCGCGGATCGATACCGAGTTCGGCGGCATGCTCGAAGGTCCAGCGCAGGGCCGCGTAGCAGTCCTCGAGCGCGCCCGGGAAGATCGTCTCCGGGGCCAGCCGGTAGTCGACCGAGATCAGGACACAACGCAACCCGGCGACGAGGCGGCGGTGGACCGGTTCGAAGTCCGCCGCCGAACGGAGGACATAGCCGCCGCCGTGCAGGTGGAGAATGCCGGGGAGGGATTCTGTCGCGGCACCGTCCCCCGCCGCACCGTCCCCCGCCGCACCGGCCGGGCGGTAGACGTGAAGCGGCACCGCGGGCGCACCGGGCGGCCCGGGCACGCTTCGACGGCTGAGCACCGACCCGGTGGTCGGCGCGGGATCGAGAACCAGGCGTCCGGCCCGCGCCGTCGGCAGGTTCTCCTCGGTCAGCGAGAGCGTGGGCATCACCTCGACCATGGGCCGCAGCTCGCGATCGACGAGGTGCAGCGTCCTCATCCGGGTCCGGCCGGCCACGTCCGAGGCCGCCCCCTCACGCTACGCTGCCGTCGTAGGTGAAAACGTCTGACGATCCCTCCTGCATGCGATAGGAGATGGACCCCCGGAGATCCTTGATCTCACCGGAGCCATCGAAAATCTCCATGTCCCCGCCGCCCGGGATGCCCTTGAACTTCCACAGCAGCGTGCCCGGCCGACCCTTGGCCGTACCGGTGAACGTGCCGAAGCCATAGTGCGTCTGCGAACCGTCGGCGTGCTCGACCGCCACAAAGGTTTCCCCGGCGGGACCGTCGAAGTCACCACTGTACGTGGCCGCCGCATACAGGTACGTCACCTTCTCCGGCCCCGAGGTGAATGTGAACAGGACGGTCCGGCTGTGGACGGTGATGCCGCCGCTGACTTTCTGCTCCTCGGCCATGTTTTCCTTCCGCGCTTGGTTCCTCGCCCCGTCGCTCGCGGGGCCTCAGGTCTCGATCACGATCCGCCCGTCGACGCTGCCGTCCCGCAGCCGCTCCATCGCCGCGTTCGCCTCGTCCCAGTGCATCGTCACCATCGGCAGCGGCTTCAGGCGACCGGTCTGGGCGAGGGCGATGACGTCGCGCAGGTCTCCCAGGCTGCCGGTCACCGAGCCGATAATAGAACGTGGTTTCAGAATCATGCTCACGAGCGACACCTCAAGTGCGCCCCTCCCCACGCCCACGAGGACCAGCTTTCCGCCCTTACTGAGGGCCTCCAGCGCCATACCCGCCGTGGACGGGTGGTTCACGACGTCGATGGCCGCGAGCAGCGGGCCGCCGGCCGCCTCTTTGACCGCCTCGACAATGGCGGGATCCGCGCCGTCGAGGGCGTGGGTGGCTCCGGCCGCCAACGCGGCCGCGCGCTTGCCCGGGCTCAGGTCGACGACGATGATCCTGCGGTGGCCCAGCGCGTGGAGCATCCGCAGCGCCGTCGAGCCCACGCCACCGGCCCCGATAAGGAGGACCGGCCGGTCGTGGTCCAGCGGGTACAGCTTCGAGATCGCCGAGAACGCGGTGGTACCGGCGCAGGCCAGCGTGGCCGCGAAGGCCGGCTCGACCGAGCCGTAGTCGAACAGGTACCGGGGGTCCGGGACCACCACCTGGGAGCTGAAGCCGCCGTGGCGCATGATGCCGAGGATCGTCTGCTGGTCGCAGAGGTTCTCCTCCCCGGCCCGGCAGCGGTCGCAGCGGCCGCAGCCGATGAACGGGTAGACGACGCGGCTGTCGCCGATCCGCACGCCCTCGGCGTCCGGGCCGACCGCCACCACCGTGCCCACCACTTCGTGACCGGGCGCGCGCGGGAACTCCACCCCGCGGTCGGCGACCCTCATCGTCTGCCCGCCGCCCAGGTCGTACTCGCCCTTCCACAGGTTGAGGTCCGAGCGGCACACACCGCAGTGCGTCACCGCCAGGACGACCTCCGTGCCCATCGGCTCGGGGTCGGGCAGAGTGAGGCACTCGAGCGGCTTGTCGTGCTCCACGACGGCCCAGAGCCTCATGGATACACCCCCGTGAGAGTCGTTTCGGAACGGTCAAGGGGCGCGGTCCGTCGCGGGCCGGCACCCCCTCGGTCGGTGTCGTCTCAGTCGGTGTTGATGGTGACGCTCTTGGTGTAGAGGTAGGCGTCGACGTGCTCCGGGCCGCCCTTCGACCCGTAGCCACTCGCCTTGTAGCCGCCGAAGCCGACCGCTGGATCGATGGCGCCGTAGCAGTTCACCCAGAGCGTTCCGGCCTTGATGCCGTGCGTCATCTTCAGCGCGGTGCCGAGATCCCGGGTCCACACCGCGCCACCGAGCCCGTAGGGCGTCTCGTTCGCGAGCCGCAGCGCTTCGTCGGCCTCGTCGAACGGGATCACCGACACGACCGGGCCGAAGATTTCCTCACGGGCGATGGTCATGGTGTTGGAGACGTCGGCGAAGACGGTCGGCGCGACGTAGTAGCCCTCGGCGAGGTCACCGCCGAGCCGCGCACCGCCGCTGGCCACCACCGCCCCCTCCTCCTGACCGATGGACACATAGCCCAGCACCCGGTCCAGCTGCTTCTGGGAAATGAGGGGCCCCAGATTCGTCCCCGGGTCCAGCGGATCGCCGACCGTGAGGCTTTTGCTGAAGGCCGCCAGCCGCTCGACGAACTCGTCCTGGATCGAGCGCTGCACGAACAGCCGGGTGCCGGCGTAGCAGATCTGGCCGGTGTTGTTGAAGACCGCCATGGCCGCCCCGGGGACGGCCCGGTCCAGGTCGGCGTCGGCGAACACGATGTCCGGCGACTTGCCGCCCAGTTCGAGCTGGAGGCGCTTGATATTGACGGCGGAGGCCCGAATGATCGAACGGCCGGTTTCCGTTGATCCGGTGAAGGACAACCGGTCGACGTCCGGATGTTCGGCGAGCGCGGCGCCGGCGGTCTGGCCGTAGCCGGTCACGACGTTCACCACGCCGTCGGGCACACCGGCTTCCTGAAGCAGCTGCGCCATCCGCAGCAGGCTCAGGGAAGCGTCTTCGGCCGGCTTCAGGACGACGGTGCACCCGGTGGCCAGTACCGGGCCCAGCACGAACCACTGGCTGATGAGCGGGCCGTTCCAGGGGATGATGCTGCCGACCACGCCGACCGGCGCCTTGAGGGTCATGGTGGTGAACTGGCCGGGCAGCGAGTTCTCGATCGTCTGGCCGTTGGTGTTGACCACCTGCGAGGCGTAGAACTGGATGGCCTCGAGGATGAAGCTGCGAAAGCCCAGCGTGCGTGACAGCGGCGCCCCCATGTCGAGGGTCTCCAGGAGCGCCAGTTCGTCGTAGTTCGCGGCCACGAGATCATGAATGCGGTGCAGGAGCCGCTGGCGCTCGTAGGGCGTGAACCGCGACCACGGGCCTTCGAAGGCGGCGCGCGCGGCCCGGACGGCGGCATCGACATCGGCCTTCCCGCCCTCGGCGAGCGAGGCGAGCCGGTGGCCCGTCGCGGGGTTGACCGTCTCGAAGGTCCCGCCCGAGGCCGCCGGTTGCCAGCGTCCGTCGACGAAGTGGTCCTTGATGTCCTGCCCCAGGAACGGGTGCACGGAAGGAAGGTCGATAGTTGTCACGCTGGCTGCCTCGGGCTCGGTGGGGCCTCGCCCGACGGCGCGCCCGGGACGGTGATCGCAAAGCCCGGGTACCCGGTGCCGGCGATCTCGCGGCACCGGCGGCGGTAGTCGGCGGCACCGATATAAGGCATGAAGACCCGGGGTTTCCCAGGGATGTTCGCGCCCATGTACCAGCTCGCCGCGCGGACGAAGAGGGTGGCACTGGCCAAGGCGTTGACGTGCGCGACCCATGCGTCCTCGGCCGGAACGGTGGGTTCGAGACGTTGCGCGCCGACCGACCGCAGGTGCAGGAGACAGTCCGCGATCCAATCGACGTGCTGCTCGATCGCCACCACGACGTTGCTCAGCACGGAGGGGCTGCCCGGCCCGGTGATCATAAAAAAGTTCGGGAAGCCGGCGGACATGAGTCCCAGGTACGTGCGCGGCCCGCCGGCCCACTTCTCCTTCAGGCGCAGACCGCCCACCCCGCGGATGTCGATGCGGCCCAGGGCACCGGTGATGGCGTCGAAGCCGGTTGCCAAGACCAGCACGTCGAGGGCGTACTCCTGTGCTGACGTGCGCAACCCCGCTTCGGTGACCCTTTCGAGGGGCTCCTGGCGGAGGTCGACCAACAGGACGTTCGGACGGTTGTAGGTGTCGTAGTACTCGCTGTCGACGCAGATCCGCTTGGTGAAGATCGGATAGTCCACCGGGCACAGCCGCTCGGCCACCGCGGAGTCCTTCACGATCTCCCGGATCTTGCGCCGCACGAACTCGGCGGCGTAGTCGTTCGAGACTTCGTCGACCGTCAGATCCTTGAAGGCATAGGCGAAGTTGGCGCCCCCCTTGTCCCACCGGGCCTCGAACTCCACGTCCCGGGCGCGGTCATCGACGGCCTGCGCGGAGAAGGTGGCGAAGTCGTAGAGCACTCCCGTGGGAGTGTCTTCGCGGGCGAGGCTGCGTAGCTCCTGGTAGTGGTCTTTCCAGTACCTCGTCTTCTCCGGCGTGAGGGGCGTGTTGCGCGCGGGCACGCTGAAGTGCGGGGTTCGCTGAAAGACCACGAGCTCGCCGGCCTGCTCGGCCAGCTCGGGGATCGCCTGGATGCCGGAAGACCCGGTACCGATCACGCCGACGCGCCGGCCGGCCAGGTCGACGCCGCCGCGCGGCCAGTCGGCGGTGTGGTGGACCTCGCCCGCGAATGCCTCGAGCCCGGGGATCCGCGGTGTCTGGGGCGCGGAGAGGCACCCCGTCGCCATCACCACATAGGTGGCCACCATCTCCCGGCCCGACGCTGTGGTGACGGTCCAGGTCCCGGCCGCCTCGTCGAAGGCAACCGCCACGACCCGCGTCCCCAACGAGATGTCGCGTCGAAGATCGAAACGATCGGCGACGTGGTGGAGGTAACGCAGGATCTCGGGCTGCGTGGCGAACCGTTCGGACCAGTTCCACTCCTGCTCGAGCTCCGCGTCGAAGGAGTAGGAGTACTGCAGGCTCTCGATGTCGCAGCGCGCGCCCGGGTAGCGGTTGTGGAACCAGGTGCCACCGATGTCCCCGGCGGCCTCCATGACCTGGACCCGCAGGCCGAGGCCCCGCAGCCGGTGCAGCGCGTAGAGACCCGCGAAGCCGGCCCCGACCACCGCGACGTCAACCGATTCGGGCTCCACAGCGGCCTCCTGTGCCGTCGTCATGCCAGGGCCCGGCTGACCCGCGTCGGCGGCCTCACGTGACGCCTGATCGCTGCAGCTGGTCGAGCGTCTCCGCGTCCATTCCCAGCCACTCCCGGTACACCAGATCGTTGTCCGCGCCGAGTTGCGCACCGGTCCGCCAGACCCGGCCCCGGTCCCGGTGGAGACGGGGTACGACGTCCTGCATACGGACGGGCCCCAACTCTTCGTCCATCACGGTGACGATGCTTTCTCGCTCTCGGTACACCTCGTCCGCACAGATGTCGGCGACGTCGAGCACCTTGGCCGCCACGATCTGGGCCGCCGTCATGGTCTTGAGTACCACCGCGGTGGTCCGGGCGGCCACCCAGTCGCGCAGGCCGTCATCGAGCTCGTCCTTGCGGGCGATCTGTTCGGCCGTGGTCGCGAACTCCTCCTCCGGCAGACCGAGCAGACCCGCGATGCCGCGGACCGACCGGGTGGTGGCGGACGTCACCGTGATCCAGTCGCCGTCCGCGCTGCGGTAGGTGTTGATGACCGCCGCGGGTGCCACCGCGAGCCTGTTCCCCGCGCGTCCGGGCACTTCGCCGAGCTGGTCGTGGAGGATGACCTGCCATTCGATCAACCGGAACAGGGTGTCGGACAGGGCCAGGTCGATCCACTCCCCGCGGCGATCGGGATCGGTCTCCCGCCGTCGCAGCGCGGCCGCGACGGCGAATGCGCCCATCAGGCCGGTCGTCGCGTCCCCGTGGCTGAAACCGGTGTGAACGGGCGGACCGTCAGCGAAGCCGGTGAGGTGCACAACGCCGCTGCGGGCCTCGCCCATCTTGCCGAACCCGGGATCGTCCCGGCGGGACGTGGTCGCGCCGTAGCCGGTGATCTGCAGGAGGACGGCGGACGGGTTGACGGCCCGGACGGAGTCCCAGTCCAGGCCGAAGCGCTCGGCCGTGGCGGCCCGGAAGGTCACGATCACGACGTCGGCCCAGGCGATCAGCCGCCCCACCACGGCCGCGGCGTCCGCTCGGCGCAGGTCCAGGGTCACGCTGCGCTTGTTGCGCCCGAGGACCTTCCACCACAACGGGACCCCGTCCTTGGCCGGACCCATGCGGCGCGCGTCATCGCCGGTCACCGGTGACTCGACGTGCACAACATCGGCTCCGAGGTCGGCCATCAAAGTGCCGGCGAGCGGGCCGGCGATGACCTGGGCAAACTCGACGACCCGCACACCGGCCAACGGTCCGGCCCCGGACTCCGCCTCGGAACTGTCCACTTTATGAACGTAGTTGCCACCTGGTGGCGCGGCAAGCTGCTCGGGCCAAAACCCCTCGCGCCGGTGCGCGGCAGCGCTCCGTCCCGGGCCGGAACCGCGCGGGATACGCTGCGCCCGTGCAACCGTTGCGCTGGGCCCACCGTGGGGACGGCGGCGCCGGGTCGAGAAATCCGTTCCCGGTCGCGCTGCCGCCCCGTCACCAACTGGGCCTGATCGGGCCCCTACCACGGGCCTGGTTTCACCGGCGGGCGGACGCGGGCAGCTGTCCGGCCGGCCCGCTCCAGGCCCCGTGAGGGGGGAGCAGGGCTTCGTCGACCGGGCGTTGGACGACACGAACGACCACGACGACTCGTTCACGCGGGTCCGCGTGCTCGGCAAGATGCGGGACATCCTCGACGTGTTCAGCCTCGCCGAACCGGAGCTCGACCTGCGCCGCATCCGCGAAGGCGCCGGATTACCGCACAGCACGGCGGTGCGGCTCGTCCGCAACATGGTCAGCGACGGCCTTCTCACCCAGACCCCGGGCGGGTACCGGATCGGCATGACCGTCGTCCGCTGGGCCGCGGTCGCCCAACAGGGCCTGGGGCTGCTGGAAACGGCGACGCCCGGCTTGAATGCCCTGCGGGACCGCACCAGCGAGTCCGCCGGGCTCTTCGTGCGGCACGGTGTCATGCGCGTGTGCGTAGCCCTGGCCGAGAGTAACCGCGCTGTCGGTCGCCGACTCGCACTCGGGCACGTCCTGCCGGTCCACGCCGGAGCGCCCGGGAAGACACTGCTGGCCTTCGACCCGGACGCGGCGGATCTGCTCCCGTCACTCGAGCTGCGGGCCCTGACCGGGCGCACGCTCACCGATCCCACGGCACTCGGGCGGGAGCTCGACCGGATACGCACCGCGGGATATGCGGTGAGCCGGGGCGAGTGGGACCTGGAAGTCGTCGGTGTGGCCGCACCGGTCTTCGGCGCCGACGGCCGGCTGGTCGCCGCCCTGGGGGTGTCCGGCCCCGCCAGCCGGCTCACGGATCCGCTGCTGCCCGGGGTCATCGACGATGTCGTAGGAGGCGCGGCGAACCTGTCGGCCGAACAGGGCTTCACCATCGGCCGGCGGTGATGGTGGATCCGCGCGACCTCACGTCACGCTGAGGGCTCTGTCGCGGCCGGAAGGAAGATCGTCTTCGTGTCCAGGTAGGCATCCAGCCCCTCCGGTCCACACTCCCGTCCCAGGCCCGAGGATTTAACCCCGCCAAAGGGCAGCCCGGCATCGAGCGTCATTCCGTTGACGCCGAACGTGCCGGTCCGGATCTCGCGACCGACGGCCAGGCCCCGCTCAAGGTCGGACGTCCAAACCGTTCCGTGGAGCCCGAAGGGCGAGTCGTTGGCGACGGACACCGCCTCGGTGACGTCGGTGTAGGGAATGAAGACCACGACCGGACCGAAGATCTCCTCCTGGGCTATCGACATGTCATTGCTCACGTCGCGAAAGACGGTGGGCTCCACGTACCAGCCCCGCTCGAGATGGGAGGGAACGCCGCCACCGACAACGGGGACGGCGCCCGCCTCCCGGCCGGCCGCGATGTACCCGAGAACCCGCTCGCGCTGCCGCCGCGAGATCAACGGCCCGATGAACGTCCCCTCCTCGAGCGGGTCGCCGACCGGAAGGACGCCCGCCACCGCGGCGAAGCGCTCCACCGCCTCGTCATACCGTTCGCGCGAGACGAGGATGCGCGACTGGGCGATGCACATCTGACCGCTCAGCGACATCGTCGAGCCGATGAGCTGCAGCATGGCCGCGTCGAGGTCGGCATCGTCGAGCACGATCGCCGCGGACTTCCCGCCCAGCTCCAGCGTCACGTGCTTGAGCTGCTCCCCGGCCAGGCCGGCGATACGACGACCGGCCGCCGTGCTGCCGGTAAAGGCGATCTTGTCAATACCGGGATGGGTCACGAGGCGCTCGCCCGACGCGGGACCGGTGGCGAGCACGTTGAGCACCCCGGGGGGCACACCGGCAGCATCAGCGGCTTCGGCGAGCAGGTAGGCGTTGACCGGGGTCTCGGGTGCCGCTTTGAGGACCACCGTGCACCCGGCCGCCATGGCGGGCGCCACCTTCATCATGGACAGGAAGAGCGGCGCATTCCACGGAATGATCGCCGCGACGGTTCCGACCGGTTCCCTGCGCACCACGGCCGCTGCGTTGACACCCGTACGAGGGGCCTCGACCACGAGTCCGCCGGCGAGGCCGGCGTAGTAGCGAAGGACGTCGAGAGCATTGTCGATCTGGGCGGGACGCAGGAGCATCCGTGGAGTCCCGGTCTCCGCCGCGATGACCGTCTCGAGCTGCGCGAGGCGGGCACTGAGCTGGTCGAGCAGGGCCAGCATGACCTCCGCCCGCTCGACCGGCGACATCCGCGGCCAGGGGCCCGAGTCGAACGCCGACCGTGCGGCCCCGACCGCGGCGTCGATGTCGGCCGGGCTCGCGTCCGGGACCTCCCCGACGACTTCCTCGGTGCTGGGTGACCGCACCACGAGCGTGCGGTCGGATGCCGAAGCGACCCATTGACCGCCGACGTAGATGTCCTTGCTCAGGTACACGGTGACTCCCGGGCCGACCTGCCGATGGTTGCGCTCGCCTCTGGTCCACCTCGCCACGGGGCGGAGGCGGTCCACGTCCCGACGCGGGCCGCACTGGCCACAAAGCGAACCTAGCGTTCACATTATGGGGAAGCAACCCAGAGCGGGCCGCCCCGCCGGCCCGCTCTGGTTCGGATTACTGGCTCACGGTCTTGCCGGGGATCGGGGCGCCACAGATCGGATCGGCACCGGGGACGAGCTTGAAGTCCGAACCGACCAGCTTGGTGAAGTAGAGGCAGTTGTCCGATCCGCCGATGAGGCTCACCCGGTCGTTGATGTCCAGCGGGTGGTCACCGAACAGTCCCCCGGCCGTGAAGGCGTGGATGCCGGACAGGGCCGTGATCAGGGATGCCTGGGTGACGTTCGAGCCCGCCGCCTTCAGGCCCTGCGCCAGAAGCAGGATGGAGGCGTACCCGTCATACTCCGCGAGCGTGGGCACGGTGGTAACCCCGACCTGATGGAGGGCCGCCTCAAATGCCTTGGTACCCGGGGTGTTCATCTCGACCGGCTCCATCTGCAGCGCGTAATACACGTTCTGCGCCGCGTTGAGTGCGCCCTGTCCGGCCTGCAGGATGTCCGCGCCGAATCCGATCGGAAGCACCGCGGCCTTCAGATCGACCCCCTGCTGCCGCAGAGAGCTGATCAACGCGTACGACGTGTTGGGGTCGACATCCAGCGCGATCCCATCGACACCGGCGCTCTTCATCGCCAGTGCCACAGGCTGCACGTCGGTGCTACCGAACGGGAACTTCGCGTTGATGTACCCGGACTTCAGACCGACCGCCTGCGCCGACACGCCAGCGGCTCGCGCGGACTCGGCCGACGACGGCGCGATGTCGTAGCCGAGTGACCCGACGGTCGTCGCCCCGACCAGCTTGTAGAACTTGCCCAGCGTCGTCGCGACCTTCTCGGTGTGCAACGCGCCGTAAACCGGGAACATGTTCTTGCTCGTGGCCCACTCCGGCCCGTCCTCGGCCGCGCCGATCACCGGGACGTGATGCGCGGTCAGATAGGCGGAAGCGGCGAAGGTAAGCGCCGAGTGCGCAAGGACGACCGTGACGTGCTTCTGCGTCACCAGCTTCTGCGCACCGGACAGCGCCCCGGCGGGCGACGAACCGGTGTCAACGGCAACGTACTTGACCGTGTACCCGTCCTTCGCCACCGCGGCGATGCCGGCCTTGATGCCGGTCACCGCCGTCTTGTTGCCGGACGCGGCCACACCCGTCAGATCGGTCAGCACGCCCACCGTGATCGTGCGACCGCCGGACACGGACCCCTTCGCCGCCGACGAGCCGCTGCTACCGCAGGCGGCGGCGACCGTGGCCAGCACCGCCAGCACGACCAGGAGCCTCGATCTGCTACCACGCATGGTCTTCCTACCCTTACTGATTGCCGACGGACCGTCGGTCAGAGCGTCTACGGGAGCTGGTGCGAATCGCCGCAGGTCGGGCGGCCGGCCCCCGGTAAGGCGAGGCACCGCGGACCCTCACGACGGCCCGAACGCTGGCACCGGCCCGCAGCAATGTCAAATTCTACGTCGAGTTCGAAAACGGGCGGGTTCCCAACGCGGGAGCCACGTTCTCCTACGACCCGGCCTGGCGATCTTTCGCCGGCGCCGCCGGAAAGAAGGCCGTACCTGGTCGGGGTGGGGTGCGTCGAACGGCTCGTGCGCCGCTCCGCGAAAATCTGCGACAGCCGGCCGCGCGAGCGGTACGCCGGGCCGGCCGACTGAAGGTCCACCCGGACGTGGTCTTGACAATCACTCTTCAAGCGAATCGGCCCCTGGAGGACTCGGGATGACCGAGGGCGGCCCCTGCGCCCCGAGCTGTGGCTGACGAATGGTCGCGACGACCGCCGCGATGGCTCTCTTGATCGCCGCGATCGCCTGCTCGTCGGTCAGGCGCCACTCCGCGACCAGGTGCTGGTAGGCGACCGGGCTCCACAGCACGTCGAGCGCCCCGGCCGCGCTCTCCACCTCGACCGGTGACAGGTGGGGGGCGGCCGCCGCGACCGCCGCGTGCAGCGCCTCCCGCCGTTCCCGGCCGACCGTGACGAGCGTCGGGTCGTCGACCTGCGGACCGATCGGACCGGCGGCGAACGAGGACAGCGTCGCGAAGACCCGTTCGGCGACGTCCGCGACCTCCTCCAGCCGGATGCCTTCGTAGGTCACGCCGGCGTCGGCCTGCAGACGCTCCAGGACGGCGCCGTGCAGCTCGCGCTCGTTCGCGAAGTGCCGGAAGACCGTGCTCTCGCTGACACCGGAGTTCTTGGCGACGGCGCGGAAGGTCAGCTCCCGCCAGTCCCAGGACGGATACCCGTGGGTGAGCCGCGCGCCCGCGGCCACGATCCGCTCGCGCGTTTCGGCGGCCCGCTGACGCCGCACCGGACTGTCATACCGACGTCGATCGGCCCGGTCCCGCGTAGCGGCCGTCAACGCGGGGGTTGACTCAGCTCCCATATTCACGGAAGTTTACCCCCGCGATTCCGGGTCGATCGACGCCAGGACCTTCGCGAGCCGGTCCGACCCCGGAGGTCACCACGGCAGGGAGGCACGATGGACGACCCTGATGATCTACTGAAAGCCGCCGGTGCCGAAACAGGCCTTTCCGACTTCGGGGAGGACACGTTCCGGGACGGCCTCTCGCGCCTGATCGGCGCGGTCCAGCGCGAGGCGGGGCTGAACAAGGTCGGCGACGCGACGCTGCGCGCCCTGCTCCTGCGCCTACTGAAGAACCGATTACAGATCGAGGCCTGGTACCGCCGCCACCCGGAGACCGACGACGAGCCGATCGAACGCCCGCTGTTCGGGTTGGGGCTGCCCCGCACCGGCTCGACGGCGCTGGCCGCGCTTCTGGGCCAGGACCCCGGCGCTCGTTCGCTGCTCGTGTACGAGTCGGGCGAGCCCTGCCCGCCGCCGTCGACGGTGACGGGTCCCGACCCGCGCATTGCCCGCTCGCGGGCCGGAATGGAGATGCAGCAGGCCGCGGCGCCCCGACTGAAATCCCTCCTTCCCTCCTCCCCGACCGGCCCGCACGAGTGCCAGGATCTGATGGCGCTCGACTTCAAGTCGCACTACTTCCAGGCCTTCGCGCACGTGCCGTCGTATTCGGCGTGGCTGATCGATGCCGACCTGACGTCCACCTACCGGTACGAACGCCGCGCCCTGAAGCTGCTGCAGTGGGGAGGCGAGCGGCGGCCCTGGCGGCTGAAGTGCCCGACCCACCTGCTGTTCCTCGACCACCTGGACCGGGTGTTCCCCGACGCCCGCTTCGTCATGACCCACCGCGACCCGACGGAGGTCATGGTCTCGGTCGCCGACGTGTACGCGGAGGTCGGCCGCCTCTTCGCCGATGAGGTCGACCAGCCCTATCTGGGCCGTCTCAACGTCGAGCAGTGGTCGGAGGGGATGCGGCGGGCGCTCGCGTTTCGGGACGCGGGTAACGACGACCGCTTCTTCGACCTGGACTTCCGCGCGATGCAACGCGATCCGCTGGGCCAGGTCCGGCGCTTGTACGACTGGCTCGGCGAACCGGTGTCGCCCGGTTTTGAGGCCGGGATGCGGCGCTGGTGGCACGAGAACGCCGAGACACGCGCCCAGAACGTCCACCCCGATCCGGCCGCGTTCGGCATCGACCTGGAGCGTGTTCGGCCGTTGTTCGCCGACTACGCCGCGCGGTTCACCGCCCCGGCCGGGGTGGCTGGACCGGTTGGAGCGCTCCCCCCCGGGGGCGTACCCGAACCGACGAACGACCTGCCACCCGACGAAGGGACGACCTGATGGCCATCGACGTGACCGGCGGTTTCGACGAAGAGCGCGAGTTCGTCTTCGCCACCCAACCCACCGACCCCGAGGCCCGCGAGTCGGTGAACGCCTGGATCTGGGATGACAGTGGCGCCTTCGGTATCGCGCGGACCGGGGTCGAGGCCGTCGCCGACCAGTGGCAGACGCACAACGTCCAGTTCAACCTGGCGTTCGCGGACGGGCGGGTCTACACCCTGGCCGGTCCCGGACCGACGCACGACCCCCTCGGCAAGGACGGGCGGGCGCGCATCCTCGGCTCGGGGCCGCTGCGGTTCGAGCTCGTCGAGCCGTTCCGGCACCTGCGCATGACCTACGACGGCCCGGCCCTGACGACGACGGCCGAGGCACAGATCAAAGGCTGGATGCCCGCGCCCGGCTCGGCCCAGGTCCACGTGACCGCCGACATCGACATCTTCCCGGCGGCGCCCCCGTGGGAGAACGGCTCGACCAGCGACGAGGCCCGGCACATCCTGGCGACGCAGGAGGAGGGTTTTCTCATCGGCTACCCGTGGCGCTTCGAGCAGCTGGGCCGGGCCCGCGGCACGATCGTCGTCGGCGGCGAGACCCACCACCTTGACGGCGGCGCGAACCGCATCCGCCGGCAGGGCGTCCGTCGCCTCGCGTCCTTCTGGGGTCACGTGTGGCAGGCCGCGCTCTTCCCCAGCGGGCGCGGTTTCGGCTTCCAGGTCTACCCCCCGCGCAAGGACGGCAAGACGACCTACAACGAGGGCTACGTCGTCGACGACGGCCAGCAGCTGCCGGCCCGGGTGGTGCGCGCCCCGTTCCTGCATTCACTCGAGGCCAGCGGCGAGGACGTCACGTGTGTCCTGGAAACACCGCACGGGACGATCGAGATCGGCGGTGAGACGCTGATGTCGACTTTCATGATCATGCCGCCGGAGGTCGGTGGTGGCATGCAGCTGCAGCAGGCGCTCGCGCGCTACCGCTGGGACGGTGAGTCGGCCGTCGGCATGCTCGAGCGGTCCAGCACGCCCGACCGAATGGACTGACCTGGCAATCGTGGGCGCAGGCTCCGGGGCGAAGGACGGCCCGGGGAAACGGATCGGGGGCAGTCCCGACACCGCGCCCCGGTCCGTGCCCAGTAGCCGTGGGTCGGCCTTCCGGCGCCGGCCCACGGCCCGCCGGCGGGGCCGCTCATTGACCATTTCGAGATCAGTCAGACCGTGTCGTCTGGATGTGACCGGCCTGCCGGCCCGGGTGCGGCCGGGCCCGCAATTTCGCGCTGCCAGGCGACGGCCAGTTGGGTGCGGTTCGCAGAGCCGGTCGCTTCCATCGCGTGCCCAACGTGATGCTTGACAGTCTCGACGCTGATGCACAGGGTGACGGCGATCTCCCGATTTGAGCGGCCCTGGGCGACCAGGCCGACAACGTCGCGTTCGCGGGCCGACAGCTTGGCGGCGACCGCCGGGACCGGCTCCGACCGGAGGTGGAAATGCAGCAGGTTGCCCAGGTGCCGCCCGACCGCGCCGAACACCATCTGGTCACGCGGTCCGAAAGCGTACGGCCGCGGGTCGGAGACAGATATCAGCCCCGCGACCCCGTGCGCCGTCGTGAGTCGGGCAAGGACTATCGCTTGAAGCCCGCGGGCCTTGAGTAATCGCCGCAGATACCGGCGGATCTCCGGACGGCCCGGCGGCCCAAACTCTTCCAATGTCCACAAACCGCGCACCCCCATCGCATTCGGCTCGTCGGGCTCGATGAACGCCTCAAACCTCTGGTGGTACTCCTGTAACGCGGCCGCCATCTCGAATCCGAGCCCGTGACCGACCGGCGCACGGTCCTGGAGTGCCCGCTCGAACGACGAGCCCACGAAAAAGGCGCTATGGCGGTAGCCGAGATAGCGGGCCAATCCCTCGAGTGCGGTTCGCTGGAACACCGGCAGGGTCGACGCCCGCTCACAATCCTCTACGGTCCGCAGGATTCCCCGCAGCTCGCTTGAACCAAGGCTGATCCCAGGCCGGTCCGGTAACGGACGCGGTCCCGCAGAAGGCTTCGGGAGGTGACCGGGCCCGGCACCGGCGTCCCGGCCGGCGGACGTGTCACTCCCCGCGTCGCGATAGCCATGGGACGGAAATGCTGTCACGGACGCCTCCGCAATCGTTGACCGCCTTCAGGCCCGCGGCGGGAGTGAGCTGTCCTCGCGTAGAAGGGGGATTCAGGCACGTTTACTTGCCGACCGTCGGTAGGTTGGCCAGGTTGTCGAAGTGCGCGCGAATCCGAGCCGCTGACTTTCGGGTGCCCGGCTGGTCCACCGCACGGCCGTTGGCCTGCTCAAACGCGTCCACGCGGCTCAGGCCGCCCCCGTCGTGTCATACCCGTCGTCCACGAACCGCCCGCCGCCGATACAGCCACGCCCGCCACGTCGAGATTGACCAGGACGGGCCCGACCAGGCCGGCGAACCGCGCGCCGACCGCGTCCTCCCTCCCCGACCTCGGCCCGATCCGCACGGTCGGCGGTTCGCGCACCTCTGACCGGACCGCTCGGCCGCCGTCCCCTGGACCGGTCACCCGGATCCTAACATCAATATCGACCTCAATATCGATATTTGGTCTGAACGGGTGGGGTGCCCTGGGTGCCAAAGCATCCATTGGCGACACCGCGGGCCAGCAACGTCCCGCTGATCTGTCCCGCGCGGCCCCGGCCGAGGTCCGACCGCAACACCCCGGGGATCCGGACGTGACTCAGAGCGCCCGGTACCGACCCGACCCGAGCGGGTTGAGATGGGCCCAGCGGACCGGCTCGATCGGGGCCCGGGTCGGCCATCGACCGGCGCGATGGCCGGCCGCCACGGGGAGCGGTGGTGGGCGGCGGTGACGTGCCCGGCCATCCGCGCGGGCCGGCCTGTCCACCCTGGGAAGTCTCGAGCGCCCAGGTGATCAGGGACCGAACGGTTCAGCGGCGTCGACCGGGCCGGCGCGGCCAGACGGCGTCGCCGTCGAGGGGGCGCCGACCCCCAGGTAGGCGAAGCGGGCGGTGGCGCCCCCGTCGACGACCAGGGTGTGGCCGGTTACGTGCCGGGACAGATCGGAGCACAGGAACAGCGCGGCGGAGGCGATGTCGCGGGGCTCACCAGAATGTCCCAACGGCTCCACGGGCGGGGACAGGTCGCCCGGACCCCGTCCGCCCAGGGCGCGTAGGAGACGCGGGGTCCGGATGGCCCCGGGAGCGATGGCGTTGACCCGGACGTTCGACGGGCCCAGTTCGACCGCCGCCGTCCGCACCAGGGACAGGAGCCCGGCCTTGGCCGCGCCGTAGGCGGCGTGATTGGGTGCGCTGGTCAGGCCGCTGACCGAGGCGATGAAGACCATCGTTCCGCCGCCGGCGGCCACCATGTGCCGGCCGGCGATCTGCGTGATGAGTTGGGCGTGCCGCAGCACCAGGCCGAAGGCCTCGTCCCAGTCCTCATCCGTCACGTCGAGCAGCCCGGCCCACAGCGCCACCCCGACGATGTCGACCACGGCGTCGAGCCGCCCGTAGGCCGCGCGGGTTTCGGCCAGGACCCGTTCGACGTCCGCGCGCTGGCGGGCGTCGGCGACGCAGGCCAGCCCGCCGACCTCGGCGGCGATCTCGCGGGCGAGGTCGGGATCCACATCGACGCACGCCACCGTGGCCCCGGCCGAGGCCAGCGCGTGCGCGGTGTGCCGCCCGTTACCTTGCCCGGCCCCGACGACCATCGCCACCCGTCCATCGAGCCGCAACAGTCCGGGGTAGTCGGGGATCGCCGAATCGTCCAACCGCGTCATCGTGAATACCTCCGTGGCTCCGGGTGATGGTCGGGCGCCACGCACCCCGCGGCGGCGCCGCGGTGGTCAGGCTTCACGCGGTGGTCACTGTGGTCGAGACCTGGATCTCGCGGCGCTCGAGCTCGGGTATCACATAGCGGCCGAGCAATTCGATGGTCCGCATCACGGCCTCGTGCGGCAGCCGCCCGAACTGTACGTAGCAGAGCAGCTGGTCGACGCCGAGATCGGCGTAGCGCAGCATCTTGCGCAGGCACTCGTCGGGGTCACCGACAATGATCATGTCGGCTTCGCTGAACTGCCGCGGGTCCGGCGGTGAGTTCCGACGCTCCTCCAGGAGGGGGAACATTTTCTGCCGATCCTCCGCCGAGGCCTGCGGGAATTCCCACGCCAACGTGAACTCGGCCAGGTTCTTGTACCACCACCACGTGGCGTCCCAGATCCCGTTCGCCTCGGCCTGCGCCATGGTGTCAGCGCAATGGACCAACGTGTACACCGCGACCCGGTTGTTGACGACGCTGGTGATCGGCCGCGGATCGGCCGCGGCCTTCCGATAGCGCTGGATGGTCGCCGCCATCTGCTCCAGAGGCCGCATGATCGACAGCGAGAGCACCCCGAGCCCCATGGCCCCGGCCGCCTCGGCGCTGCCGTCGCTCGCCGCCGCCATCCAGCAGGGCGGGTGCGGGTCCTGCACCGGCCTGGGCGTGATCATCCGAGTGGGAAGGTTTCCCGCCGCCGGGAACGTCCAGTGCTGTCCCTCGAACGAGAAGTACTCCGACTCCCAGGCCGCGACAATGGCCTGGATCGCTTCCCGGACCTGGTCCTTGCTGTGCGGGATGTCCACCCCGAACGCGGTCTGCTCCATCGGGGTGGAACGACCGGTCCCCCATTCCACCCGTCCGTTGCTCAGCACGTCGGCCGTGGCGACCTTCTCGGCCACCCGCACCGGGGGCGTGAAGGCGTGCGGCAGCAGCGTCACGCCGAAACCTAACCGGATCCGTTCGGTGACCTGCGAAAGTGCCCCGATGAGAACCTCGGGCGCCGAGCAGTGCGACCGCCCCTCGCGAAAATGGTGCTCCACATGCCAGCTGGTGTGGAAACCCATCTCGTCGGCGAGGCGGATTTGGGCAATGGCCTCCCGGTAGGCGGCCTGCTCCGCCTCGCGCTGCCCGTAGGGATGCGGTTTCCCCCACGGCTTGGGCACGTCCACCTCGTACAGCAGATCCAGTTTCACAGCGGCCTCGTTTGTTATAGCAAACAGAGCGGTTGGTGTGGCGACCACCATAAGCACCGCTCGGCCGATGTCAACGGGCCTCGGCGCGGCTGGGCAAGGCCGTTGACACTCTCGATCCGCCGTCGTTATGTTCCCTGGGCAAGACGACCGTTCCATATACGGAACAATCTCGTGGCTTTCGGGAACTGGCATCCGGGCCGCGAACGGCGAATGCGAGGTCGGATGCTGATGCTCGATCCAAGGCCCTTCGTCCGCGGCAGTCCGTTCGCGGGCACGCCGGAGGTGCCGTACCCGCGGGCGGTCGCCTCGGATGAGGCACGCCTACCGGGCGGGACGTGGCGGGCGGCCTCGATTCCGGCCGGTGTGCGACTCGAGCTCCGAGGCGACGCTGACGCCGTGGTGATCACGTACCGAACCGCGTGCGAGGACCCCGGCCCGCGCGGAAATGGCGCCTTCGAGGTGTGGGCGGGTGACTCCCGGCTGGCCACCGCGCCGGCGGTGCTGGGCGAGGGCTCCGTCGAGTTGCCGTTGCCCGCCGGCGCCGAGGCGACCGTGTACCTGCCCGAACGAATGCGTCCGGCCGTGCTCTCACTCACGCCGGTGGGCGGGTCCCTCGAGCCGGCCCCACCGCGTCCACGCTGGTTGGCCTACGGTGACTCGATCGTCGAGGGCTGGGTGGCCGGTTCGGCCGGCTCGTGCTGGCCGGCGCGGCTGGGGCGCCGGCTGGAACTCGACGTCTGCAATCTTGGCTATGCCGGCGCCGCGCGGGGCGAGCTTCCCTCGGCCGAACACCTGGCCGGCGTCGCGGCGACGGTGATCAGCATCAGCTACGGCACGAACTGCTGGACGACGATTCCCCACACCGCCGATCTGCTGCGCGCCGGCTTGGAGGTGTTTCTCACCGTGGTGCGCCAGGGGCACCCGCACACCTCGATCGTGGTCACCACGCCCATCCGGCGGCCGGCTGCCGAAGCCACCCCCAACCGCGTCGGCGCGACCCTCGGCGATCTGCGGGCCGCGATGGCATCGGTCGTCCAGGCCCGCATCGACGGCGGCGACGCGTCGCTCGTCCTGGTCGACGGCGAGACCCTGCTCGACGAGAAGCTCCTGGCCGACGGCATTCACCCCGGCGACGACGGGCACGCGGTCATGGCCGACCGCCTGGAACCCGTCATGCGGCGGGCGTGCCGCCCGGGCGGCGAGGAAACGGGAGACCACGGAGGGTGACCCGGCGGTACGGGCCGTCGGCCCGGCCGGTGAACCCCCCGAGACAACGATCGAGCTGAGGGAGCGCGAATGGGACGACCGGTTCCCGCGGTCGAACGAGCCATCGACGTGCTGGAGTTGCTGGCCGACCGGCCCGGGCAGACGCTCGGGCTCTCGGAGATCGCGCATCAGCTGGGCGTGAACAAGGCCAGCTGCCACGCCATCGTTACGCTGCTCTACGACCGGGGCTACCTGCTTCGACAGGCCGGGAAGACCTACACCCTCGGGCCGTCGATCCTGCCGCTGGCCACGACGTTCCTCACCGAGCACGACGCCCTGTCCAGCGCGCGCGTCCAGATGAACGCGTTGAGTCGCGACCTGGGGTTGGTCTGCGTGGCCAGCACCGTCATCGACGATGAGATCGTCATCCTGGCCTGCACCAACCCACCCGCTTCGTTGGGAGTACAGGTCCGCGTCGGCAGCCGCTTCGCCCTGGTCCCGCCGCTCGGCACCGCGTTCCTGGCGTGGGCCGGCCCGGAGCGCATCCGCGACTGGCTGGCCACCGTCGCCGCATCAGCCGACGCTCGGGATCATGAGCGTTACACCGCGGCGCTGGCCCGGGTCCGCGACCGCGGCTACGCGGTCGGCTTCGACCGGCCGCGAGACAGCGAACGTGCCGGCCCGGACCGTTCGGTGGACTTCGAGGACGACGCGCTGGTCGAGATGGCCGCGGCGCAGAGTTACCCGATGATGAACATCGCCGCACCGATCATCGATCCGGAAGGAACCGTCCAACTGAACCTGACGTTGGTCGGGTTCCACGAGCAGATGCGGGCCGTCGAGATTCCCCGGCTCGGGCACCGCCTGCTCGAGGCGACGGCGGCCGTCGCCCAGGCAACCTGGGGGCCGTCCGAACCACCGGCGTCGCGGCCGAGGTCCGCCACAGCTCCACCACCTCGCCCGCACCGCGCCTCCCGGGCGACGACGGTCCCCTGAGCCCGTCGCCCCGCGGGTCAGCTCGTGGCCTCGTCAGGCGGGCGGCCGTCGATGCCGTGGGTGATCGTGGTGGTAACCCTGGTGAGTCGTCGGCCATAGGGATCCACCTGCCCGGAACTCAGGGGATCGGGAAACCCGGTCAGGGTGATGGCCAGGCAGACCCGACCGGCGCGGTCGAAGACAGGGGCGCTGATCAGACTGAGCTGGTGGGACTCGATGCCGCCCAGATCCAGAAGGAGGTAGTCATCGGCGGCGCTCATGGCCTGCATGATCCGCTCGACCGCGGCTCGAAGACCCGGGTCGCCATCGTTGTCGGCAAGGGCGTTGAGGGCCCGGCTCAGGTCGTAGCGCCGGTCGTCATCGAGCGCGACGCTGTACCCGCGGCGGCGGATCATCGTGACGGCATCGCGGTAGAGGCCGAGCCGGTGGTCGTCAGGACGAGTGCTCGACCGGCGGGCCCACCGCTCGACGGTGCCGGCGTCGGACCAGGCGATGAACACGGTGCCGAGCGGCGGCGCCAGAGGGACCCGGGAGCCGGGCCGGGACCCGAACGCCACGGAGCTCGGGGCGCGTCCCTCGACGGCCAGGACGACGATGTCGTCGCCCCTGACGGTGCTGGCCACGACCTGGACGCCGAGTTCCTTGGAGAGCCGGCGCAGGTGCGGTCGGGCGAGCGCGAGAGCCTGGCGTTCGGAGCCGGCGGCCGCCTCACCCACGGCCACCAGAGCCGGGCCGAGCCGGTAGGTCCGATCGGCCGGATCCCTCAGGAGCCACCCGGCGTCGGTCAGCTGGACCAACGTCGCATGGGCGGTGGCCTTGTTCATGTCCAGCCGCCGGGCCAGATCCGACAACCCGAACCACTGGCCCGGATGCCTGCTCAGGAAGGTGATGAGAGCGACAGTCCGGGCGACGCCCGGAGCCGGCCGTGACATCAGAGCGACGGCCAGCGCGACCCGCGGCTCACGCTGGCTGAGCAAGAGCGGGAACCCGGTCGGCAGTGCCGCGTCAACTCGCCGACGAACGACTCACCGGCCGCCGGTCCGACAACGGAGAGCAGGTCGTCGCTCCTGGGGTAACAGCGGTAGACAGTCCGCCGGATGACGCCCAGGTCAGCGGCGACGTCGGACCGGGTGAACCGCGCGGGGTCCTCCCGACCGACGCACCGCCTCGCGGCCTCGATGATCCGTCTGCGTGCTTCGTGCTCGTCGGCCGGCGGCGCGCCCGCCCATCCGTGCCTTCCCGCCATCTCCGGTCCCCCAGTTCCGCTGCTCGGCATCTTGCCAGGCGTCGGCCGGGGATGACCATGGTCTGCCGGTGCATCAGCTGGGTGACCGCCTCGTTCGGCGAACGAGGAGTGCGGCCGGCGAAGAGGCACGAGCGCTCGGCCGCCGCCGCCCGACCCCCGGTCCTTGAGCGCGCGGCCCTACCGCTGCCAGCCGGCCCAGCATCCTCCCAGGAAACGTCCAGACCCGACGCTGTCGCCCGGAGGTGCAGCCCAACCATTCGAGTGACAGCGGATCGGCAGAACAGCGTCACGGCACCGCCGAACACGCGGGCACTCACCTGTCACCTGCCGGGCAGTGGCCCGGGCTGGCTGGCTGGCTGGATCATCTGGGAGCTGCGTCCGGGTCGGCCGGCGGCGAGTTGGAAGGCGCTGACGACCAGAGCGAAGTGGCTGAAGGCCTGCGGGGTGTTGCCCAGTTGCCGCCGGGTGTGGGGATCCCATTCCTCGGACAGCAACCCGACGTCATTGCGCAGCGTCAGGAGCCGTTCGAACAGGGCGACCGCGTCGTGGTGGCGGCCGGCCGCATGGAGGGCGTCGACCAGCCAGAACGAGCAGGCCAGGAAGACACCCTCGCCGGCGGGCAGCCCGTCGTCACCGGACTCGGTCCGGTAGCGCAGGACGAGGCCGTCCTCGGTGAGTTCCCGCTCAATCGCTTCGACGGTCGCCACGACCCGCGGGTCGTCGCCGGGCAGGAACCCGACCCGCCCGATGAGCAGGAGGCTCGCGTCGAGGTCGCTGCTCCCGTAGGACTGCACAAACGTGCCGCGTCGGCTGTTGAATCCCTGGGCGAGGATGTCGGCCCGGATGGTGTCGGCGAGCGCCTCCCACCGGTCGGCCGGACCGGGCAGGCCGTGGTGGCGTACGGCGTCGACCATGCGGTCCGCGGCCACCCAGGCCATCACCTTCGAGTGGGTGAAGTGGCGGCGGGGGCCGCGCATCTCCCACAGGCCGTTGTCGGGGTCGTTCCACCGCCCCTCCAGATGTTCCATCAGCGCGACCTGGAGGTCCCAGGCATCGTCCTTGGCACTGATCCCGGCGTCGCGGGCCAGGTGCAGCCCGTCGAGGACCTCGCCCCACACGTCGAGCTGGAGCTGGTCGGCGGCGGCGTTCCCGACCCGCACCGGGATCGAACCCTCGTAGCCACCCAGCCACGGCAGGGTCTGCTCGGGCAGCCGGCGGGTGCCGTCCAGGCCATACATGATCTGCAACGTGGACGGGTCGCCGGCGACGGCCCGCAGGAGCCATTCGCGCCAGGCATTGGCCTCCTCGATGTAGCCGGCGGCCAGCAGCGCCTGCAGGGTGAAGGTCGAGTCGCGCAGCCAGCAGTACCGGTAGTCCCAGTTACGGGGGCCGCCGACCTGCTCGGGCAGCGAGGTCGTGGCGGCGGCGACAATCCCGCCGGTGGGCCGGAACGTCAGCGCCTTCAGCACGATGAGGGACGAGCGGACGTCCTCGGCGTAGCGGCCCTGGACCTTCGCGCCCGACGACCACACCTTCCAGAACGCGACCGTGTCGGTCAGCGCGTCCTCGGGACTGACCGGGGCCGGGGCCCGGTAGTGGCTCGGTGACCAGGTGAGCACGAACGGGACCCGGTCGCCCGGGCGCACCGTGAAGTCCCCGACCGTCGTCCATTCCTGGCCGGTCATCTCCACCGGCGTCCGTAGCCAGGCCGAATCGGGTCCGGCCACGGCCTCCACGACCCCCGTACGGTGGCGCACCCACGGGGTGATGTTGCCGTAGTCGAACCGCAGCCGCAGGTCCGAGTGCATCGGCACCGCGCCGGTCACGCCCTCGACGATGCGCACGATGTCGGGTGCGTTCCCCCGCGGGGGCATGAAGTCGACGACCCGCACCCGGCCGTCCGGGGTGTCCCACTCGGTCTCCAGGACCAGTGTGCCCGGGCGGTACCGCCGTCTCGTACACCCACCGCTGACGCCGGCCGCGGTCGGCGCGATCCGCCACCGACCGGCCTCGGGGCCACCCAGCAGCGCCGCGAAACAGGCCGGCGAGTCGAAATGCGGCAGGCACAGCCAGTCGACGGAGCCGTCCCGGCCGACGAGCGCGGCGGTGTGCAGGTCGCCGAGCAGCGCGTAGTCCTCGATCGGGGTCGGGGTCGTCACCGCGACGCGCTCCGCGGCGTCGCGGCCGGTCCGGCCGCCGCCGGGACGGAGGCGTGGCTCGGCGCAGGAGGCGGTGGGGCGCTCGACAGGGCAGCGGTCACCTCCAGGACGACCTTGACGTCGCCCGGCCGGCGGGCGAAGCCGTCCGCGAACTCCTCGAGCGGGACCCGACGGGTGATCAGGCGACCCAGCCAGGCCGGATCCGCCGCCGCGAGCGACCGCCGCGGCGTCGTAGTGGCGCCGATTCGCGTTGACGCTGCCGAAGATCACATCATTGCTGAGGACGAGTTGACGATTGAGACCACCCATGTCCAACGGGATCTGGGTGCCGGTGCTCGAGACGCCGGTCAGACAGACGATCGCGTCCAACCCGCTGTGCGTCGCCACGTCGACGATCGCTGAGGGAACGCCGGTGCATTCGACCGTCACATCCGCGTGGATGCCCGAGTCCGGCAACGATTCCGGGTGGTACGTCGCGCCGAGGGCCCGAACGAGGTCCGGTTTGAGCCCGGTCGCCACCCGGTCGAAAACGTGGACCTCCAGCCCACGCTGGCGTCCGAGCAGCGCGGCGAGCAGTCCGACCGGGCCGGCGCCCGTCACCGCCGCGACCTTCGGTGCCGAGAAGGCGCGGGACCCGATCCGGTCGATCTGCTCCCACGCCTTGGCCACGATCGTGGTCGGCTCAAGCAGAACACCCAGGTCACCCAGCGCCGGATCAATACGGACCACGGCGTCGGGGTCGGCCCGCCAGCGCTCCCGGGCGAATCCGGGCAAGCCCTTGATCCCGTGCTCCACGTATCCACCGTTGCGGCACATGTCCCACTCGCCGGCCGCGCAGGCCGCGCACGGCACCGGATCGGGGCGACGCACGATACCGACGACCAGGTCGCCGACCGCCAACCCGCAGCCGGCCGGGGCGGACCGGACCCGGCCGAGGTTCTCATGCCCGAGAACCAGGAAATCCACCCCCGGCGGAGCCTCGCCGTATTCGGCATTGACGATTTCCGTATCGGTACCGCACAGGCCGATCGCCAACCCCTCAACCTCAACGGATCCGTCCGACTCCGGCGGTTCAGCAATATCGGCGAGCTTCAGCGAATCCTTGGTGCCCGGCGTAACCGTCAACGCACGCATAACAACTCCGTCCCGTCACGGCACGCAACGCGCCGTCGACCTATTACATCTCCGGAGTGCTCAACACCAATCGCCGGCCCAGCCGGTACCACGACAACCGACCCCGAATCGATACCCAGGAATATCGACACTCCCGAATATCCACCGGAGTCCGACACCGCCTTGTCCCGGCGCCGAGGTACGCTCGAAGAGCACGGCGGGGGCCCGAGAGGATCTGCTATGACGAAGGCGATAAAGGTCGAGGACGTTTGCGCCGGGGACCGGGTATGCATAGGCGGCATCTGGCGTACCTGCGACCGGCGGATTATTTCCGACTCCCGCGCCGAGGTGACATTGACGTTCGGAGCCATCAGGCGTCACTACCACCACGGCCTGTCCATCGACGTGGAGCGCGGCCAAGCCGAAACGCACGGCCGCCAGGCGTAGCCCGCGCCGCCGCTTTGGCCGGGGACCTCGGCCGGCCGGCCCGGGTTACGGCGCCTCACCGGTTCTCACGCCGGGCCGCGTGCCTTTAGCTGGCGTTCACGGTGGTCTCAGGAAGTTCTTAGGTGGGGCCGTGAGCGTGACAATCGTGATTTTCGCAGTCGCGGGGACGCCGCGGGCCGCATCCTTTGGTCCGGGCGCACCTCCGGATGGTCCAGACGACCCGGCCGCGCCGCCGGCCGGCCGGCGGCGCGGCCGGGTCGGCGAACATGTCGCGCTGGCCGTCGTGTTGGCCGTGGCCGCCGTCGGGTATCTGTGGCGGCTCGACCGCAACGGCTACGCGAATGGTTTCTACGCGGCGGCGGTCCGGTCGATGACCGACAGCTGGCACAACTTCTTTTTCGGGGCGTTCGACCCGGGTGGGTTCATCACGGTGGACAAGCCGCCGCTGGCGTTCTGGATCCAGGCCGCGAGCGCGAAGATCTTCGGGTTCTCGTCGTGGAGTCTGCTGGTCCCCCAGGCGGCGGCCGGCGTGGCCGCGGTCTACGTGCTGTACCGGATCGTGCGCGCGCAGGCCGGCCCCCTGGCCGGTCTGGTGGCCGCGCTCGCGCTGACCGTCACCCCGATCACGGTCGCGGTGAACCGGGACAACAACCCCGACGCGACGCTGGTGCTGCTCCTGCTGCTGGCCGCGTGGGCGGTGCAGGCGGCGATCCGTACCGGGAGCTTCCGCCGGCTGGCGCTGGGCGGGCTGTTCATCGGCCTCGCGTTCACCACGAAGATGCTGGCCGCCTACCTCGTGGTGCCCGGTCTGGCGCTGGCGTTCGCGCTGGCCGCCGCGGTCGGCTGGCGGCGACGCCTGGGCTGTCTGCTGGGTGGGGGCGCGGTGATGGTGGCCGCGTCGGCGGCGTGGCTGGTCACCGTCGACCTGATCCCGAAGGCCGACCGGCCCTACGTCGGGGGGTCGACCAACGACACGGTCAGCAACCTCGTCTTCGGCTACAACGGCTTGGGCCGGGTGAACGGCAACGAGGGCGACAACCGGGGCGGCATCGGGAGGGCCTTCGGGGGCCAGACCGGATTCGGGCGGATGTTCGACGCCACGGTCGGCGGGCAGGTCGCCTGGTTGATCCCCTGCGCCGTCCTCTCGCTGGTGGTCGGGCTGGTGGCCACCGCGCGGCGCCCCCGCCCGGACCTCGAGCGCGGCGGGCTGGTGATGTGGGGCGGCTGGGCGATCGCCTGCTGGGGCGTCTTCAGCTTCTCCAAAGGGATCTTCCACAGCTACTACACGGCCGAATTGGCGCCCGCCCTGGCCGCGCTGACCGGCATCGGCGCCGCGACGCTGGTGGGGTTCGCGCGGCAGCGCAGCCGATGGGCCGGGCTGCTGGCGGTCGGCGTCGCCGCGAGCGCGGCCCTCGAGGTGGTGCTGCTCCGGCGGACACCGAGCTGGAACGCCTGGCTGCGGCCCACCGTCGTCGGGTTCGCGATCGTGGTGGTCCTCGGGCTCGCCGTCCTGCTCGCGCTGCGGTCGGGACGGCCCCGGGCCGTCCGCGGCACGGTGGTCGCGGTCGGGTTGACCGCCCTGGTCGCGGTGTTCGCCGGACCGGCCGCCTACGCCGTGACCCCGATCCAGCGAGCGGTCGGCGGGAGCGACCCGCAGGCCGGCCCGCCCACCGCCGCCGGCCGGAACGGATTCGCCGCCGCCCGGCGGACGCAACCAGCGGGCCGAACCGCCGGGCGCGCCCCCGGCCGAGGGGGCGCGGCCCAGGGGCTCGCCTTCGGTGGGGGCGCCGGCAACGGGGCGGGCGGGGCCGGGTTCGCGGACCTGTCGGCGTCGCAGCTCGCGGCGCTCCGCGCACGCTTCACGGGCGGCCGGGGCGCCGGCGGCGGGTTCACCGGGCGCGGAGGCGGGCAGCTCAGCACCGCCCTGCTCGCCTACCTCGAGAAGGGCGCGGGCCCGGACCGGTACCTCGTCGCGGTCAGCGGCGACCAGGTCGCCGAACAACCGATCATCCGCACCAACGCGCGGATCCTGCCGATGGGCGGCTTCAGCGGGACCGACCCGGCCCCCACCGCCGGGCAGCTCCAGACCCTGGTCCGCTCGGGTGAACTCCGGTACGTCATCGCGGGCGGGTTCAGCGGCCGGGGTGGGACCGGGGTGACCGCCGTCCGCACGACCTGGATCGACGCGCACTGCACCGCCGTCCCGGCCTCGGCCTACCACGCGACCGTCTCCGCCGGCCTCTACGACTGCGCCCCCGCCCGCACCCCCTGACCCCCGCCCAGCCGCGTGTACCGGCCGATCGGCGTCAGGCCGGTACAGCTCAGACGCGCCTGCTCGCGCCGCCCGGCGCCGGCCGAGGTCAGGCCCGCCCGCGATGCCCGGTGTTCGCGGTGGCGATCAGATGGTCGCCAGGTAGTCGATCGCCTTCTGTGGGTCGAGGAACCACTGTTGAAAGTCGGACGGGTCGTTGAACCCGTTGACGAACCGTCGGGCGACGGTCTCGTTACCCTGGGCGGCGCCGAGGATCTGTAGGACGTGCGGAGGCGGGGGCTGGAGGAGCGCGTTCGTCCATACCGTGACGTCCTCGGCCGTCTCCCAGTATCGGTCAAAGGTCGCCTGCATCCACGTGTGATCGAACGGCTGATCGCCGTGGGCGAGGATGCTTTCGAGGTAGGACGCCGCGCACCGGGCGGCATTGTTGGACCCCTGGCCGGTGATCGGGTCGTTGGCGACCACGACGTCCGCCATTCCCAGCACCGGCCGGCCGGCCGGCAACTCCCCCACCGGCTTGCGGACCACCGGCGTATACCCGCCACTGAGGGTCGCTTTCCCGTCGGTCAACTCGACCTGTCCACACCGCTCGTACTCCCACGGGACGTACTGGCGGGCAAGATCGAGAATACGCCCCAGGTGCTCCTCCGGCGCGGGCCGGTCGTCCCAGCAGTCGAGCGGACCTCCCGGGATTCCCTCGAAAAAGAGGATGTCGCAATTCCCGCTGAGCGTGTACGCCGGGATGACGAACAGCTCCCCGACCCCCGGGACGATGTTGAAGCGGACCCCGGGAACGTCCGGATGCTCGGGTCGCGGGGCCAGGCCATGCACATACGCCAGCGACAGCGCACGCTGCGGACTGGTGTACGGCGACCGCGCGGGGTCGCGGTCGAACAGCCCGACGAGTTCCCCTTTGCCCGCGGCGACGACGACGAGGTCGAAATGCTCGGTGAGCGAGTCCAGATCGGCGGTGGTGACCCCGTGGATGACCAGTTTCCCACCGCGTTCCTCAAACAGGTCCAACCAACCGGCCATCTTCACCCGCTGATCGACGCTCTGGCCATAGTGATCGAGCGGCGCGAACCAGTCCAGGACCCGGTCACCACCCGGCCCCGCGACTGACAAACCGAGGCCGTTGAAGGGCCTGGTTTCCTTCTCCCACAGATTCAACCCGTGATCCCGCTCGATCTGCAGCGCGGTGTGAAACATGGCCTGCGTCGACATCACGCGGCCACCGCGAATTTCCTCCGCCGTATGGGCGGACATAACGGTTACGTCATAGTCGTGCTCGCGCAGTGTCAGGGCCAGCTGCAGGCCCGACTGGCCCGCCCCCACCAGCAGTACTTTCCGCATCCGCTATACCCTTCGAGATTCAGGACCATCGGCCAGTGACATGGTGTGCACGACAAGCTCCCGCAGCGCGGCGACGGTGGACGCGGGATCGCGGGCGTCGACGGTGATCAGTGGAATCTCCGATCCGAGAGCGAGCGCGTCGCGCACCTCGCCCAAGTCGTGCCACAGCTGGCCGCCGAACAGGTTGACCGCCACGATGAAGGGAATATCGGAGTCGTTTTCGAAGTAGTTAACCGCCGCGAAGGACTGGTCCAGGCGGCGGGTGTCCACCAGCACGATCGCTCCGAGCGCGCCGCGCGTCAGATCGTCCCACATGAACCAGAACCTGGCCTGCCCGGGCGTGCCGAACAGGTACAGCACCAGGTCCGGGAAAAGGGTGATCCGCCCGAAGTCCATCGCGACGGTCGTGGTGATCTTCGCCTCGCTCCCGGACAGGTCGTCGATGCCGCGGCTGGCTTCGGTCATCCACGCCTCGGTATTGAGTGGAGGGACTTCGGAGACTGATCCCACGAACGTGGTCTTGCCGACCCCGAACCCGCCCGCAATGACAATCTTAGCGGAGATCGTCACCGATTCTGGTGTGATCCGGCCGCCCCCGGCCGAGCCGCCCGTCAACGTTTCCACCGGCGCGAACCGGAGCTGGGGGGCTTTCATACCGGCAGCCTCCCCAGCCCGCTCAGAACCCGCGCGAGCACATCGTTGCTGTGCTGCAGGGCGGCGGCCGTCGGGTGGATGAAAACGGCCTCCTGCATGGCGAGATCGCTGATGAGAACGCGGACCACGCCGAGCGGAATCGTCAACAACGCGGACAGTTCAGCGATAGATACCTGGCCGCGGGCCTGCTCATACAACGTCCTGGACTCGGGCATGAGCGCGGCACTGAGGACGGGGTCGTAGTGCGGCACCGAGATCAGCGTCTCGAGCAGCAGCTGGTACCGCGTACGGGTGCGACCGCCCGTGAGCGCGTACGGTCGGATGCGCTTGCTCCGGCGACCAGTGGTCGGCGCTCTCCCGGCGGTGATCTCGGACCTCGTCATCCGGAGGCCTACCCTTGCCGATCCGGAGCCCGGTGTCCCACGAGCAGCTGCCGCATCCCCGACCGGGCCTCGGGCGTCAGCGCGTGCCCCGCATGCAGCACGAACTGCGTCATCTCGTAGGCGACGACCTTCATATCGCAGTCCGGACCAGTGAGCACGGCCAGGCCGGCGCCGGTGTCAATGCTCATGAACAGGAAATAGCCGCGGCTGAGCCGGACGATGATCTGCTCGCAGGTCCCGGCCCCGAACAGCATCGCGCTGTTACTGGCCAGGCTCAGCATGCCGCTCGCGATCGCCGCGAGCTGCTCGGCCTTGTCGCCGTCCACCGTGTCCGATGCGGTCAACAGCAGGCCGTCGGACGACAGGATCAGAGCATGCGCGACGCCGTGAACCTTGTGCACGAAATCGTTGATCAACCAGGCGAAGTCCTGGTCGGGGCGGTGGGTGTCGTCGTCCATCGCTACCGTTTCCTCACACCTCTCGCGGTTCTTGGCGGGCGGCGCGTTCCCCTTCAGAGAAGGCGTCCAGATCGGCGAGCAGTTGCTCTCGCCGGGCAGCGCTACCCGGCGAAGGTGGCGGCGCCGGGCCCCGGTCCGATCCGCCCCTCAAGCTGCCCGGCACCCGTCGCGGCAACGCACCGGGGGCCAGCTGGCCCCGGGCCGCTTCGGGACCGGGCTGGAGGTTGGCGGTCACGCCAGCGGGGACGGGGGGACGCCAGCGGGTGGGGATGGCGCCGCCCCGGCCCGCGCCCTCCGTCGGATCGCCCGCCGCACGGTGCGCGGCCACCGGAAGCGGGGCCCCGGCCGGCGCCGAGGCGACCGTCCGGGTGCCGGACCACCCCGCCTTGGGCAGCTCGCAGACGAGAGCGGCGGGCAGCAGAATTGACGCGGTCGTGCCGTGCGGGTGCCGCTCCTCGAGCCACACGCGGATCTCGTGGCGCTCAGCAAGCCGGCGCACGACCGCCAGACCCATATGCCGGACGGCGTCGTCATCGAGCGCCGGCGGATCGGTCAGGCGCCGGTTAAGGTCGCTCAGCCGATCCGGCGGCAGGCCGATGCCGTCGTCCTCCACCCGCACCAGTGTCCGGCCGCGTTCGGTCAGATGGACCCCGACCCGAACCGGCATGCTCGGTGGCGACGACTTCGTGGCGTTGTCCAGGAGCTCGCTCAGCAGCCGGCCGACGTCTTCGGCGGCGAAGCCGACCACCCCCAGCGAGACGACGCTGCCGATCGTGACCCGGTCGTAGTGGTCGATGGGTGACATCGCAGCGCGGATCACGTCCACCAACGGCTGGTTCCCCGACGCCGTCAGGCTCGCGTCGTGACCGGCCAGCACCCGCAGATTCTCCGCGTTCCGGCGTAGGCGGGCGGCCAGATGGTCGAGGTGGTAAAGCTCGGCCAGCCGCTCACTGTCCTCCTCCCGCGCCTCGAGATCCTCCAGCCGACCGAGCAACCGGTCGACCAGATTGAGGTCCCGCAGCGCCAGATCCGCACAGATCGCGGACAGTGCCTGTTCAGTGTCACGTAAAGCGGGACGGCCCGGCACAGCGACCCCGGTCAACCGCCCCCGAAAGGACGCCCCCGAAAGGACGCCGGCGGGAAGGGTCGGAACGGGTCCAGACTGCCAGGCGCGACGCAGCCGTTGAGCGGCGATGCGCGAGACAGTCAGCAACTCGCGTGAGCGGTCACGTCGCTCATGACCCCGCTTTGTCATCCGTCGGGAACCTCTTCCTCCACCCGGGCGCGCGGGCCCACCCGGTGACTGAACCCTGGCCGCTCATATAACCAGGTGGCCGACCTGGCCACATCAGTCGGGTACGCCCGTTTTTGGCCCTTATCCTGGACAGTCGCCGTTCAACCCCCGGCCGCGGCGGTGTAATAAACCTCACCCGGTGCCCTTTAGTGCCAGGGCTCCGGTCGTTAGCGTGATGCGGTATAGCGGCGGAGGGGATCCACTCGTCACGTACCGGCGGATCGCGGACCGGGCCCCGCTGAGGGCACCACAGCTGCGGCCGGGCCGAACCGCCGCGGCATCACGACCCGAGATCGACCGGTCAGCAGGGCAATCGACGGGTCATCGCCCCCAGCGAAGTCTGGGTCCGCGGGGCCTGGCCGTCTCGGCGCTCGGTCCGGGGACGATGGGGATGACCGTTGCCTACGGACCTGGCCGGGAACGTGCCGCCCACATCGCGACGACCCGTCATGCTCACGAGCTGGGCGTCACGTTCCTGTGCTTTCGGATACTGCTGGGATCGGCACCAGCAGGAATCTTCTCTGTCATTTCTGACCCCGCGTTGCAGGCCCTGCGGGTATCTTTTGCCAGACGGTGAGATAGACGAGCGGCGACTTACACCAGCTGCGCGATCATTTTAGGGCAGACCGGCGGCGCCAGAAAAACGCAACGGCACCATCGGGTAGCCGGTCGAGGATTCCCGAACTACGTCGTAACGCCATCTGAGCTGGGCCGGTCTAAACCGCGCCCGCCGGTTCACAGCCGGTCAAATCTGACCGCCTGGGCGCCTTCACCTGCGTACACCGGTCGTCTACAACTAGCGAGCCCACCGGCTGGAGTGCCACCCACGGTCGCCATGGCCCCTTGGTGCAGCGGCGTTGACGCACGGGGGCGCGGCGGTGGACTGTCACCATCGTCCGCTCAGTGAAAGTGCCGCGTTCACACGCAGTGGCCCGCGAAGGCGACCGCGCCGGTCAGATCGGAGGTTGATTTAACAATGTCCGGAGGTCAGGGCGGCGTCGTGGCGAGCCGCACCGCACCCGGTGCCTGCTGCTCAAACCGCACCGACGCGGCCGGCCGCGACCGCGACGCGGAGCGTCGGATCCGTTCACGAAGCGGAGGAGCGGGTCCACGCGGGACGTCGCGGCGGCCGGGTGCCCCAACCTTGGACGAGGACCCGGTGGGTCAGTTCCTGAAGACGCCCGGGCGGCGACCACGCGTCACGCACGGCCGGTCATTCGCCGGTGGGCGCCCGCTGTCCGACCCGCTTCCGATGACCGGGTCTGCGACAGTGCCGAGTGATCCGCTCCGGCGGGAAAATGCCGCCGACGATATCGATTCCTTCGGAGGAAGTCGTGCCCCGAGCACCCTGACACCGTTGGGTAGTGAGAGTTGTTCTGCCACTCAGGGGTGCTTCCAGGAGATACATCAGTGATCGCACATGCGCTTTCCGCCAGGCGGAAACAGCTTATCCTTGTGGTCTTTGTCGGCGCCGTACTGGCTGGGTGTGGATCGTCGAGTTCCGGAGCTCGCGGCGTGGTCTCCGTACCGGTTGTCAGACAGACATCCGCTTCGATCCCGGCGTCGAACCCGGCGGCCGGAGCCGCGGCCGGAGCCGCGCCAGGAGCCGCGGCAGGAGCCGCGACGACCGAGGTATCGCACCCGTCCGCGTCACAGTCCACCCTTCTGGCTGGCCAGGGTGGAACGACCGCATTCATCGCGGCGATGCGCATGAAGTTCCCGCAACTCACCAAAGGCAAGACCGATCAGCAACTCGCCGCCGCGTTGCATGCCACCTGTGCGGACGCGACCAGCACAAATGTCCTGACGCCGGCCCGTATCGCCCAGCTCTTCACCAACAACGGCTCGGCACCCGACGCGATGACCGCTACGTCGATTGTGTTGCTCGCGCTCAGCACAACCTGCCCCCGTTCTTCCTAATCACTCGACCCTCGGTCCGGACAGGAGCCGGCATCGTAGCCCCGATCAATTGACCCCTCTGAGAAAGGTGTTATCTGACAATGAGGTCACTCATGACGAGCAGGAAACGCATCGCCGCTTTCACCGCCATCGCGGTCGGGTGCGCCGTCGGTGCTCTCACCGCAGCCTCCCCGGCGTCCGCAGCCTCCCCGGCATCCGCCGCCACCGGCTGCACCGACGTCCAGGTGGTGTTTGCCCGCGGTACCCTGGACCCTGGCATCGTCGGCGGACCATTCGCGAGCGCGGTCAAGAAGGATCTGGCTGGCAAGACGGTCAGCACCTACGCGGTCAACTACTCCGCCGACATCCTGCAAACATCCGGCGGTGCCGGGTCGAAAGACATGACCGACCACGTCAAGCAGGTCGCGGCCCAGTGCCCCGCCACCAAGTTCATCCTCGGCGGCTACTCGCAGGGCGCAACCGTCGTCGACAAATCACTCGGCATCCCCATCCTCCTCGGGGGCACTGGCGAAGCCATTCCCGCGACTCTCGCTCCCCGTATCTCCGCCGTCGTCGTGTTCGGTAACCCACTAGCGATCTTTGGCGGTCACATACCCACCGCCAGCAAGGTCTACGGTGCGCGATCCAAGGAGTTCTGCAACGGAGGTGACCCGGTTTGCGCCAATGGGTTCAATATCCTCGCGCACCTCGAATACGGCACCAACGGAGCCACCACCAAGGCCGCCCAGTTCGCCGCTGACAAGGCGAAAGCCTCCTAACTGACAGCATGGCGGTCCGGGGGCGACACCAGCTGCCGCCCCCGGGCCCCGCGATCGACACGGCAACCCAACCGCCGGCCGGTAACACGGCGAGGTCCGATCTCCGTCGAGAGGTCTTGACACTTTCTCTGAGCTTTTAGGCCAGCGGGTTCTGAGTGGCGGACGTTGTGCCCCCAGGTAGGCCGCCGTCACCGTTTTCAACGGGCGGTGCCGCCTGGTCTGGCCGGCCGTTGGCGTCCCGGTGCAGCTCGCCGATCAGCGAGGCGGGCGGGATCAGGCTGGCCAGACAGGCCGCGGACGACCCAGCGCCACGGACGGGTTCGCGATCCGTTCCGGTCACCGCCGAACATGCTGTTCCGCTAGCAGGGATGATGAAGTACCGTCACCCCGTGCACAGTCGGGCGGAGCGCAGCGGCGTCGTCGTGAACCGCGTGAGCGGTGTCCACGCGGTTGTGCGGGCGGCTCGGCAGGCGGAGGAGCTCGGGTTCGGCGGGGCCTGGCTGACGAACAGCGGCCCCGAGGACAGCCGGCCGCTCCGGTCCGGTCCGGTCCGCGATCGCGCTCCAGACCGACCGATCGCGTCTCGGAACCTCAGTCCCCCAGACCTGTCCCCGCCCCCCGTCCGTGGTTCCCGAGCTGCCAGCGCAGGCTGCGGGCGGCCGGGTTCGCGCAGGCGTCGGTCGGAACGACGTCATCGACCGGACGGTCCGTTCGGTCGCGGAAACGTTTGGCGTGGGATGAGGCCGCGGCGGCCGGCGCCCACCGCCATCACGGACGAGCTCAGGAAAGGACGTGACGCATGAAGGTGGACTGGGAGCTGATGATGGACGGCCTCGGCCGGCTCGAGGCTCCGTGTTTCGACGGACAGGGGCGCCTGTGCTTTGCCGACATGCGGCCGCCGGGCGCCGTGTACCGGCTCGACGACGACGGGAGCGTCACGAAGCTCGCCGATCGCGAGCACGTGGGCGGCCTGGTCGCGCACGCCCAGGGCGGCCTGCTCGCCAGCGGGCACGACGTCGCGGTGCTCCAGGAGGACGGCGGGGTGCGGGTGGTGCTCGAGCCGGGGGACGGCTGGGGGTTCAACGACCTGGCGACCGACGCGTCGGGCAACGTTTTCGTGGGGATGCACGGCGAGCGGCCGACGGGCCAGGCGCCGTCGGTGACGGCGACATTGTGGCGGATCGGCGCCGGGGGCCAGGTTTCACGCTGCTACGACGGGATTGCGCTCACCAACGGGTTGGGTTTCTCGCCCGACGGCTCGCGTCTCTACCACAACGACACCGTCGCCGGGACCGTGTGGGTGAGCGACGTCGGCGACGACGGCCTGCCCACGAACCGTCGGGCGCACTACGTGCTCGACGGCGGATCGCCCGACGGCCTGGCGATCGACGAGGACGGCTGCGTGTGGGTGACCGCGATGGGCGCCGGCCGGATCATCCGGGTCACTCCCGAGGGCAAGGAGGACGCGGTGCTGCAGACACCCTCGCGATGGGCCGCATCCGTCTGTTTCGGCGGGGCCGACGGCCGTGACCTTTATCTTGCCACCTTTGGCGGCGAACCCTACGACTCCAACCGCTCCGGCGCCGTCTACCGCACGCGCGTCGACCATCCCGGCGCGCCCGTGGCGCCGGCGACCGTCTGAGGCGACCACTTCCGCGCCGGGCTCCGCCCGCGGGCCAGGCCATCCTGCGGTACGGCCTCACGCCGGACGCGCCTCACCGAGGGCCGGATCCGGCGCCCCGAGGCTGGTGCTCAGCTGGCGGCCGGAGGAGAGCAGCGCCTCGGCCATCTCGGGCACCCGGGTGTACTCCTCGGGCCCGAAAATGACACCGATCAGGGCGACGACCTTCCCGTCGGCATTGAAGACGGGCGCCGAGAGGAGCGAGACCCGCATCGCGCGCACCTCCTCAAGATCCACCCTGACGAGATCGTCATGCGCGAGAGCGCTCGCGACCAGTTGGCGCAGCCCGTCCGACAGCCCGTCCACAGCGAACGAGAACTCCCGCCGGGTAACCGGGTCGAGCATGACGCTGTACCCGAGCGTCCGGACTATCGCGGCCGCCTGTCGCAGGCGCGCCCGGCCTCGGCTTCCGATGCTGGGCGCACGGGCGATCCAGGCCTCCAGTTCGGTCTCGTCCCAGGCCGCGCAGGCCAGGCCGTTCGGAGGCGCGAAAGGAAAGGACTGTCCCTCCACGGAGGTGATCGACATCGGAAAGACGGGGCCGACGCGACTGACGTTGATCAGCTGATCACCGGACACCAGGTAGCCCAGAATTTCGCGGCCCGTCTGGCCGTTCAGCGCCCTCGTCGCGTCCCGAAGCAGCGCGACGAGGGGCGCCCCGCGCTGGGCCGCGGCGCCGACCGCTATGAGCCCGGGACCGAGTGCGTACCCACCTTCGCCCCGGCGGACCCAACCCGAGGGCTCGAGGGCGAGCAGGACCGCCTGGCAGGTCGCTCGGCTCTGGCCCAACCGGCGAGCCAGGTCGGCGACCGCGAACACCTCGCCGGGACGTTCGGCCAGGAACCGCACGATCTCGACGGTGCGCAGCGCCGACGGCGCCGGCTGCAGCGCCATCAGGGCACCCTCGTCGCCGTCGCGCGGGCAGCCCGATCCAGACCCGGGCCCAACCCGGCCGGGGTTCTGGCTGGGGCGAACGTGTGCATGGTCACCTCAACTGGGGCTGCGCCTGGTCGGCGAGCACACCGACTGCATCAACACGAGCACGGTAGCCCCCCGGGGACGTCAGTGAGCAGTACCGCTCGACCCGCTGTGCTGTTATATTGACAGCCATGCTGATCTGTCACCAGATGGGCATCAGTACCGACTCCCTGTACGAGCCTCCGGCGTCGGCGGGGATCCAGCTGGATGCCAGCGGGACCGTACCCGCCGAGATCCTCGCCGACCAGGTGATCAGCCATCTGCGCCGTACCGGGATCATTCCGAGCTGAGTAGGGAGGTCCATCGTGGGTGAGCTGGACGGTAAGTGCGCGGTCATCACCGGAGCTGGCTCCGGGCTGGCCAAGGCGGCGACCCGGGTGTTCGTGCGCGAGGGCGCGAAGGTGCTGGCCATCGACATCAGTGGCCGGGAGAAGGAGACGGCGGCCGAGCTGGGCGACGCCGTCGTGCCGTTCCGCGCCGACGTCTCCCGGGAGGACGACGTCGTGGCCATGTTCGCCGCGGCATTGTCCGAGTTCGGCCGGGTGGACGCGGTGCTGAACATCGCCGGGGTCGGCACCGGGGAACCGGTTGCCGATGTCACCATGGCGGAGTACGACCGCGTCATGGACGTCAACCTGCGCGGGGTGCTGCTCGGCACGAAGCACGGCATCCGGGCGATGATCCCGACCGGTGGCGGCGCATTGATCAACTACTCGTCCACCCGCGGGCTGAACGCCTCCCCCCGAGGAGTCAGCGTCTACGCGGCGACGAAGGCGGGGATCATCTCTTTCACCAAGTCCGCCGCCGTGGAGTACGGCCTGCAGGGCATTCGCGCCAACGCCATCTGCCCGGGCTTCATCGAGACCGAGCTGTCCCGGGGCGTGGCGGAACGCTTCCCGGAGCTCGTCGAGACCGTCCCGATGCGCCGTCCCGGCCGGCCGGAGGAGGTCGCCGAGCTCGCCGCGTTCCTCGCCTCCGACCGATCGTCGTTCATCAACGGCGCGATCATCCCGATCGACGGTGGGCACATCGCCCGTCTGGCCTGATCGGCGCAGGCTGGTGACAGCCCGTTGCCGATCACACGACGACCTGGACCACCGGAACGATCATCCAACGATGATCCCGACCCGGACGGCACCACCAGCAACTGACCAGCTCAGAGGACACTTCGAAGTTCCGAGCCCCACAGTTCATGATCGCTGTCGGGGGGTGTACCAACTGCCGACGATGCGGTGGGCGGCGAGACCGAACAGCCAGAACACGGCCAGGCCGAACAAGGACGACACGATGATCGCCGCGAACAACGGTGCGGATTGCAGGCTGCGGGTGTAGTCGTCGATGAGGCTACCGATGCCGGGTTGTCCCTCGCGGAAGAAGAAGTCGCCGACGATCGCGCCGATGACCGAGAGACCAGCCGAGATACGCAGTCCGGTGAAGACGGCGGGAAGAGCGCTCGGGATTTCCAGGTGGACGAGTCTCGCCCATCGGCTGGCGCGGTGCAGCGTGAACAGGTCGTGCTGGCCGGCGTCGGTTGACTGCAGTCCGAAGAGGGTGTTTGTGATGATCGGGAACAGGGCGATCAGGATGCACACGACGGTGCGTGACCAGAATCCGTAGCCCAGCCAGAACCCGATCAGCGGCACGATCGCCAGGATCGGGATCGTCTGGAGGACCACCGCCCAGGGGTAGAACGACCGCTCTATCCAGCCCGCCTGGCTCATCAGCACGGCAAAGATCATCCCCAGGGTGGCGGCGATCGCGAGACCGACCAGCGCGACCTTGGCGGTCGCGGCCAGCCCCTTCAGGGTCTCGTGGAACGTGGACCAGTCCCCGAACCCGTCGGTGATGACCTGGTGCGGCGGCGGGAGCAGGAACCGTCGACGGGGCGCGAGCGCCAGGTAGGTCACCGCGTACCAGAGGCCGATGACGGCGGCGAGCACCGCCAGCGGCGGCCCAGTCGCGCGGGCCGCGCGGCGCAGCCGGGACGGTGGGCGGTCGGGAGACGCCGCCGAGGGCGGCGCGAGTTGTGGCCGGGCCGGCGCGGTCATGCGAACGACTCCTGTAACGCGGCGGAGACGGTCCTTGCGGTGGCGCCGAAGACGGCGTCGAACCGCAGGTCCAACGGCCGCGGATAGTCGAAGGGAACGTCGATCTCGGCGAGCACCCGTCCCGGCCGGGCGGACAGGACGATCACCCGACTGGCGAGCCAGACGGCTTCCACGACCGAGTGGGTGACGAACAGGCCCGCGAAGCGCTCCCGCTCATACAGTCGCAGCACTTCCTGACCCAGGCGCTGCCGGGTGATCTCGTCGACCGCGCCGAACGGCTCGTCGAAGAGAAACAGCGACGGCCGCATGGTGAGGGCACGGGCGAGCGAGACCCGCATGCGCATCCCACCGGACAGCGTCCGCGGCAGGTGACGTTCGAAGCCCTCGAGCCCGGTCAGGGAGATTGCCTCCGCGACGAGTTCACGCCGCCGCGTTCTGGGCAGGCCGGCGAGTTGGGCGAGGAGGGCGATGTTGGCCTGGACGCTGCGCCACGGCAGCAGCGTGGGATCTTGGAAGACGTAGCCAGGAACGGTGGGGCCGACCGCGACCGTCCCGCTCGAGGGTTCAGTTAGCCCCGACGCGACCCGCAACAGCGTGGACTTTCCCGCGCCCGACGGCCCGACGACCGCCACGAACTGGCCGTCTTCGACCATGAAGGACACGCCCCGCACCGCCTCGGTCCCGTCGGGGAAGATTTTCCCTACCCCCCGGAACTCCAACGCGACCCCCGACGCAGCGAGCACCGTCCCCGCCCTCTGCCTACGCTCGGCACTCACGCGAACTCCCGCCACCCGGCGCACGACGGACCCATCCTCCGCTCGCGGGCCGATCTCACGCCCGGACGTAGAGGCGCCGTCCGGTCAGCGGCGAATGCCGGCCAGCAATCACGCGAGCGGTCTCCAGCCGGCTGGTGGCCCTGGACGCCAGGCAGAACGGTACAACCGTCCGCGATGGACACGGCCACGAGACGCCTCCCCTGCTGACGCTCGATAAGTTGATCGACTTCACCGGCGGCCGGGTGTTGCCGTGCGGCGGCCGGATCGACGACCTGAGCGTTCGCCCGTCCGGACCGGGTCATCTTACTTAGCTGATTGTCCTATGCCGCCGGTGAACCCGGCGCCATAGGCTGCCATAATCACGCGAAAGCGCCGTAGCGGAGCGGCCGGATGAAGGCGGGGAAATGACGCTGCAGCGGGCGGGCGGACCGGTCGTGCGCCGGGTCGTGCTGGGTACGCAGCTACGGCGACTCCGCGAAGCCCGGGGGATAAGCCGGGTGGACGCCGGATACAGCATTCGCGCATCCGAGTCGAAGGTCAGTCGGTTGGAGCTGGGCCGGGTCAGTTTCAAGGAACGCGACGTCGCCGATTTGCTGACGCTGTATGGCGTCACAGACGATGGCGAACGCTCGCCGTTACTCGAGCTTGCCCGGCAGGCGAACGAGCCTGGTTGGTGGCAGGGCCTCACCGATGTGGTGCCGGGCTGGTTTCAGCCCTACCTCGGGCTGGAGGAAGCAGCGATCCTGATCCGGAGCTACGAACTTCAGTTCGTCCCCGGCCTGCTCCAAACAGAGGACTACGCCCGCGCTGTCATGATCGCCGGCCGGCGAGGGGACGACACCGGCGTCGTCGACCGTATGGTCGCGGCGCGGATGAGTCGGCAGGCCATTCTGGCTCGGCCGGAACCGCCGCGGGTGTGGGTGGTGATAGACGAGGCCGCGCTGCGGCGATCGGTCGCCGCACCGGCCGTCATGCGTACCCAGCTGGAGCATCTGATTGCTCTGAACGAGAGGGCGAATGTCACCGTCCAGGTGATCCCGTTCAGCGTCGGCACCCATGCGGCTGAAGGCGGCTCGTTCAGCATTTTGCGGTTCGATGAACCCGACATCCCGGACGTCGTCTATCTGGAGCACCTCACGGGCGCGAACTACCTTGAGCGGCCGGATGATGTCACCCACTACATGCTGACCATGGACAACCTCGCGCTCGAAAGCACAACCCCCCGCGAAACCGCGAAGATCATCGAAAGTATCGCCTCACACCACGCTCCGTGACACCCCTCAGCCCGCCCGGCGGGACCGGGAGCAAGGAGATCACGCCCGGTCCCCGTGTGCAGGGTCAGACCTTCCGTCCGACACCGCACAGGTCATCAATCGCGACCGGGAGCATCGCCACGCCGGGGTCGGGTCGCCACAGCGGCGTCGAGACGAGGCCGGGCTCAATGAGTTCGAAGCCGTCGAGGAAACGGGCGACCTGTTCGGGGGTACGCATGTGATAAGGGAACTTCTCATGTTCGTGGAGCCCGTGAACGGCCTCGGCGCGATCTTCTCCCATGACCGCGTAGGTGCCGTCTTTGAACACCAGGTAACTACCGGAGGGAAGCGCGTCCCGCAGTCGACGAACGATTGCGTACGCCTCGTCAAGGTCGGCCACGTTTCCCATGATCCCCAGCATGATCAGCCCGACCGGCTGCGTGAAGTCCAAGGTCTCCGCGGCCGCTTCGAGAATCGCGGCGGGGTCGCGGACATCCGCGTCGACGTAGTCCGTGGCACCTTCGGGAGTACTGACGAGTAGCGCCCGCGCATGCACCAGCACAAGCGGGTCGTGGTCGACATAGACGATCCGCGAATCCGGGGCCGTCCGCTGCGCGACCTCATGGGTGTTGTCGGCCGTAGGCAGTCCGGTACCGATGTCGAGGAATTGCCGGATACCCACGTCGCCGGCCAGATAGCCGACCGCACGGCCAAGAAAAGCCCGCGCCTCCCGGGCGATCTGCACAATCTCCGGAAGCAACTCGTAGAGTCGATCCCCGAACTCGCGATCGATCGGGTAGTGGTCCTTACCACCCAGCCAGTAGTTCCACACCCGGGCCGAGTGCGGCACGGTCATATCGACTACGGGCACCGAACCGTCGCTCACAGGCAATTTCCCTTCGCGGCCTTCGCGGGCGGTGGCAACACCCTGCACTCATCATAGGGACCGGCCGCAACAGCTCCAACACGGATCTCGCCAGCCGCAGCTCTCCGCCGCAGTCCCGGCGCCACCGGTCAGAGACCTGCGACGCGGAGGGCGACGGGGCGCCGGGTGCGGCGAGGGCACCACAGCTGCGGCCGGGCCATCATCCCGGCCGGCGCCGCCCGGCTACTTCAACGCCACTGTCTTGTCGAGAAACTCGTTGGTGACCAGATCGGCCGCGGTCAGGCCCGGCTTCGGCTTGCTGCCCTTCGCGGTGAAGACCGGCACCAACCGGCCGATCAGTTTCTGCACCCGGGCCGGGTCAAAGCTGCCCAGCACCCCGTCACTGCCGTCGGAGATCAACCCGAGGTTCTTCTGCGTGGCATCGCCGTACTCGAGCAGACCGGCCGACAGGGTGAACCCACCCGTATGCAGCGTGCTGACGACCTTCAGCAGGAGCTGGTTCGTCGGCCCCGGATTGGCGACGTAGTCCCGTTGCGCCCGCTGCAACAGCGGCACCAGCTTGGCCAGACAGGCACGGTCAGCCGAGACCTTGTCCCGCCGAACAGCCAGCGTAGAAATATAGACCGGGTATTCCTTCTGGAGAAGCAGGTACTTGACCGGCTTGTCCCACGCCTTGACGTCGTGTTGCAGCAGGTAGGGCTCGTTGGTGACGAACGCCTGCTGCACGATCTTCCCGTCGGCGGCGACGAACCGGTCCGGGGCTCCCTGATAGGAGGTGTCGACCTGCGACTTGGTGAGGAGCCCCTCGCGGATGAACGCGTCGGGAAAGGCAGTCCCGCTGGCACTGGCCAGCACCGTCGCGCCCGATCGGCGGACCTCGGCGACGCTGGTGAAGTTCCACGCCGGATTGCCCCACATCAAGGCCAACGGCGACTTTTCATAGGGCGCGAAAACCGCGACCGTGGGCTGGCTCCCCGACGCCTGCACGGCCTCGTCCGTGCCCACATAGCCGGCCAGGATGTTGTCGTCCTGGGCCAGCAGCGAGGTCACCGACTGAAACCCTGTTGCCGGCCCACCGGCCCGCAACTCAAGCGTCACGCCCGTGCCACCGAGCGGCCCGTCGACCCGGTTCTTGCTTGCGTTGATCGTCGGATTCGGCCCGAACAGCTGGTAAAGATAGCCGTCCGGTAGGCCAGGCCACCAGTTCGACTGGATCACAACCGTGGACGGGCAGATCCCCTTCAGCGGCGTGGTATAGCGGGACACGGCGACAGACCCCGTGGCAGCTGGGCGCGTTCCACCCGACCCGCCTGACGAACTGGAACAGGCGGCCAGACCCACCGCCAGGACCACGGCGCACCCGCCAACCGTCACCCAACGGCGGCGAAACCTCGAAATTTTCACCGGTCCCGATCTCCTCAACACCGTGAAACAGACGAATACAGGCGGTGAGAGCACCCGTCTCGTACTCCCGGCTCCACCGCGCGGCCCGTTCGTGGCCCATTGGTAGGATTCCACACCAACCGGAACCGGGTTGTACGAGGTGCCCCTTTCGCGAAGGTTGCCCACCAGGCGCCTCCCCCGCCGCGGCACCGACACCCGCACGTGACGCCGCTCCCGGGATATCTGCCGCCTTGCGCCTGTCACCTACACCGCCAATGGGCTGCTGGCCCAGGTGACGAGGCAAGACAGGTTCGCGACCCCTGGTCATGGACGTGACCTGCCGAAATTCGATCCGAACGAGAATCCGCCACCGGACACGATGGCGGACGCGACCGATGAGCGGACGGCGCCGCGGACGCTTTCCTGTGCGTCCGCCGAACCGTTGGCTACCGATGTCACGTCACGTCAGCGGTGCACCGACGCCGCCGTGGTTGCTGACGGAGGAAATCGGCGACTGGCTGGTGGAGATCGAGGGTGGCGTGTAGGTCTGGCGCGTCGAGGATGCGGTCGAAGTCGCGCATGTCGGCGTCGAGGCAACCCGTCCGACCCGCAGGGGTGCTGGTGAGTAGAGCACAGCCGAACCGGGGCGCTATCGATAGCGGGCCTCCAGGTCTCGATAGCACCCGTCTTTGGCGGCGTGGCCGCGCGCGTTAAACTTAGCTTCACGCATATTCAGGATGCGATCGGCCAGACTGGGGCCGTACTGGCAGTCCCTGAGGTGTTATTTACATACGACTCCTTGGTCGTGCGGGTTTTGTACCGGAAAACACCCCGTCGGTCCGAATTCTGTTTTTAGGGGCCGGCTGGGCCGTCCTGAGCGGGTGTGGCCGGCGGGTCCGTTGCGGCGGCGTATGCGCGTTCGGTCAGGTTGGGGGTGAGACCGGTCTGGTCGGCGCACCAGCGGACCCACGCGGGGATGAGGGCGAGAGCGGCTTTGGTGGTGGGGTCGTCGTCCCATTCGAGAGCGATCCGTTCGCGCACGTTGGCGGTCCGGTGGGGTGGGCAGGCGAGCCGGGTCTGTGCGATCGTGCCGTGCGTCCATTCCTCCACAAGCCAGCGGGCGGCTTGCCCGTCGGGTGCGGTGCCGTGCCGGCTGGTGTACCAGGCGGTGAACGCGTCCAGGTAGGGGTCGACGGGGGCGTCGTGGTACAGCCCGCGGCGCCATTCGGTGTCGGTGGGAAGCGGTGTGCCGGCGTCGGCGAGGGTGCTGCGTAGGTCGTCGCAGCGGCGCATGATCCGGAAGTAGTTGTCCATCAGTCGGCGTGATTCGTCGCCGACGACGCCGGGGTCGTCGGTGGGGAACGGCAGGATCTCGGCGAGTTAGGCGGGGTCGGCGTCGTCCGGTTCCGCGCCGGTCGCTGACGGCCCGACCGTGTCGCGCCACGCCTGCGCGGCGTCGTCCTGGCTGTCGTACGGGCCAGCGTCGAAAGGGCGGATGATCGGGGTGCAGGCGTCGACGTCGAGCAGGAACACCTCGTTGCCACTGTCCCGGCCTGGCCGGTGGCAGCAGACCAGCACGGCGAATCGGGTGTGATAGCCGTCGGCGAGCAGGTGGACCTCGCCGGTCGGCGTCACGCTGCCGGTCGCGGCGAGCCATTCCGGGTCGCCGGTGCGGGGGCCGCCGAGGCGGCCGAGTTGAGTGGCGGCGGCGCGGGCGAGGCGGTGGGGCGCGAGTGCGGTGATGCCGTGCAGCAGATACCGCGGGCCTGCCGAACCTCGGTCCGCCTTCCCGGCGGCGTCGATCAGGGCGGCCAGCCAGTCCAGCAACGCGAAGCCGGCTGTGTGTTCACCGATCGCACGGTGCAGGGTGGCGCCGACGAGTTCGGCACTTGCCTGTTCCAGCTCGCGCGGGCCTGCGGCGTCGATGAGTGGACCGGTGTCGGCGAGAATCTGGGTGATGCTCGGCCGCCACCACCCGCGGGTGCCCTCCCGGGGCTCGTCGAACAGAACGCGTGCCGGGCTCGGTGGGGGGATGACCGGCTGAGGGGGCGTCGGGCGGACAGGTCTGACCGTCTTGCCCGCCCGCTTCTTCTGCGGCGTGCGCCGCCGGGAAACCGATGACATGCCCTCACGGTATTGACGACCACATTCGGGTCATCACCGCGTCCGCGGCCGTTCGACACGTGCGCCACGATCAGACCTTCGTCACCGTGAGGCGACCTCGGATCACCGGCGACCGACCCTCACGCGGTGTGTCTGTGACCGGGAGGCCGCGGGTCGCTGCTGGCGAGTCGCTATGGTCGCTCGGTGAATTCGGTGAGTAGAGAGCGGCTCGTCGCCCTGGCCGAGGACGACCAGATCGTCGCGGCCTGTTCCCGCGGCGAGTTCCAGCAGACGATCCCCGTCCTCTACCTACCGCTGCCGACTCCACCGCCCGGCGGCGCGGAGTGGGTCGAGGCGTACCGCTTCTGGGCGACGGCGGGGTGGGGGAAGTGACCGCGAAGGCGAAGCCCCTCCCACCCGACCTGCAGGTGTGGGTCGACGCGGGCAAGAAGTACGGGCTCTCCCACGCCCACGTGCAGATGGCCGGGGGAACTCGGGTTGAACCCACGGAAGTTCGGCAAGATCGGTAACCACCGGCCAGAGCCCGGGAAGGCACCGCTGCCCGATCTCGGCAAGTACCCTGCTCGGCGCTACGGAGCGTCATCGACTCTGAAGATCGGCCAAAGCGACCGGTCTTGCTTGACAGCGCCTTCGCCTGGCGCGTCGTGACGCCGGTCAGGCCGCCTCGAGGTCTCTGAAGTAGCGGATCGGCGCTGATGGCCTGGGTGACGCGGTCACGTCCGGCTCCTCGCCGACGCCGCCGCCGCGTTGATCCCGGACGGCGTGTTCGTCCTTACTCTCTGCTGCACCCTTGCTTCTTCGACCAGACCCCGGTGGAGGACGCCACCACCTGGCCAGTGGCACCACCGGCCAGTGGCACCGCCACGTCCGCGGCACCTCCACCACGAACAACGGCGACCCTGCGCGGCGCCGACCCGGGTCCGTGTGAACAGGCCCGATCCGGACACCTGCTCCACGCGCCTGACCGCACCGCGACTCGCCGGGCCGCCCTCCCCCCGTACGGGTCACTCCCTGAAACCGCACGCGAGCGACGCGATTTCGGACCACGCCGGCCTACTTCCAGATGCCGGTGATGGGCGCGGCGGCCGCGCTCGCGGCTGAGTGGGGCAGGTGGTACAGGCCCTCAATGGTTCGCAGGACCGCGTAGTGAGTGATCCTCTCCGTGACGGTTCTGCCTCGACGTGCGCCCCCACGATGACCGTCGGCCCCGGGTCGGCCACAGACAGCCGCCGCGCACGACGCGGTCGAGGCAGGCGCCATCGGAAAGATCCTCCTCAATATCGCGGCCTATCAATAACCTCAGCGCTGGAGAACAACCCAGACAAATCGTCGGATCGGGCTTTTGCCAGACTGAACTCGTAGTAGTAGACAACGCCCCGGTCGATGAGCGACCGCCCCGCGCGGTCGTTGGAATGGCCTCCCAGACCGGGGCGGATGAGACGCCACACCCACCCCGGACACTGAGATGTTTCTTCCCTCAACCGTCACCGACGTCTTCGACACTCGCCACCAGCGGGCCGTCGGCCCAGGGCGGGTGCGCCCGCTCTGCCGCGCGGGATGGAGCGTTTGTCCTGGCCGGCCCCGACGAGGAGGCGCCGACGGCCGTGGTTCAGCCGGTCGCGACGACGGACGGATCCGCGTAGGCGAGCAGCGCGGCCCGGTCGTCCGGCAGCACGAAGCCGGCCTTGATCGTCTTCTCTGCGGCCGCGTCGTAGCGCTGCCGGTACACCGCGCGGGACGGGTAGAGCTGGGCCAGCCGGGCGGCCGTGAACGGCGTGGTCGAGCCGAGCAGCAGGCAGATCGTCGACGCCTCGGGCCCCGGCACGCCCGACAGCGTCGCGACCGGCACGTCGACCGGCGGCGTACGGATCCCGCCGAGCGCGATGCCGTCGGAGTCCCGGCGGACCTGGGGTGTCGTCCCGGCGGTCAGGCTGATGCGCGGCGCGATAACCGGCGCCTGACCCGACGTCATCCACGTTGTCAGCGCGCGCAACGCGGACTTCGCGACCAGGTGCGTCGTCCCGTTGTTGATCGGCACGCCACAGTCGATCGACGACGAGTTCGCCCCGATCAGGTGCTGATCGGCGTGCGCGGTGCCGGTCACCTCCCACAGCCGGAAGCGGTCGCTGTCAGGTTGCCGCGCCTTGGACGAGTCCAGGATGCCGGTCAAGTCGGACTCGGTCTGGATATCGAGCACCGGCGCGTCCTGGTCGGTACGGAAGATCGCCGGAGTACCGCCGAGTGAGCCGGCGAGGTCGGCGCCCTTACCCGGCCCGACCAGTGGCAGCCCGGTGGCCCCGCGGCTGTGGACGAAGAACCCGTCGAAGGCCTTCGTGAGCGGCTGTACGCCGTCGTAGTAAGTGACCATGGCGAACGCCGACTGCGACTCCCCCGCTGCGATCAGCCGCTGCGGGTGCAGCCCGCCCAGCGCCGCGCCGGTACGGACCGCCCGCGCGACCTGGGTGAAAATGTCGAACGCGTAGCCGTCGCCCGGATGCGTCAGCGAGCCGTAGCGGGCCGGGTCGATCACCTTCAGACCCTTACCGGCCGCCTCGGAACCGGGTGTGTCAACCTTCACCAGCACCGGCCCGCCCTCCACCCCGATCCGCTGGGCCGAGACGCCGATCCACACGTCACCACGCCGCATGATCTCTTCGTGCAGGGTGGCCCACTCGGGGTCGGCATCGACGCCGCCGCTGACGTTGAGCCACTCGACGACAACATTGCCGCTGAACCGGGCGGCGTCCGCCGGCCGACGCACCACGATACGGGTCTTGTACGGAGCGCTCGCGTCAGGCGCGAACGTCCAACGACCGTCGTTCGTCAGCGGAGCCGAGGCCTTGTACGACGACGCGGTACCACTCGCCGCGTACTCCGACTCGACGTAGCCACCCGCCTTGAGGTCCACCGGGATGGCCGTGCCCATGAACACGCCCTTCCCGCCGGCGAGCTGCTGCGAGACGTCAGCCGCCGGACCGGCCGGGCGCGGGGGCGTGTGGACGGCCGCGGTCGGCGTCGCGCCGGTCGCCGACGACCCTCCCCCGCTGCTCGAACAAGCCGCCGTCACCGCGAGAACGGCACACACCGCCGCGGCGGCGCGGTACGAGGCCCGGCCGCGGCGGGCGGCACCGAGCAGGTTGCGCGCCCCGCCAACCGATAAACCTATCCCGTTCTGGATCATCGCTTGACCTCTTCGTTGTTCGACTACCGAGTCTCGCCGGCCGGGCCACGAGGAACTCCCCGAGAGCCACTCGTTCTCTCGACCCGATCGGAAAAATCGGAACGCCAGGCGTCACTACGGGGCGATGCCCAGCCGACCGCTCGCTGGTGAAGCAGGAGCGTAGGGCGACGAACCGAGATTGAGAACGGGGTGCGGATCTCACTACGCGCAGATAGAATGTCCGGGAATGGCCCAGATGCTGACACCCCGGCGTGACGACGCCCGCCGCAACCGCGAGTCCATACTCCGGGAGGCCGACGCGGTCTTCGGGGACAGCTCCGACGTCGTGTCAATGGACGAGATCGCGCGCCGGACGGGACTCGGCAGGGCAACGGTCTACCGCCACTTCTCGGACCGCCACGCCCTCGCGGCCGCCGTCGTGCGCCAGAACCTTGAGGCCTTGAGACGCTCCGTCAACACAGCGAACAGCGAGGGCCGTTCCTTCCGGGACCTGCTCCACCTCGTGCTGTCCACGCAAGTCTCGATGCGCCCGCTCGCCATCCTCCTACGGGAACTGCCGGCCAAGGATCAGCGGCAGCACGTCGCCACCTTGATCGGGATACTCACTCCCTCGTTCCGGCGCGCTCAAGCAGAAGGAGACCTCCGCGAGGACGCTGAACCGGCGGACCTCACGGTGATCATGAGCATGCTCGACGCCGCTGCCGAGACCAGACACGCTGGCGGTGACCCCGGCGTGGCGATGCAACGGATCATCAGCATCGTTCTTGACGGCCTCTTCGCACAGCCCACGCCCGGCACCGGTCGGATGCTCGCCTAGCTCGGCCCTGTAGGGGTCCGGTCGGGGGTCAGCGCGCGGCCACCTCGAGCAGCGCGTCGGTGACTGCCCGCGGTTCGGTGATCATCAGGTCGTGGCCGGTGTCGATGTCCCACAGCCGGCCCTCGGCGCGGGCCCGGCCCATCAGCTCGGGGTCCCGGGTGGCCAGCGTCGACGTGCACACGATGTGGTATTGCGGGATCGCCCCGAGGGCCTTCTCGTTGGTGAGGACAAGCGGTTGCTCGAAGCAGCGCCACGGATGAGCGGTCAGCCGGTCGTCCATCCAGGCCAGGTCGGCCGGGTCGGTGACGCCGTAGAACTGGGCGGCGCCGGGCGCCGGCAGCAGCACGAGTTCGACGCCGTCGACCACCTGACCGAAGGGCCGGGTCGCCTCGATGATCGGGCCGGCCACGTCGACCAGGGACTGGCCGTTCACGGGGTTGGCCGCGTCGAGATAGACGAGGCGTCCGATCCGGTCGGGGGCCCGGTCGGCGGTGCCGGTGATGACCATCCCGCCGTAGCTGTGGCCGACCAGGATCACGTCGCGCAGGTCCTCGTAGTACAGCAGGGCGACGATGTCGCTGATGTGCAGGTCCAGGTCGATCCCGGGGCGCAGGAGGTGCGACCGCTCGCCTTCCCCGGTCATCGTGGGCGTGTACACCTCGTGCCCGGCGGCCCGTAACCGTCGGGCGACCTTCTGGTAGCACCAGCCGCCGTGGCCACCGCCGTGCACCAGTACGTACGTCGCCATCGGCGAACCTCCTTCACACCGCCCAGGCGACCGAGCGGAATGACCGGACCACCGCGCCGAGCGTCAGTAACCGTGTTATCGGGTTGATAACGGCGTTATCGTACGGCTATGGAGGAAGTTCGGCAAGGTAGTCAGCCGCGCGGGCCGGGGTCCGGAGGTCCGTCGCGGACCGGCGACGCCATCGTCGACGTGGTGGTCGAGATCTTGGAGTCCGACGGCTACGACGCCGTCGCGCTGCGCGAGGTCGCCCGCCGCGCCCACGTCTCGCTCGCGACCATTTACAAGATGTTCGCGACCCGGCACGAACTTATCCTGACCGCCGTGGAGCGCTGGATGGCCACCAACTGCTACGCCGATCTGGCCGCGCCGGCGGCCGACGAGTCACTCCACGACGGCCTCATGCGGGTCTTCCGCTATGTCTTTGAACCGTGGGTGCGCAGCCCCCGGATGCTCGAGGCCTTCCACCGGGCGCGCACCGGCCCGGGCCGCGACCGCCTCGATCTGCAGGGCCTGAACGCGATCGAGCCGGTGGCCCGGGCCGTGCTGGCCGGGGCCGATCCGGCCTACGTCGACGACGTCGATCTTGTCCTCACGAACGTGTCCCACGCCCTGATCGGGCGGTTCGCGGACGGCGCACTGCCGATCACCGCGATCCTGCCGACCTTGGAGCGGGCCGTGTTCCGGCTCGTCGCGGACAACGAGCCGGAAGCGGGCGCGGCGGTCCGCGCCCGTCGGTCCGGGCTGCGCCGGCCGGCCGGCGCGGGTCCGTGAGCCGTCGGCCGCGGACGGCCGGCGCCCGTCGGCGGGGCGACGACTGCGCTCAGCCCGACCGGTGGCGCGGGGCCACGGATGGTTGCCTTTACCTCGGCCTGTTCACCGAGAGTCAGCCCGACGAGGATCCGGGGAGTCGCCGGTCACGCCGGTCGCTCCGCGAGCGCGGCAATACGGGGAGCGCCGAGCCGCTCGCCCAGCTGCCGGCAGGCGGACTTCAGCGACTCAGCTATCTCGGCCACGTCGGCGTACTGGTGGGCGTCGAACACGATGCCCAAAACCCCGCCGACTTTTCCGTCCGCACCGAAGACCGGGGCTGACAGGAGCGACGTACGCATCGTGCGGGTCGCATCGGAGTCCATTTCCATGAGGTCGTCATGAGCAAGTGCGGCGGCCACGAAGTGGCGCCGGGCCGCCGACAGCTCGGCGACCGTCGATCTGAACTCCCGGCGGGTAGCGGGATCGAGCAGCACGCTGTGCCCGATTTCCCGGACGAGCGCCGCCGCCTTTCGCAGGCGGGACCGCGCTTCGTCACTCATCGTGGGAGCGCGGGCGATCCAGCGTTCCAGTTCGGATTCGTCCCAGGCGGCAAACGCCAGTCCGTTGGGAGGCGCCAAGGGAAAGGACTGGCCCTCCACCATCGTCACGGACAGAAGCGAACTCGGGCCGACCCGACTTATGTTAATCAGCTGGTCACCGGCTGACACATAGCCGAGTACTTCGCAGCCGAGTTCCTCGTACAGTTCACGCGCCGCGGCCCGCAGCAGGCCGACAACTGCCGCGCCCTGCTGAGCCGACGCGCCGATCGAGATCAGCCCCGCGCCGAGGGTGTAACCGTCTTTGTTGCGTCTGACCCATTGTGACGGCTCGAGAGCCAAAAGTACCGCTTGACAGGTCGCCCGGCTCTGACCCAGCCGGCGGGCCAGATCCGCGACCGCATAGGCCTCACCGGGATGATCTGCGAGGTATTTAACGATCGCAACCGCGCGAACAGCGGAGGGAGCTGGTTGGAGGGCCATAAAATGGAAGGATATCCGGACGGTGGTCCGGGAACTCAGACCCGCGCCGGCTGGGTTGACGCTGTCCGCACCACCGTCGGGAGTGAGGCGAACCAGCTTCCCGGACCCGACAAGGACGATCCAGACGCAACCGGACTCATCGATCCTCCGGCCACGAGTTCCCACCGCCGTTCGCGCATGCTGAAATCCTGAAGAGATATTGATCTATCGTTGAGGTGTCGGCCGGCAGGGCGTTCACTCCGGATGTCACCCGCTGCGTTCACAGCACGGAGCCCAGCGCCCTGACCGTGCCGTGGATCACGTCCTCGCGGGTGTCCCCAGCCCCTATCGGCCTTATCAGAACCTCATCAGCGCCGATATGGAACATCTCCCGGATGCGGTCAGCCACCCTCTCCGGAGATCCCCACGCAATCACCCGGTCAACAAGCGCGTCGGTCCACACGCCCTTGGTCGCCTCGTCAAAGCCCGCCTTGACAAGCATGCGCTGATAGCCCGGAAAGGCAATGTTGGGAATCCCGTTCCGGACCGCGGCCCGGACCTCGTCGCCATTGTCATGGACGCACACGGCGAGGTGGGCCACGAGCGGTGGGCGTTTGCGACCGGCAACATCGGCCCCTCTTTCCAGCGCGGGAAGGCCGACCGCCGCAAGATAGCCGGCCGGACACAGCCACGTAATGGCCCCGTCGGACCGGCGACCGGCGAGCTCGAAGGTCTTGGGCTGCAGGGCTCCGATCATGACCGGAACCCCGAATTTGCGCCCGAGGCTGCCGCGAACGCGATAATGCTCGCCTTCGAAGTCGACTGAATCCCCGGCGATCAGTGCGCGGGTCACGGTCAGGTACTCGCTCAGGTGATCGAAAGGCGCGTTGCGGGCAATGCCCAGCGAAGCCATGACCACGTCATGGCTCGGCCCGATGCCCAACCGCAGACGGCCGGGGGCCAGCTGATCGATGACGTTGGCCTCCGAAGCCAGCACCATGGGGTGGCGGGGATAGGTCTGGACCACCGAGGTGCCCAGCTTCAGCCGTTCGGTGCGCATGGCGATTGCCGCCAGGAGTGGCATGCAGTCCTCCGGCCCTCCGTTCGTGAGCCAGGCCGCCCCGAATCCCAACTCCTCCACCTGCTCGGCGGCCGCTACAACCGCGTCGACACCGGCCACCCGGTTGACCACCACGCCAACGCGGAGCCGCTCGCTGCTTGACACACCCAGAACCATGGATGACAATATATCGGCAGGGATGCTGGTATGTCAACAGGACTGGTGGTGTCGGCGATGAACCGGGACCCGCGGGTCCGTACCGCCGGTATCTCGCTCACCCGCACCCGATCGGAGGAGAACCGTGGCTGTCTACACGTTCACCAAGGACTCCACCCCGCCGATGCCGGGTTCCGGGCTCAACCGGGCCCGACGTCTACTCGAGGACGCGACCGGCTTCACCGACGCGTTGAGCACCGGGGAGGCCTGGGAGCGGTTCTGCGAAGGCCTCCGGTCGGCCGGGCGATCGATACTGCGATCCGAGGAAGCGGCCGGTGACCGCGATCTGGCGGAGGGCTTCCAGTACCTGCTCGGTCTGGTCCACAGCCTGGTCGAGCAGGAGTTGTACCGTACGGACGCGAGCCGACCGGCCTTCCTGCGCATCCAGTCCGACGTGGTCAAAGTAGGCATGGACAACCCGGACGGTGCGCTGATGAGCGCCCCGGTCTGCGACGACGGCGTGTTCCGGATCTACGGGGAAGTTCAGTCGGTCCGGCTGCTGGAGTTCGTCATCACGGGGGGCGGGCGGCCCGTGATGCGCTACCTCGACGAGTTCGAGGTAGCGCCCGACGGGCAGTTTCAGGTCACCCTTTCCCGCGCGAAGGTCCCCGGCAATTGGATCGAGCTGCCGGCCGGCGCATCCTCCGTACTCGTACGGAGGATGGTGTACGACTGGGACAACGAGGCGGTTCCGCATCTCGCGATCGAGCGAATCGACGCCGACCCGACGAAAATTCCCCGTTGCCTGCGGACGCCCACCGCGGCCGAGATAGGTGAACAGCTCGACGCACTCGGGACGCTGGTGGCGAACAACGCGGACTACTGGGTCGACATGGTCCACTCGTTCCGCGACGAGGGCGACAATGTGATCCCGGCTCCCCGGCCACTGCCGTCCACGGGAATGAACAGCTCCCGCTCGTCGGTGAAGGGCTTCTTCGTACTTCGGCCGGACGAGGCACTCCTCACTGAGTTCACCCCACCGGAAGGTCTCTTCTGGAGCATCTCGATAGGCGATATGTGGTATCGGACCTTCGATTTCTCACATCACCAGACGAGCCTCAACGGTCACCAGGTGGAGACCGATGCCGATGGCGTCTGCCGGGTTGTCATCGCCCACCAGGATCCCGGGGTCGCGAACTGGCTCGACACCCTCGGCCACGAGCGGGGAGTGGTGATCCTGCGCTGGGTCATGGTGGACGACCGCCCACAGCCGCGGACCAGCACGGTGCCGTTCAAGGAGATCGCCTCGATGCTACCGCCGGGAACCCGGCCGGTCAGCGGGGCCGAGCGGACCGAGACTCTCCGGCGGCGCCGCGACGCGGTGGCCAGACGTCTCGCCGTTCCCCTCACGACACGGTGGTCATATTCGACCTCCGCCATCGATCCAGCTCGACCGCGGTGACATCGCATCCGCGGGTGCAGTCGGCCCAACGCCTACGGGAAGGACCCTTCACCTGATGTTGAATGCCGAAGACCTGATCGAGGGGGCCCGTACGTCGACCGGTCGGTCCGACTTCGGTCCGGACGGGTGGCAGGAGGGATTGGAACACCTGCTCCGGGCGGCGGACTCGGACCTCACTCTGGACGAAGCCGCGGCCGGCCGGCTCAAAAAAACTATTCACGGCCGGCTGACCAGCCGCCTGCTCATTGAGGCCTGGTACGGCCAGCAGGCTACGGCTCCCCCGCCGGTCGAGGACATCGTCGTCATCCATGGCCTGCCCCGCACGGCCACCACCGCACTGCACTACCTGTTGGCGAGTGGACCGGATTTTCGCTATCAGCGGCGATGGGAGATCAGCAGCCCGATAACGCCGCCCGGTTCCACCGGCGATGCGGACGACGAGCGCCGCCTGGCCGCCATCAAACGGAACGCGGGTACCGAAAGCGGGTCGCCGCAGCACATCTCGGAACTGGATGGACCAGTCGACGACAACATCATCCTGGGGCTCGACTTCCACAATCAGGAGCTCGGCCTTCCTCTTCCGACCTATTCCCGCTGGTGGCGGGGCAGCAGCCTGAAGCAGACGTACGCGTACCATGAACGGGTCCTGCGGTTGCTTCACACCGGGCGGCCGCCCCACCGGTGGATTGTCAAGGCGCCTTACCACAACTTCCACCTCGACGATCTGGCCGCCCAGTACCCCCAGGCCCGGTTCGTGATGGCCCATCGCGATCCGGCCGCGTCCTTTCCGTCGGCCTGCAGCACCATCGCCACCGCGCAGCGCAACGCGCTCCCGCAGCAGCCACCCGACCCGGTCGCCCTCGGTTCGTTCCTCCTGGAGCACCTCGTCGCGGGCATCGGACGGGCGATGGCGGATCGTGCCGCGATCGGCGAACACCGGTTCATCGACGTCACCCAGCAGCAACTGGAGGCGGACGCGGTCGGGACCGCCGCCCGCATCTACGACTTCCTGGGACTGGAGCTGACCAGCTCCAGCCGCACCGCCATGGGTAAATGGGCGGCGGCCAACGCCCGGGGGGCCCGCGGGCCGCACCGCTACACGGCCGAGAAGTACGGGCTGACCAAAGACCAGATCCGCACCGCGTTCGGCGACTACATCGAACGGTTCGATGTAGCGCCCGAAGTCAACGAGTAGGACGGCGGGCTCGAACGCCCGCCCCTCCACCACCAGGCACGCCATCTGAAGACAGGGAGTTCCCGGGCATGAGTCGGTTGACCCATTTGCAGCGCCTGGAGGCGGAGAGCGTCCAGATCTTCCGGGAGGCGGTGTCGGAGTCGGAGCGGCCGGTGATGCTGTACTCG
>JAMFSN010000310.1 GCA_026225295.1 Frankia alni
GGTCGGGCTGGGTCAAGCGGCGGCGGTGGGGGCGCCGGCCAGGGCGTTTTCGACCTTGATACGGAAACGTACGATCAGCGGTGGCTGGCCGGCTTCGCGTTCGACCGCCCGGCGGGCTTTGGCCGGCCGGCGCCGGTAGAACCAGTGGTCCCAGGGCGAGTTCGGACGCGCGAGCCGGAAGCTGGCGATCGCGGCCAGCGGGAACAGGAAAATCCCGAGCAGGGCCATTCCGTACTTGCCCTTGAGCAGGGCGATGACCACGAAGACAACGCTGATCGCCTCGTTCGAGAGCACCGCCACCCGGACCGCGAGCTCCTGGTCGGTCACGTCGTTCACGCTCAGCGGCGAGAAACCGAGCAGCACGCAGCCGACGATCCCGGCGGTCAACATCACCGCGTTCACGGACGCCCGTCCGGCCTGCTCCCAGTAGACGTCGCTGAGGTGCAGGATCAGGGCGAACTCGTCGAGCACCAGCGCCGACCCCACGCCGAACACCACCGCCGCGACCAGCCGCCACGTCGACTGGGTCGACGTCCCGACCGCCATCAGACCCCCGGTGAGCATCAGGATCGTTCCCGGCACAACGTGGTGGACGTGCATCCCACCGGCCGAAACGTTGCGGAACGGTCCTTTGCCGGCCCGGATCAGCCGGACGATGGTCCGGGTGACGAGAAACGTCACGATGAACGCGAGCAGGCAGAGCATCAACGGCTCCTTGCCCGGCTCGACGATGTTGCGGTACCACCACCCGTGCATAGGACGCAGCCTGCCACCGCGGCGGGCGCCCTGCCCGGCGCGCCCGCCGACGGACCCCCGGCCGGCGCGCGCGGTAGGAAGCACGCGGTAGGAAGCACGCGGTAGGAAGCACGCGGTAGGAAAGAAGGATGCAACCAGGACCATCGCGGTGAGCGCGCCCGGCCGATCCGAACAATCAGCGGCGTACGCGGCACTGCTGGGCCGGGACCCGGTCCTGGCCGGACTGGCGGAGCGGCACGGCCGGCCGGACCCGTTCGCCTGGCCCAACGACCGGACCGGGAACAGCAATTTCGCGGCCTTGCTGTACGGCATCGCCGGCCAGCAGATCTCCACCGCCGCCGCCCTCGCGATCTACAACCGCCTCCGGGCCGCGGTGGGCGGCGGGACCCCCGACCCGGACGGGATTCTCGCGCTCGGCCCGGCCCGGCTGCGGTCCGTCGGCCTGTCCCGGGCCAAGGTCGCGTACATGACCGACCTGGCCGAGAAACAAGGCTCCGGCGCCCTGGATGTGGACAACCTGGAGGGGCTCGACGATGCCCGGGCGGTCGCGGCGCTGACGGCGGTCCGGGGCATCGGGCAGTGGTCGGCGGAGATGTTCCTCATCCTGCAGCTGCACCGGCCGGATGTGCTTCCGGCCGGCGATCTCGGGATCCGGCGGGCGGTCGAGCACGCCTGGCACCGGCCCGAGCTGCCGACCATCAAGGACGTCCGCCAACGGGGGGAGAGCTGGGCCCCGCAGCGGACCTACGCCGCCGCCCTCCTGTGGGCATCGCTCGCCCGCGGGTGACCCGCCCGGGCTACTGCACCGGGATTTCCGACCCGTGGTCCGACTCGGCCCGGGGCCCGAAGAAGCGACGGTCGGCCGCGGCGATCGCGACGTCGTTGATGCTCGCCTCGCGCCGCCGCATCAGCCCGTTCCCGTCGAACTCCCACAGCTCGTTGCCGTAGCTGCGGAACCACTGGTCGGTCCGGTCGTGCCATTCGTACTGGAAGCGGACCGCGATCCGGTCCCCGTCGAAGCTCCACAGGCTCTTGCGCAGGACATAGTCGAGTTCCCGCTCCCACTTGGCGGTCAGGAAGGCGACGATCGCGGGCCGACCGGTGAGGAACGTGTCGCGGTTACGCCACACCGAGTGCTCCGTGTAGGCGAGGCTGACCTTCCGGGGGTCACGGCTGTTCCACCCGTCCTCGGCGGCCTGGACCTTCAGCGCGGCGGTCTCGGCCGTGAACGGCGGCAACGGTGGGCGGCTGTCCGGCATCGGACGCTCCTCCTCAGCAGGTTCAACGCGGGGGACACCCGGTTCTGGACGGTGAGCGGACCCGGCCCGGACACCTCGACGCGGACCGGCCCGCCACCTGACCTTCGCAGCCGGTCAGCGGGCGGTTGGGTCCGCGCGCCTCGGTCATCAGTGTGCGTCGTCAACCCGACCCGGGACGGTCGGCCGGTCCGCCCGCCGGCCGGCCGGGCAACTGCGGGTTGCGCCCGGATGAACACAAACGGCACCCGGTGGGCCTGATCGGGGCGTCGATAGCATGAGGATTCCATCGGTGCGGACTCCGGAGATGATCTATCTAGTGTCGGCAGGTTGGGGTTTCAGCAGCGACGTCGGGTCCGACCGGACACCGCCCGAAATCGACATGACCGTTGCCCACTCGGCCCGGATCTACGACTACATCCTGGGCGGCAAGGACAATTTCCCCGCCGACCGGGCGGCCGCCGAGGCCGCGCTGACCGCGTTCCCACTGCTCGGCGTCGCGATGCGCGCGAACCGGGCCGCGCTGCACCGGACAGTGCGTTACCTGGCCACCGAGGCCGGGGTGCGGCAGTTCCTCGACGTCGGGACCGGCATTCCGACCAGCCCCAACGTGCACGAGATCGCCCAGTCGATCGACCCGACGGCCCGGATCGTCTACACCGACAACGACCCGATCGTGCTGGTCCACGCCCGGGCGCTGCTGTGCGGTTCGCCGGCCGGGGCGACCGCGTACTTCGACGCCGACCTGCGCGAACCCGGCCCGATCCTGGAGAAAGCGGCCCGGGTCCTGGACTTCGGGCAGCCCGTCGCCCTGCTGGCATTCGGGATCCTCATGTTCGTGCCGAACGAGGCGCAACCGTTCGACCTGATCAGCCGGCTGATGGCCCCGCTCGCGAGCGGGAGCCACCTGGCTCTGACCCACCCGTCGGCCGAGCTGCACACCCCCGGCGTGGCCGCCGGGGTCGCCGCGTCGTACGCGCGGTCCGGCATCAGCTTCCAGTTCCGGGGCAAGGAGGAGATCCAGCGCTTCTTCGACGGGCTGGCTCTGATCGAGCCGGGCATCGTACCGATGGCCGACTGGCACCCGGACAACGCGCCGGATGCGGCGGTGGCCGCGGTGGCCGGGGCGGCCGGGGCGTACGCCGCGGTGGGTCGCAAAACCTGATCCGGTCCGGTCCGGGCGACGGGCGACGGGCCGGTGCGGAGCGCACCGGCCCGTCCGCACCCCCGGGCTACAGGCCCTGCGACTTCAGCCAGTCGAGGCTGGCCTGAGCGATCTCCAACCAACCGTGGTCGATGGTCAGCGAGTGGCCGCGGTCGAATTCCTTCAGATCGGTCGTGGCCGTCGAATGGCGGTAGAGCTTGTACGCGGCCCGCGCCACCGGCGGCGGCACCGTGTGGTCCTGGAGACCGACGGTGATCAGCAGCGGACCGCGGGTCGAGTTCTTGACGTCGATCTTTGACGGCGCCTTCGGGTTGAAGTTCGCGATCGCCGCCTCGAAGAGGGGCCGATTGGGTGACGGAATGGTCCATTTGTCGCGCAGTTCATCCGATTCCTCCTGGGTCAGCGCATTGCCGAAGCCGTATTTGAACTGCTTGGAGTCCAGAGCAAATGTCTTGCCGTAGTTCAGGGGATTCCCGAGCACCGGCAGGCTGGATTTCAGCTGCGCCAGCGGCAACGGCAGCACCCCCTTGATCTGAGCCGGGTCGATGGCGATGGCCGCCGCGGCCAGATTCTGGCCGAGCAGGCTCTCCGCGACCAGGCCGCCGAAAGAATGGCCGATCACGATCGGCGGGGTGTCGAACGTCTTCAGAACCTCGGCGTGGTGGGCGATGATCTCAGCCAACCCCTTACCGGCCTGGGTCTCCGGGTGGGCCCGGGCCTCCTCGACGGTCGCCGGGACGCCGGGCCATTCGGGCGTCGCGGTCTGATATCCAGCTTCCGTAAAGAACTCGACCCAAGGCTGCCAACTCGTGGAATGCAGCCATAGACCGTGAATAAAAATGACCGGCGGGGCGGACGGACTCATCAGGGATTCTCGCTTTCGGCAGGCCAGTGGTCGTGACAGTTGCGCAGTTGGTACCGGGGAGTAAACTACCGATCACCAAGGTCCCCGAATAGATCCGTTTTGTTACAGCCGGGCCGCCGGCCGGAGTTGGCGTCATCCA
>JAMFSN010000311.1 GCA_026225295.1 Frankia alni
CCCGGACGGTGGATCTTCATCGACCCTGCCAGTCCCGGCCCGGAAGGTGGTCGCCGGCTGGGTGTCGTTGTCTGTGCGTTCTATGGCCGCCGCCGACGGTGCCAACCCGCGGCCCACCCCGACCCCACCGGCCTCGGCCCCGGGTGCCAGGGCAGGTGGCATCGTCACCGCAGCGCCCAGCGCCGGCTGACCCCGCCACCTGCCGATCCCGCCCCGAACCAGGCCCAGCCGTCGGTCCCGCCGGGCGCTCTGACGTCCGCTGATGATGCCGACCGCCGTCTGGCCCGCAACTGTCATCGTCCCCGGACGGTGGATCTTCATCGACCCTGCCAGTCCCAGCCCAACGAACCGGCGGCCCCCACCGGCCGGCCATAGGCTCGGTCGTAAGCGCGCGGCGGGCGCGCGAGCGACGGAGGTGCCCGGTGGAATTCGCGACGTATCAGGTTCCCGAGGAGCACCAGCTGCTCCGGGAGTCGGTCCGGGCGTTGGCCGATGACAAGATCGCCCCGCGGGCGGCCGAGATCGACGAGTCGGCCGAGTTCCCGTGGGATGTCTATGAGGCGCTACGGGCCGCCGAGCTGCACGCGGTGCACGTTCCGGAGGCGTACGGGGGCGTCGGCGCGGACGCGCTGGCCGGCTCGATCGTCGTCGAGGAGGTCGCCCGGGCCTGCATGTCGTCGTCGCTGATTCCGGCGGTCAACAAGCTGGGCACGACCGGGATGATCCTGGCCGGTTCGGAGGAACTGAAGCAGCGGTACCTGCCGCTCGTCGCGAGCGGCGAGGCGATGTTCTCCTACGCCCTGTCCGAGCGGGAGGCGGGCAGCGACGCCGCGTCGATGCGGACCCGGGCGATCGCTGACGGGGACGACTACGTGCTCAACGGCGCGAAGTCGTGGATCACGAACGCCGGCGTCTCGCGGTACTACACGGTCATGGCGGTTACCGACCCGAGCGCCGGCTCCCGGGGCATCTCGGCGTTCGTGATCCACGCCGACGACCCCGGGTTCTCGGTCGGGAAGAAGGAGCGCAAGCTGGGCATCAAGGGCAGCCCGACCTGCGAGATCTACTTCGACAACGTCCGGGTCCCAGCTGACCGGATGATCGGCGCGCCCGGGACCGGGTTCGGGACGGCTCTGCGGACCCTCGACCACACCCGCCTCACGATCGGCGCCCAGGCGGTCGGGCTCGCCCAGGGGGCGCTCGACGCGGCGGTCGGCTACGTCAAGGAACGTCAGCAGTTCGGTCGCCCGATCGCCGATTTCCAGGGCGTGCAGTTCATGCTGGCCGACATGGCGATGGCGGTCGAGTCCGCCCGCCAGATGGTGTACGTGGCGGCCGGCAAGGCCGAGCGGGCCGACCGGGACCTGACCTTGTTCTCGTCGGCGGCCAAGTGCCTGGCCAGCGACACGGCCATGAAGGTCACGACCGACGCCGTGCAGTTGTTCGGCGGCTACGGCTTCACGATGGACTTCCCGGTTGAGCGGATGATGCGGGACGCCAAGATCACCCAGATCTACGAGGGCACCAATCAGATCCAGCGCATGGTGATCGCCCGTCAGCTGTTGAAGTAGCGCGGCCCCCGGTTCGGCCGGCGCTCACGGCGCTCACCGCGCTCACGGCGCCGCGGACAGCAGCACGACGGCCCGGCCGGCGACCGCCAGCTCGGTGCCCGGCCGACGCGGCGCGGCCGGGCCGTCCGGGAACCCGGCCAGATCGTCGGCGGCCGTGTCCAGGATCAGCCGGTACGACGTCGCCCAGGGCTTGCCGGGCAGGCGGACCTGCGCGGTATGGCCGGAGGGATGCACGATCAGCAGGTAGCTGGAATCGGTGACCAGCCGGCCGTCCGGCCCGCGCCACGGCAGCTCGCGACCCGACAGGTGGGCGACCAGCGTCCGCACCGACGAGGAGTGCCAGTCCTCCTCGCTCATGACCGCGCCGTCGGCCCGGAACCAGGTGATGTCAGCCGGCACCGTCTCGACCGCCCCGGTGCCCCGGAAGAACGTCCGGCGGTGCAGCACCGGCGAACGCCGCCGCAATGCGATCAGGCCGGCGACCAGCTTCAGCAGGTGCGGGTCGCCGCCCGTCGGGTCGTCCGGGGCGCTGCCGTCCGGGCGCGACCAGTCCAGCCAGGAGATGGGGTCGTCCTGGCAGTAGGCGTTGTTGTTGCCGCCCTGGGTGCGGCCGAGTTCATCGCCGGCCAGCAGCATCGGGACGCCGGCCGACAGCAGCAGCGTCGCGAGCTGGGCCCGCCGCAGCCGGCGCCGGCTGGCCAGGATCTTCGGGTCGTCGGTGGGACCTTCGGAGCCGCGGTTCGTCGACCGGTTGTCGTTCTCGCCGTCCCGGTTGTCCTCGCCGTTCGCCTCGTTGTGCTTGTGGTCGTAGGACACGAGGTCGGCCAGTGTGAATCCGTCGTGAGCGGTGACGAAGTTGACCGATGACCACGGCCGGCGGCCGTTGCGGTCGTACAGATCGGACGAGCCGGCCAGCCGGTTGCCCAGGTCGGCGACCTCGCGGGCCCGACCGCTCCAGACGTCGCGGACCGTGTCGCGGTACCGCCCGTTCCACTCGGCCCACGGAGCCGGGAACCCGCCCACCTGATACCCGTCGGGGCCCAGATCCCAGGGCTCGGCGATCAGCTTGACCGTCGACAGCACCGGGTCCGCGTGGATGGCGGTGAGCAGCGGCGCGGCCCGGTCGAAGGCGCCGGCCCGGTCCCGGGCCACGGCGGTCGCCAGGTCGAAGCGGAACCCGTCGACGCCCATCCGGGTCGTCCAGTAGCGCAGCGAATCGCAGACCAGCTTCACCGCGTGCGGTGACGAGGTGTCGAGGGTGTTGCCGCAGCCGGTGGAGTCGTTGTACCGGCGGCGGTCGGAGGCCAGGCGGTAGTACGTGGCGTTGTCGACGCCCCGCAGGGACAGCGTCGGACCGCCTTCGCCACCTTCGGCCGTGTGGTTGTAGACGACGTCGAGGATCACCTCGATGCCGGCCCGGTGCAGCGCCCGGACCATCATCCGGAACTCGGCCACCGGGTCGTCGCTGGCCGCGTAACCCGGATGCGGAGCGAAGAACCCCAGCGTGTTGTAGCCCCAGTAGTTTGCCAGCCCCCGCGGCCCGAGCGCCGGCTCGGAGGTGAACGCGTGCACCGGCAGCAGCTCGACGGCGGTGATCCCGAGCGCGGTCAGGTGGTCGAGCGCGGCCGGGTGGGCGAGGCCCGCGTAGGTGCCCCGCAGCTCCCGGGGGATCTGCGGGTGGGTCCGGGTGAACCCGCTGACGTGCAACTCGTAGACGATCGTGTCGGCCCACGGGGTGCCCGGTCGTTCGCCGGCCGGCACGTCGTCGCGCGGGTCCTCCGGCTCGCCGACCACGCACCGCGGCATGGCGGGCGCGGAATCGGTCGGGTCCGGCTGGTCGGCGTCGTCGCCGCCGCGGTAGGCGTAGGTCGTCGCGTAGTCCTCGACCACCCCGGTGATCCGGCGGGCGTACGGGTCGATCAGCAGCTTGGCCGGGTTGAACCGCAGCCCGCGGGCGGGATCGTAGGGACCGTGGACCCGCAGCCCGTAGTGCTGACCGGGGCCGATCCGGGGCAGGTAGCCGTGCCAGACGCCGCCGGTCCGCTCGGGCAGCGGGTGCCGGGTCTCGGCCCCGGCCGCGTCGAACAGGCAGACCTCGACCCCGTCGGCGTTAGGGGCGGCGACCGCGACGTTGACCCCGCCGGCATCGGCGGACGCGCCCAGGGGCGCCGGCGATCCGGGCAGTACGACCGGCCGGCGGGACGACCCGCCGGCGCGAAGTCGTCCCGGAACCCGTCGGAGCGGCTTGGTGATGGGCATTGAATCCACGGTAGTGCCACGGGCCGGCCCACGGGTGGGTCATCCCGCCCACAGTGACGCTGGTCGCTCAACGAGCGATACCTCACCGCGCCCGCGTCGCTGACCCGGGCGCGGTGACGACGTCGCAGACAGCCGAACCGGCAGCGTGGGCAGGGCGGTCAGACGGCCCACCTGACTACAGCGGCGCGCCTACCGGTTGTCCCAGTCTGTCTAGTGGTTAGACCGCTTCCTGCCACTGCCCACACTTCGGTCCCCATGCACAGCGGGGACGTGCCGGTAGGGAAAGTCGCTGCGATCGAGAGGGATCTCGTGCCCGCCTTCGGAAAGGGTTGGCTCCGGTCATGACCACCGGTGAGAAGCGCACCACCTACCGCGTCGAGGTGCACCGTGAGGGCGACGCGTGGGTCGCGG
>JAMFSN010000043.1 GCA_026225295.1 Frankia alni
CAGCTGCGGCGGTACGGCTACGACGAAGTGACCGACGACCTGGGCGACCGCTTCCATCCGCATGTGACGCTGGCCTGGCCCCGGGATCCGACGTCGCGGGTCGATCTGACCGGTCTACCGGACGCGGGGGCTTACTCGGGGACGCTGTCGAGCCTCGCGGTGTTCGGCATGAGCCCGTGGGGGACGTGCACCACCCCGTTCGGCACCTTTGCCCTCACCGGGGCAGCCCTGCACCCGGCCCGCGCTGACCGCTGACCGCCGCCACGATCAGCGAACCGCCCAACGACGGAAAAACGCGGGCCAGCACCCGGGACTCCGCCCGGATCCGGCCCCGCCCGAGCTGAACATAGTTCGAACGCAACCGCGTCGGGATGAATCCGCAGGCCGTCAATGTCCGCGCCAAGGACCGGTAGGTGAATGGCCGGATGTGCAATACCAGGTACGGGTGGAGCGCGTCGATCTGGCGCGGGCTGCGACCGACGATAAAGCGGATCCGGTCGGTCAACGCGGCCAGATTGGGCGTAGTGAGAACAATCGACCCGTCCGGCCCGAGCACCCGCCGGCACTCGATCAGGAAGGTAACTGGATCGAACAGGTGCTCGATCACCTCGCCCGCGAAGATTCCGTCGAGTGCACCATCGCGAAAAGGCAGCGGCCGGCTGAGATCGGCCCGGATGAGCGGGATCGCCGAACGCATTCGTGCCGATTCGGCCACCTGTTCGGGTCCAGTTCCGGGTGCGGGGGCCGGCGCGGCGAGGTCGACCGTGACCACTCGGACCCCACCTTCGTGCAGTAACTGGCCGGCGACGATCGAGCCGGCGCCGAGGTCGGCCACCACCGGCGGACCCGGCCCGCCCGGGCGGCCGGAGCGGGAGTGCAGGCTGGCCAGGAGGAGCGCGACGCCGGTGGAAACCCGCCGCGCATGGTACGGCGTCTCCAGGTAACCGGCGACATCCGAGCCGTCAGCGAACCGATCGAGATTGGCCGCGACCACCTCGTCCATCGGCGACTCCGGAGGGTTTCGATATTCTCGGAGGGTGAAGGGCAACCGGAACCGCCGCGCGCCGAGCCCCCAGGAGTCTCGGGACGCCCAGGAGGCTCCGGTTGCGATTCGTTGATATCGCGGTGTACCCGGCCGAGCGGTATTCGCTCGGTATCGAAGTGGAGTCCGGCCGCTTCTACCTTTCGATTCCGGTGAGTAACAACCTGGTCGACTACGACGAATACTACGAGATCGACCAGGCCGCATTCCAGCGGTACCGCGCCGAGCCGCCGAGCGCCGCCGAGTTCGCGGTCCGCTGCCGGAACCACGAATGCGACGAGGCGCTGTTCGTCCGGCCGGGCCGCGACCGCGGCACCCCCACCTGACCAGCCACCGCCGTCTCCGGCCCGGATCCGCTCAGGTGCCGTCGCCGAACCCGAGACAGGTCGCGTTGGCGGCCGCCGTGTTGGCCGATGGCAGGCGGGGCGGCTCGGCAAATCCCGGGGCGCTGGTCAGGTCGAGGCTGTCGAGCAGATTGCTGGCGTTCGCGTCCCGGAAGGTCAGGGCCGGCAGGTTCCACTTCGTCTCGACCAGTTTGAGGATCGAGGTGTGGTCGTGCACCACATGCGAGACATAGTTGCGACGCGCATACGGCGACACGATCACGCAGGGCACCCGGAATCCGTAGCGGTCGTACCGGCCGGGCTGGTCCGGCGGCGTCTGAATGTCCGGCCCGATGCTGTCCGGGGCGATGGCCCGCGGGGGCGGAACGTGGTCGTAGTAGCCGCCCCCCTCGTCGTAGCACCAGACCAGCAGCGTCTTCGACCACGCCGGACCGTGCAGGACCGCGTTGATGATCCCGGCCGCGAAGTTCTCGCCCACCGCGATGTTCTGCGGATCCTCCTCCGACGACGTCGTGTAGTTCGGGTCGACCAGGGAAAAGCCCGGAAGTCGGCCGGCCGCCGCGTCGGTGTAGAAATTTCCGACCGGAACGATCTTCGACCGGTTCTGCTGGTAGATCGACGGGATGATGAGCGTGGACGAGACCTGCGCGACGTAGTTCTTCCACGGGATCTGGTGCTGGTTGAGCCGGTCGAAGATTGTCCCGTTCGGCGGGGGCGGGTCGGAAAAGCTGGGCGTCGGGTCGCCCACCTCGCCGAAAGCCGTACCGGCCATGAGAAACCGCCGGTTCGGGTACGTCTGAGCGAGCACCGACGAAAAATAGCGGTCGGCGAGGGGGAACGTACTGGCCAACCCGTAGTAGAAGGGCAGGTCGTCAGCCGTCCAGTAACCCATCGAGATCCGGCCGCTCTCGCTGCGGGCGAAGCCGTCGTTGCGGCCTCCGTTGAACTGGATATGGCTGGCGTTCCAGGACTGGCTCGGTTTCCCCTTTTCCTGGCAGGGTGTCGTGATGTGGAAGGACCGGACGGGTTTCCCGGCGCCGTCGAGATTGATCGCGGCCGGCTCGCCGTTCGCATCGCGCGGGAGCCCGTCGCCCCGCCCCAGCATCCCGAAGTAATTGTCGTACGAGTGGTTCTCCATCATCAGCACGACGATGTGCTCGATGGCCGGCAGCAGGTCGGTGCCGGCCGCCGCGTTCGGGAAAGGGCGGGTACCGGGGGTCCGGGTCGGAACGGCCGACGGCACCGCCCGACCGGTCCCGCCGCCGGGCGATGACCGGGAGGACGAACAGCCGGCGGCGGCCGCCGCCAGGCCGCCCAGAACCAGGCTCCGCCGGGTGAGATCGGTCCGTCGTGCGGCCATGCTGCCCCCTGTGGCATCGCGGACCCGCGCCGGCCCGCTCGCGGCTCACTGCCTATCGCGATCCGGACCGAAATGTCCACGACCCGTCCGACGAGAACCGTTCCGCGAGGTGACGGGCGCGACTCGCTCAGGTGACGGTTCGCCCCGCGGTCGGGTCGGCCGGCTCCCGGCCAGGACCCGCCGAGCTGGCCTCGGGGTAGGGCGGAGTCGCCGAGCCGATGGTCGTGCGGCGCTGGTAGAGCACCGCGCCGACCAGCGCGCCGCCGAGCATCACAACGCCCAGCGCGATGAACCACGACAGCAGGACGAACACAACGCCGATCGGTCCGTATTCGTGGGAGTGCGTCACGATCGACCTGGACAGCACCAGGGTATTGAAGATGCTCAGGCCGAACAGGGCGATGGCCAACGCCACCGCGCCCCCGAGCAACGGGCGCCAGCCGACCCGGCCGCCGAGGAGAAAATGCTGCATCCACCACGCCCAGGCAAACAGCAGCGGGAAGCCGACAAAGCCGGTCACGGCGGTCCC
>JAMFSN010000312.1 GCA_026225295.1 Frankia alni
GTCGACATGGCTCGTTCCACCAGCCCACTTGTTCAACAGCTCCGCGCACGGTGCATCCAGGCCGCGCATCTTCTCGGCCCAATCGACCCCGAACACGGGCAGGCCGTGACGTTGCTCAGTCGCCTCCAAGGGGACGATATTCTCTCTACAATCGTCAGTCGCTACAGCGCGGGCGCTTCCTTCGACCAACTCGTTCCCGCGTGGCCGCTTCCCGACCATGACCCTGCGCTGCGCCGCGCCCTAACCGGGCACACCGACTGGGTGCGCGCGGTGGCTGTGGCTCCCGACGGCAGCTGGCTCGCCAGCGCCGCCGACGACTGGACCGTCCGGCTTTGGAACATCGACGGCAGCCCGCGGGCAACGTGGCCTTGCCCGGCAGCGAGAGGTTGGGTACGCGCCGTGGCAGTGGCACCCGACGGCAGCTGGCTGGCCAGCGCCGCCGGCCGGACAGTTCGGCTGTTTAACACGGCCGACGGCACACTCCGAGCCATACTGAGCGGCCACAGTAGCTGGGTGAACGCGGTGGCAGTGGGCACCGACGGCCGCTGGCTCGTCAGCGCTAGCGCTGACCACACGGTGCGGCTGTGGAACGCCGCCGACGGCAAACTCCGGGCGATATATCCGAACCGCCTACCGCGTTTTTTCCAACGATTTCGATCCTTCGGGGCGGTGCGCGCGGTGGCGGTTGCCCCCGACGGCAACTGGATAGCCAGCGCCGGCAACGACCACACCGTGCGCCTATGGAACACGAACGACGGCAGCCCGCGAGCGACCTTGACTGGCCACACCGACTGGGTGAATTCAGTAGCGGTGGCCCCCGACGGCAACTGGATAGCCAGCGTCAGCGCCGACCACACGGTCCGGCTGTGGAACACTGCCGACGGCAGCTGCACGACTGTCGTCCGCGTCGACGGCCCGCTCACCGACTGCACGATCTTTCCGGACGGTCGTCACCTCTTCGTGTCGGGTCATGCCGGCCTCTACCTGTTCGCCTACCGCCCAAGGCCGCGAGGTGCGTGAGACGGACGTTAGAGCCTCGATAGCCAGTGCCTGCCGGATACTAAGCGTGAGCGTGGCACAGCGGTGGCTGTCCGACGACACCCGCACGGAAGCCGCCGCTAGCGTGACGTACGTCTCATACGCGGTTTGGCTGTGACGCGCGCAACCGCTCAGTGTCACGTCGTCTGCTAATGACGAGCTAATTGATGATCTTCTTCGATCTTACGAAGATCATCAATTACCGCTTGACCTGGACGTTCGTGGTGGACCTGGGAGGACTTGAACCTCCGGCCTCTTCCTTATCAGGGAAGCGCTCTAACCGACTGAGCTACAGGTCCGCGTGCCGGTATGAGGCTACAGCACCGGGTCGCGGATGGTTCGTGGCCCGCTCGTCGACCCAGCCGGCCAATCGCCCGGTTGGGATGATGCCGTTCCGGCGCTGGTCGGTCACGGTGGAAGCCTGCGGCCGGGCAGCGACCCGGCTGGCGGATCGCGCCGGGCGGCGTTGTGGACGGGGGGCGCCGCCCGGCTGGCGGTCGCCGTCGACCGGGAGCCGAGGTGCTGCGCATGCTCGTGACCACCGCGCGGCGGCCCGACGGCCACCCCGGCCATCGCGGGCCGACGGGACACCGGTGAAGCGCGGGCCGTTCGAGCTGATGACCCGGGGCCAGCGGCGCACCCTGATCGTCCGGGCCCTGGTCCGGTCGCTGCTGACCATCGCCCTCATGGTGGTCATCTACTACTTCCTGCCGCTGCGCCGGGTGGTCAGCGGGCAGACCGTGATCGTCCTGTGCGGCGGCCTGGTCGCCTTCGCCGTGGTCAGCTACCGCCAGGTGCGGTCGATCATCCACTCGGTCAATCCGGGGGTCCGCGCGGTGGAGCTGCTGTCCATCGCCATCCCGCTGTTCCTACTCGTCTTCGCGGTCTCCTACTTCCTGCTCGAGCGCTCCGACCCCGCCGCGTTCACCGAGCGACTCAACCGCACCGACGCGCTGTATTTCGCGGTGACGGTCTTCGCGACGGTCGGCTTCGGCGACATCGCGCCGGTCAGCCAGGCGGCCCGCATCATCGCGATGGTTCAGATGATCGGCGATCTCATCGTGCTCGGCGTCCTGGTGCGCATCGTCGCCAATGCCGTGCGGATGAATTGGAAGGCCCGGAGTCCGACCGGATCGGATCCCGGCGCTGGACCCGGCCCCGGGCCGGGATAGCTGCGGGGATCCGGCCGCCGCGGATCCCCGCGCCAGATCCCTCGGACGGGTCTCACCGGGTGGCGGTCACCTCCAACGAGTCGTGCCGGGGCGACCTGATCAGCCGGCCAGGAGGCCCCGCTCGATGGCGGCGGCGACCGCGGCACCTCTCGAACGGACGCCGAGCTTCCGATAGGTCGCGATGGCCTGCGTCTTGACGGTGTTGCGGGAGACAAACAGCCGGTCGGCAATCTCCTGGTACGACAGGTGGGTCGGGAGGAAACGCAGAACCCGCAGCTCGGCGCCGGTCAGACCGGGTGCGCCGGCCGCGCCGGCCCGCCGGAGCGCTTCGGCCGCGCGACGGGTGCCCGCCAGGGTCGCCGACAGGCCCGCGACGTCGGGGACGGCTCTCATGGCCCGGTCCGCGCGGGTGATCAGCGCCAGGGCGGCGGCCGGATCGTGAAGCAGCAGCCGGACCCGGGCCAGCGTGACCCAGGACTGGACGACCACCCAGCCCTGGGTCGTGGATACCTCGGAGCCGGGCTCACCGGCCGGAACCTCGGCCGTGGACGCTTCGGCGGCGACCCGCGCCGCGTCCGGGCGGCCGGCCCGGGCCAGCGCCAGCGCCTGGATCGCCGTGACCGAAACCGCCGCCCATCCGGTCAACGAACAAGGGGGATTTTCGCCGTCATCCACCGGTGTACGGGTATCACTGAGAGGAGACGCGTCCACCGGTGGATGGGAGCCGTCCACAGCACCGGTTCCCCGGGTCGTGACCGACACCGGCACCGCGGGCCCAGCCCCCTCCCGGTCGTCGAGTCCCATCAAGGTGAGCTGCGCCCGGCAGCGGAGACCGACCGCGTGAGACCCGTGTGCGGGGGCGCGCTGCGCTCCCGCGGTCAAGGCGGGTCGGGCGCGGTCCCGGTCGCCCGCCAGGTGCGCGGCCACCCCGGCGAGGAACGACGCCCGAGCCCACCAGGGACTGCCCGGCTCCTCGGCCGCGAGCAGCGACCGGGCATCGGCGGCCACCGACGCGACCAGATCCCCACCGCCGTCGCACCGCTGACGGGTGTCGCGGACACCACCGGTCGGGTCTATGGCCCGGACCAGCGCCACCGCCGCCGCGACCGATGAGGGACCGCCCGGCAACGGATCCCCGTACCGGTCGGGTCCCACCAGGGCCAGCCACGGTTCCGCCGGTCGACCGGTCTCCACCGCGTGCCAGGCCGCCGCCAGGGCCAGCGGCGCGTGCCCCGCGACCTGTCCGGTGGTGAACAGGGCGAGCCGACGGCCCAGCGCGCCGACCTCGGCCGGACCCGGGTGCGGCCGGACCTGGGACCAGACGAGGTTCCCGGCCCGCCCGACCTGACCGGCGGCCCGGGCGTGGGCGATGGCTGCGTCCACATCGCCCCGGCCCTCGAACCAGCCGCTGGCCCGGTTGTGCAGAACGGGCCCGAGCTCGGGCGAGCACCGGAGGAGTTCGGCGTACAGCAGGTCCCGCGGCAGCGGCCGGAGGCGATATTCCGGCGGAGAACCCGGCGGTAGGTGATCGGGCAACGAGTCGCTTGTGGACGGGACCGGATGATCGGTCGCCGCCAGGAGACCCGCCGCCAGGAGCTGCCCGATCGCGGCCGCGGACCCCTCGGTGGCCAAGAGCGCGTCACAGGCCGGCCCGGACAACTGGCGCAGGACGGACACCCGGAGGAGGAAATCCCGCGAGGCCCGGGACCAGCCCGGCGAGCACCTCCTCGCGCAGGAATTCGGCAATCGCCAGGGAAGCCCGTTCCACCGCCTGGTCGGCCCAGCCGACCGGCGGTCCGGGCGCGGGCGGCGGTAGGGACCCGGAGGAGTTATCCACCGGTGCGCCCCAGGCGACCGGGGCCACCGATATCGCATCGGCGCCGGAACCGGACGAGGAACCGCAACCGCTGGACGGGGACCCGGCCCGGTCGCGACCGGCCCTGACGGCCAGTCGAACCGCGACCGGCCAACCGCCGGTCCGGACCGTCAACCGGTGGAGATCGGCCTCGTCCAGGGCCAGTCCGGATGAGGCGCACACGGTGGCCACGTCCTCGGGTCTCAGGGCCAGGTCATCGGGTCCCATTTGCAGAACCCGTCCGGCCCCCCGGAGCCGCCCGACCGCCACCGGCGAATCGCCCCGCCCGGCCACCACGAGGTGCGAGCGGGACGGCAGGTGATCGAGCACGGTCTCCAGCAGAGCCCGGGCCGCGGCCGCGGTGAGGTGGTGGGCGTCGTCGACCACCAGGACGAACGGGGTCTGCAGTCCGGCGATGACCGCGCCCAGCCGGGCGACGGCGAGCAGCGGGTGGTACGGCTCCCCGTCGGCCAGCGCGACGCGGTCCGCGAGCTGCTCCGGCGGCGGCCGCTCGAGGGTGTCCACCGCTCGGGCGAGGTACCCGAGCAGCCGGGCCGGATCGTTGTCCGTGGCGTCGAGCCGCAGGTACGCAAACGGACGCGGATCAGTGGCGGCCCACTGGCCGACCAGGGTCGTCTTGCCGTACCCGGCCGGGGCGCTCAGCATCACGGCGCCCTGACCGGGCGCCCGGCCCAACCGGTCGAGGAGATCGTCCCGCCGGACCAGATCGGGACCGGGCCTGGGGATAGCGAGCTTGGCCGGCACCGGGTCGCACGGGTCGCACGGGTCGCCCGACCGCGGCGAGGTCCCCGCCGGCAACAACTCCAGCGTCGGGCCGGGGACCAGGCCGGACGGCGCCCTCGCGGTCGGCTCAGCCCCGGAGTCGACGAACGGACCGGCTCGCAGACAGGTCGCGCAGATAGAACCGGTCGACGGATTGGCAGCGGTGAACGAATGAAAACCGGGGGGCGCCGCCGAGCCGCCGACCGGGGTCACGTCGGGGACCGGTCGCTCCGAAACACGACGACGCGGAGCGCCCGCCCGGCGGCGGCCGGACTGCCGGCTCAGGACGACCTCCGGTTCGGGCCGGCGGGGATCCTCGCGGTTGCGCACGCCGGTCGTCCTTCCCGCCCGGGAGACGACCCTTGTCACCCCGGCCGGGTGATTGGCGCCCCGGGGACCGGTCCGCCGCGGCCAGCCGGGGTCGACCAGTGCCATCTGGAGGAGACCGGTTGGTCGGCGGTCCCGCCGCGGCACCGGTCCCGTTACCCGGTGCGCGACCCGTCGGTCCGGGCCGGGTCCGGCCCGGACCCGCCCGCCGTTCCCGCAACAGGTCGTGCTGAGGCGACCGGATTGGCCGGGTAAGGCGGCGGAGCGGTCAGGAACTCGGTCGGGGTGAGCCGCACGACGACCAGGAACGAGATGACCGCCGCGACGATCGACAACGGCATGACGGTGGTGCCGTCGTGCTGCAGGAACAGCGAGGTGAGCAGGACCGCGGAGAACGGCAGGCGCACCATGCCGGCGGTCATCCCGGCGATCCCCATGGCCAGGCCGGCCATCATCGACAATCCCGGTGCGTGGGACAGGGCCAGGCCGCCGACCGCGCCGAGGAACATCGACGGAAAGATCGGTCCGCCTCGGAAGCCGGCCATGGCCCCCAGGTAGGCGAGGCCCTTGCACGCCAGGAGCAGGAACAACGCTCCGAGCGAGTACCCGGCGCTGTTGTTGATCAGCCCCGGCAGGGAGCTCTGGCCGGAAAACAACACGTCCGACCAGCCCTTGCCGGTGGCCTGTTGATAAGCGATGGCCAGCCCGGCGGTGGCCAGCCCGATGACCGGGACGACCGCCACCGGAGCCCGCTCCACCTGGGGACGGGCCAGCAGCGCGCCCCGCCGAAGTGCGGTGGACAACAGCCCGGCCGCGAGCCCGGCCGCCAACGCCCAGCCGAACTCCGCCGCGGTCGGCGCCGCGGCCGTCGGGAGGTTTCCGATCGCCAACGACTGGTTGCCGTAGCCGGTCCAGGAACCGAGCCCGGTGAAGATCAGCGTCCCGATCCCGGCCGCCAGCAGGCCCGGGACCAGCACGATGGCTTCAGTCACGCCCCCCAGGCCGGCGGCTTCCAGCAACAGGAACGCCCCGGCCAGCGGCGAGCCCAGCAAGGTGCTGATCGCCGCGAAACTCCCGGTCGCGGCGACCATGGCCACGAGTTCGGGGGGTTGCTCGCGGCGCATCATCCGCAGCGCGACCACCGCCAGCCCCGCACCCAGAGCGATCAGCGGCGCCTCCGGACCGACCACCGCGCCCAGCCCGATGCCGGTCAGCGCCGCGACCGCGATGCCGGGCAGGGCCGGGATGGAGACCCGATGGCCGGGGCTGAACCCGGCGGCCGGCGACTCACCGCCGCCGCCCGGCGCGGACCGGATGATCAAGCCGACGAGAAGCCCCGCGACCAGCAACGGCACCACCGGCCACCAGCTCGGGGCGCGCTGGAAACCGACCCCGGTCGGAAGATCCTGGTAGACCCACACCTGGAGGTTGTCGGCGAGCTTCAGGAACCAGTACGACGACACCGAGATCGGGACCCCCAGGACGGCCGCAAAGACCAGCAGCACCAGGTACCGGCGACTCCGCAACGCCGCGAACGGATCCTGCGACCTGACCGGCGATGCCATGGGCACGACGCTGACCCGGGTATGCGGCCCGCGCATCACCCCGAGCGGACGAACCCGATCGCCCGGCCCGCCCGCGTCATCCACACCGGATGGTGACCGACCGAGGGCCAGCGACGGACGGTGGAAACTTCGGCCCGTCCACAACCTGTCCACAGGATGTTCACAGCCAGGAGGATCCATGGCACCGGCCCTGATCGCGGAACACGGCCTCATCGGAGACCTGCAGACCGCCGCGCTCGTCTCGACCGACGGCGACATCGACTGGTTCTGCTGCCCCCGCTTCGACTCGCCGAGCATTTTCGGCTCCCTGCTCGACGACGAGAAGGGCGGCCACTTCCGGATCGCGCCCGCCGAGCCCGGCTACGTCACCAAGCAGCTCTACGTCCCCGACACCGCCGTGCTGATCACCCGGTTCATGACGGAGCAGGGCGTCGGCGAGGTGGTCGACTTCATGCCGGTCGAGGAAGGAACGGTCCGCCGGCCGACCGACCGGCACCGCCTGGTGCGGGTCATCCGCGTCGTGCGCGGGGTGATGCGCTTCCGGACCGAGCTGGCTCCGCGCTTCGACTACGGCCGGGCCCCCCACACGCTGGACGTTTCCGAGCACGGGGCCGTCTTCCGGTCCGGCGACGTCACGCTGACCGCGCACGTCGCCCGCACGCTCGACTGGGAGAACCCCGAGCGGGTGCCCCATCACCTGGGCGAGGGGGTCCGCGGCGAGGCGACGGTTCGCGAGGGTCAGATCGGGGCGGTCGTCCTGGAATCCGGCGCCGACGGGTCCCCGCACCGGCTGACCCGGGGCGAGATCCAGACCCTGCTGCGGGACA
>JAMFSN010000313.1 GCA_026225295.1 Frankia alni
CGAGGCGGTCGAGATCAATGCCCGGATCGGCCGTGCGGGCGTCGAGGGGGACGAAGTGGGCCGGCCATCCGACGATGGGCGGCGCCAGCCCGCGCAGCAGGGCCTCGCCGACCCCCGGGAACCGGCCGATCGCCGCCCGCTGCCCGCGCAGCCGGACCCGGGCCCCGACCTGTGCCGGCCGTAGCAGCCCGACGGTCCGCCGGTAGCGGCCGAGCCGCACGAGCGCGGCCGGCGCCGCCGGATCGGCCGGGATGGCCGTCGACCGGCCCGCCGACCAGCCCGGTCGCCCGGCCGCCCGCGCGTTCACCGGACCAGCGCCGCGAGGGCGCGGATGCCGGCGGCGAACGTCCGGGGCGCGAAGCCCAGGTCGGCGGTGGCCGGCCCGATGTCGAAGGCCTTGTCCTCGGCCAGCCGGGCGATCTGCTCGGGTGTGATCCGGGGCGCACGGGCGATCCGCTCGACGACCCGGGCCACCGTGAGCACCGGCCCGAGCGGCACGCGGACGCAGGTGACCCGGCGGCCGAGCGCGTCGGCGGACTCCTCGACGATCCGCCGCAGGCTCAGCGCGATCGGGCCGGCGATGGTGTAACAGCACCGCGCCGTCTCGTCGTTGGTGGCCGCGGTGAGGATCACCCCGGCCAGGTCCTCGACGTGGACCGGCTGCATCAGATGGTCGCCCCCGCCGGGCAGTGGGACGATCGGCGTGCGGGCCAGCAGGGCCAGCAGGCGGCTCAGGTTCCGGTCGCCGGGCGCCCCGTAGATCATCGTGGGCCGCACGATCGTCCAGTCCGTTCCGCTGGTCGTGATGCGCCGCTCGGCGGCCAGCCGGACCGCTCGACCGGGGGCCGGCAAGGTGGTGAAGATCGCGGTCGTCGACACGAACAGGGTCCGCTCGACCCCGGCCGCCTCGGCGCCGGCCACGATCGTGTCGGCGTGTCCGAAGCCGAGCGACGCGACGTTGACCAGCACGTCGGCCTTGGCGGCGGCGAAGGCCTGGTCGACCGAGGCCGGATCGTCGAGATCGCCGGTCAGCGCTTCGGCGCCGAGCCGCTCCACCGTCCGGGCCGCGTCGGCGGTCCGGGCCAGCGCGCTGACGTCGTGCCCGGCGGCCACCGCCCGGGCGACGACCCGGCGGCCGGTGAAGCCACTGCCGCCAGTGACGAACAGCCTCATGCCGCCCCGTCCCGGGCCATCGTCGCGGCAGCCGGCGTAGCCGCGGCCCGGCCGGGACCGGCCTGAGCCGGCGCGGTCGCGGCGGGGTCGGGCGACGACCGGGCCGGCTGGCCGACGAGCGAGCCGAGGAGCGCCCGGTATCGGCGGGCCAGCGCCCGACGGTCGAAGTGGGTCGCCACGTAGGTCCGGCCGGCCGCGGCCATGGCCGCCCGCCGGGCCGGGTCCCGGGCCAGTGCCCGGATCTGTTCGGCCAGCTCGTCGGGCCGCTCGGGCTCCACGACGACCGCCCCCGCGGCCCGCAGGATGGTGGCCGCCTCGCCGCGCAGCGCGCCGATCACCGGCCGGCCGGCGGCCAGGAACTCGAACATCTTCGACGGGATGAAGCCGCCGAACAACGGCACGTCGCGCAGGGGCACGAGGCAGATGTCGGCCGCCGCGATCAGGCCCGGTACCTCGTCGCGGGGCACGGCGGGCAGCATCGTCACGTTCACCAGACCGAGGTCGGCCACCGTCCGCGCGAGCCGGCGCCGGTCGGCACCGTCGCCCACGAACGCGATGTGCACCGGGTCGAGAACCAGTCGGCGGGCCGCGTGGGCGATCGAGACCAGGCCCTGGGAGATGCCGTGCGCGCCCAGATAGAGCACCAGCGTGTCATCCGGGCCGGCGCCCAGCCGCGCCCGGAGGGCCGGATCCGGTTCGCCGGCCGGCGCGAAGCGCTCCAGGTCCACACCGTTGCGGATCACGTGGATCTTCGCGGCCGGGATCCCGCGCCGGGCGATGTCGTCGCGGAACGCCTCCGTGACGGTCACCACCGCGTCGGCGGCCCGGTAGGCGGCCAGCTCGACCCGTTCGAGCAGCTCGATGACCCGCCGGTTGGTCAGCACCCCGAGTTCGACGAAGACCGCCGGCCACAGGTCCCGGACCTCGACGACGAGCCGGGCCCGGGACGCCCGGGCCAGCACGAAGGCGGTACCGAGGGAGAAGAAGGCCGGCGACGACACCATCACCACGTCGGGCCGGCCGACCCGCCGCCAGCCCAGGAGAACCCCGCTGACCATGAAGGACAGGTGCGAGAGGGTCTTGCGCACGAGGCCCTCGTTGGGCGTCGCGTACAGCCAGGTGCGCACGACCCGGTACCCGTCGACCTGCTCGACCCGGCGGGCCACGCCCCGGTAGGAGGCCGGCACGATGCCGGAGGGGTGGTTGGGCAGGCCGGTCAGCACGGTGACGGCGAGGCCCGCCGCCGCCCACTCCCGGGCGGTCTCGGACAGGCGGGCCTGCGGGGCGCCGATCTCCGGCGGGAAGTACTGCGTGACGATCAGGACCCGCAACGGGCGGGTCCGGTCGCGGCCGGCCTCCGGTCCGGGCTCGCCGGGTGCGTGCGGCACGGAACCTCCCGAGACGGTGAGACACGGCTGTGCTGCCGTGAGTGACGTTTCGGGTTCGAACAGTAGCGAGCGGGCCGCTCGCGGCCACGTCGCGGCGCCGTGTCGGGGCGGCGGGTTTTCCGGCCGGAGCAGCCCGACTACCGGGAAAGACTGGTCGATCGGCGTCGGCGTCGGCGTCAGCGAGGTACTTACACCGCGCTGACGCTGACTACGAAGTCACGGTGGCTGGTTGGGTCGGGTTGGCCGGGTCAGCGGAGGTCAGAGCGGGCCGGGACGATGACGCTTCCCGAGGGCCCGCCCAGCGTCGTTGCCGGCAGGCGTCGGGGCGCGCGGGGACGCCGACAACGGCGGCTTACCGGGCGAGTGGCAGCGTCAACGAAGATCGTTTTTGCGGTGATGCTGACGCCGGTGGCCCGTTGACGCTGACAATCGCCGCAACCGGCTGGATCGGGCCCAGCGCGACCGCCGCCCGGCCGTCTCGACCGCGGTGGTACCAGGTCGGGCCCGCGGTGGTCGGGTCAACGGCCGCTGGGGGGCACGCGGACGCTGACGGACTACAGGAGAATCGGTCGCCCGAGAACTGCGCGTTGACCGTGTCCGCGCACGGCTGGGCGTCCGCTTACACCGACGCCCAGCCGGCCTCCCCGGACTGGCCGCGTTAGCGTCCGGCCGGATCGGCGATCTCGTCCGCGTGGGGGGCGACCCGCTGGGCCGGCGGCGTCGGTGGCCGGGTCGGAGCGGCGGGTACCGCCGCCGGGGACGTCGCCCCGGCCGCCCCGCCCGCCCTGGCCGCGGCGGCCGCGCGGCGCCGACCGGCGACGACGGCCGGCAGCGCCAGGTAGCCCAGCACCACCAGCACGATGGCCAGGTCGGCGAGCGCCCGGGGGGCCGGCGGGGAGTGTTCGGCGACCAGGCCGAGGCCCGCGGTGATGAGCGCCAATGCCCCGAAGGTGCAGGTCACCCGTTCATGCGACCAGCCGGCGACGGTCAGCCGTTGGTAGGTGTGGGTGCGGTGCGGACGATGCCACTGCTCGCCGGCGGTGATCCGCCGGACCAGGGTGACGGACGTGTCGGCCAGATACAGCACCAGCGGTGCGACCGCCGCCTCACCGGCCCGGGCGTCGAGGGCCGCGCCCAGGGCCAGGACGCCGAGCAGGCCGCCGAAGGCGTGGCTTCCGACGTCGCCGAGGAAGATCCGGGCCCGGGGGAAGTTCCAGGGCGCGAACCCGACGGCGCTCGCGGCGGCCAGCAGCCCGCCGACCCGCAGCTCGGGGCGGTGATCGAACACTCCGACCGCGACGTAGGCAGTCCCGGCGACCAGCGCCTGGGCGGCCGAGATGCCGTTCACGCCGTCCATGAAGTTGAAGATGTTGACGAAGGCGGTCACCCACAGCATCGACGCGACGATCACGAGGACGCCGACGGCGACCGGCAGCCCGGGCAGCCACCCGACGTGGGACAGCGCGAGCCCCACGGCCAGTCCGGCGGCCAGCATCTGCAGGCCGAACCGGGGCAGGACGGGCACGCCGACCAGGTCCTCGGCCAGCCCCACCGCTCCGAACGCGGCGACCGCCACCACCGCGCCGGCCTGCGGACCGCCCCGACCGGTCACCGCCAGCGCCGCCGCCGCGGCCAGGACGGCGATCACCACGGCCAGACCCCCGCCCCGGACCGTCGGCACGTCGTGCGACGACCGTTCGGTGACCGGGTCGAGCACCGCGCGGGCCCGCAGGCCGGCCAGCACCACCGGCGTGGCGGCGAAGGCCACGAGGCACGCCGTGACCCCGGCGAGCAGCACGCGACCTCCCGAGATCCAAGGCGTGTCGTACGGCGACACACAGTCACTATTGTCGGCCATAGGGTAGTCAGAGTGCGGTGCTGGCGACCGCGCGACGCGCGGAGGATGCACCGGTTCCTGACATCGATGTCCGAGATGCCAGGTCGCGTCCGGACCCGGTCGGGCGTGATCTCCGCCGGCCGGTCCACTACGGAGGGTGAACAGCGTGCACGTACTGCTTGTCGCGGGAGCCCGCCCGAACTTCATGAAGGTCGCGCCGGTGCTCGCGGCGACGGTCGCCCGGGGCGCCCGGGCGACGCTGGTGCACACCGGTCAGCACTACGACGAGGCCATGAGCGGGGTCTTCTTCGCCGAGCTGGGCCTGCCGACCCCCGACCACGCGCTGGCCGTCGGGCCGGGTACCCACGCCGAGCAGACCGCCCGGGCCATGACCGCCTTCGAGCCGTTGCTGGCCATCGCCGAACCGGACGTCGTCGTGGTCTTCGGCGATGTGAATTCCACCCTGGCCTGCGCGATCGTCGCCGCCAAGCACGGTGCCGCGGTCGCCCACGTCGAAGCCGGACTGCGCAGCCGGGACTGGACGATGCCTGAGGAGGTCAACCGGGTCGTCGTCGACCGGGTCTCCGACCAGCTGTTCGCCACCTCGGCCGACGCGGCCGACAACCTGCGGGCCGAGGGCTACGGCGGCGAGCGGATCCATCTGGTCGGCAACGTCATGGTCGACACCCTGCTGACCCACCTGCCGGCCGCCCGGGGCGGCCCGACGTTGGCCCGGCTGGGTCTCACCGCCGGCGGTTACGGGCTGGTCACCCTGCACCGACCGGCCAACGTGGACGACGAGGTCGTGCTGGCCCGGCTCCTCGACGCGCTGGGCACGGTCGCCGCCGCGTGCCCGCTGGTGTTCCCCGCCCACCCACGGACCGCCGCCCGCCTGCGCGGGCGGCTACCGACCGGCATCACCCTGCTGCCGCCGGCCGGGTACCGCGACTTCATCGCGCTGCAGGCCGGCGCCCGGCTGGTCCTCACCGATTCGGGCGGGGTGCAGGAGGAGACGACCGTGCTGGGCGTTCCCTGCCTCACCCTGCGCGACACCACCGAGCGGCCCGTCACCGTCACGGAGGGGACGAATGTGCTGGTCGGCCGGGATCCGGACCGGATCGTGGCCGCCGCCCGGGCGGCCCTCGCCGATCCGCCCGCGCCGCGCCGCCCGGCGCTCTGGGACGGGCGGGCCGGCGAGCGGATCGCCGAGATCCTGATTCCCGGTCCCGGACCGGCGGGGTCGGCCGGACCATCGGGGACCCGCCAGCGCATCCCCACCGAACGGACCCTCGTCAACACGTACGGTGAGCAATCCGGCGCGCCGATGTAACCCTCCGTAATAGTTCTGTCACCATGCCGCCATGGAACCCGCGGGCCGGCTCGTCGTCATGGGGCAGGGGTACGTCGGTCTGCCGCTCGCCATGCGCGCGGTGGACGTCGGTTGGCACGTCGTGGGACTCGAGATCGACGAGACCCGGGCGGCCAAGCTGGCCCGGGCCGAGTCCTACGTCGAGGACGTCAGCGACGCGACCCTGGCCGCCGCCCTGGCCACCGGCCGCTACGAGCCGGTCAGCTCGCCCGACCACCTCGACGGCCTCGACGTCGTGGTCATCACGGTGCCCACCCCGCTGCGGGACGGCGCCCCCGATCTGTCCTTCATCGAGCAGGCCGGCCACGCGCTCGCCCCCTACCTGCGGGCCGGCGCGATCGTCATCCTGGAATCGACGACCTATCCCGGCACCACCGAGGACCTGCTCGCCCCCCTGCTGCGGGCCGGTTCCGGGCTGGTCGCGGGGCCGGATTTCCATCTCGGGTACTCACCCGAACGGATCGACCCGGGCAACCCGACCTGGGGTCTGGTCAACACGCCCAAGGTCGTCGCCGGGGTCGACCCCGGCTCGCTGGCCGCCGTCCGGGCCTTCTACGACACCCTGGTCGAGCGGACGGTCCCGGTCTCCTCAACCCGGACGGCCGAGCTCACCAAGCTGCTCGAGAACACGTTCCGGCACGTCAACATCGCCCTCGTCAACGAGTTGGCGATGTGCGCCGAGGAGCTGGGGGTCGACGTGTGGGAGGCGATCGAGGCGGCCGCCAGTAAGCCGTTCGGTTTCATGCGGTTCGACCCGGGACCGGGGGTCGGCGGGCACTGCCTGCCGATCGACCCGTCCTACCTGTCCTGGCGGGTGCAGCGCAGCCTGGGCCGCAGCTTCCGGTTCGTGGAGCTGGCCAACGACATCAACAACCACATGCCCGACCACGTGCTGCGCCGGGCGATCGAGGTGCTCAACGACCGGGGCAAGGCCGTCCGGGACAGCCGCGTCCTGCTGCTCGGGCTGGCCTACAAGAAGAATTCCGGCGACGCCCGGGAGAGCCCGGCGGTGCGGGTCGCGACGCTTCTGGTGGATCTGGGAGCGCGGGTCCGGGCCGTGGATCCGCACGTCACCGATCCGCAACTGCCGGTCGGGGTGGAACTGGTCGGACTGGTGGAGCTGGGGCCCGGCGAACTGGCCGCCGCCGATCTGGTCATCGTCCTGGCCGACCACGACCTGTTCGACCGGGCGCTGGTCGGCCGGTACGCGTCGGCGGTGCTCGACACCCGGCACTGGTTGACCCCCGAAATGTCCATTCCGGCCCAGCGTCGCCAGGGCGAAGTGGACGTGGCCAGGCCCACCGCGGCCGGGGCGTCCGTCGTGAACCCCCGCGACGCCGTGGAATATCTCTAACTGAGGGTATCGCTACGACTGCGGTACGTTTAGCGGGTGGTGGTACAGCGACGGGCAAACGCGTCTGACCAGGCCGTTGACCGGGTTGCGGGGCAGGGATCGGGTGAGTTTCCGATGACCTGTGAGCAGGCCGACGGCGCGCGGTCCGGGCGTGACCGGACCGGGCTGAGCGGATCGGAACAGTCGGAACGGCCGGCGGTGTCGGACCCGTCGCCCCGGCCGAGCGGGTCGGAGCGCCCGCCGGCCGGACCGGGTACGACGGGTCAGGTACCCGGCCCGCGGCCGGCCGGGCGGGTCGATCCCGGGCCGTCGGCCGGCGCCGTCTTCCCCTCGGGGGATCCGCCCGCCGTCCGGCCCCCGGTCACCGCGCTCGTGGTGGTGGCGCTCCCGGTGGCGCCGGTCGAGCGGCGATATCTCACCGATCTGATCCGGGCCGTCGATCCCGACCGGTTCGTGGTCGAGGTGTGCGTCATCGGTGCCGACCCGTCAGTATCCAGCGATGCGGCCGAACCGGTCGCAGACCTGATCCGGACCGGCGTCCGGGTGCACCGGTGCCGCCCGGGGGCCTGGTTCGGGGCCGACTTCGGGCGACTGCTGCGCCGACTGCGACCCGGCGTCCTGCACGTCGCCGCCCGCGGCCGGGCCGGCACGGCGCTGACCGTCGCCCGCGCGGCCGGGGTGCCGCTGCGGGTGCTGCATCTCGACGGTGGTCCGGGCCCCGCCGGCCGCCTCCGGCGTGACCCGCGCAGCCCGTCGCGCGCGGCGACCCATGTGATCGCGGCTTCCGAAACCGCGATGAGGTCGGCCCGCGGCAGCGAATGGCGGGTCGATCAGCGCTGCCGGATCGTCTACCCGGGGCTCGAACCCGAGCCGTACGGCGTGGCCATCGCCGCTCGGCGCCGGGGCCTCGACATCGCCCGCCAACTGTCCATCGACGAGCCGGTCTCGGTGCTGCACGTCAGCCGCCCCGGCCCGGAGTCCGGGCGGGTGCGGGCGGTGGCGGTCCTGGCGGCGGTGCGGGCCCGGGGGGTCGACGCGACCGTGACGATGGTCGGCGCCCGGGACCGGGACGACGACGACCGGGTGCTGCGGGCCGCGGCGGCCTACGGGGTCGGCGAATACGTCGACCTGACCGGCGAGCGGGACGACCGGCCGCGCCTGGCCGTCGCGGCGTCGCTGCTGCTGGTCACCGCCGCGGCGCGGACCGACATGCCGACGATCGTGCTGGAGGCGTGCGCGGTCGGCACGCGGGTCCTCGCGGCCGAAACGCCCGGCATCGCGGAAATAACCCGGTTGCTGCCCGGGATCACGATGATGCCGCGCTCGGCGCCCGACGGGGTCTGGGCCGATGCCGCCCTCGACCTGGCGGCGGTCGTGCCGACCCTCGACGAACGCCGGGAGGCGTTGCGGATCTTCTGCCGTTCACCGTTCACGGTCGACCGGTGGTTCCAGTCCCTCACCACGCTCGCGCCCGGCCCGTAACCAGCACTCCCACCCGTCACCCACCCGCCACCCGCCACCCGTCCCGCCCGCCGCGCCGGCTCCGGTCGAGACCCCGGGCCGGCCGCGTCATCGCGCGCCCAGAGGTGCGCCGTCCCTGACAAATGCGGAGTCGCCGTCCGGGCTGCCGGGGCCGCCGCAAAACCCGTCCGCTGCACCGAACGGGTTGCCCGCGGTAAGTTATTAGCAAGGCTAAATATTGACCGTCGAGATGCAGGCCCGGCATGAGATGCCAGGATGGCGACAGCAGGGGCCGCAAGAGGGCCATAGGTGACGCGATGAGGTGTTTTTCGCGCCGCCCGGGGCTCGGGCCCCGGATCACTGGGAGGACAGATGGACAGCTTCGGCAGCACGGGTCAACTCACAGTAGGTGACCGCAGTTACACCATCCGGCGGCTGGCTGCCGTGCCCGGCGCCGACCGCCTGCCGTACAGCCTGCGCGTCCTCCTGGAGAACCTCCTGCGGACCGAGGACGGCGCGAACATCACCGCCGACCATGTCCAGGCGCTGGCCGGCTGGGATCCGGCGGCCGCGCCCAGCCAGGAGATCCAGTTCACCCCGGCCCGGGTCATCATGCAGGACTTCACCGGGGTCCCGTGCATCGTCGACCTCGCCGCGATGCGGGAGGCGATGGCCACCCTGGGCGGCGACCCCGGCAAGATCAACCCGTTGGCCCCGGCCGAGATGGTGATCGACCACTCGATCATCGCCGACTTCTTCGGCGCGTCGGACAGCTTCGCGCGCAACGCCGAGCTGGAGTTCAGCCGGAACCGGGAGCGGTACCAGTTCCTGCGCTGGGGGCAGGCGGCGTTCGACAACTTCACCGTCGTCCCGCCCAACACCGGCATCGTCCACCAGGTCAACCTGGAGTACCTGGCCCGCGTCGTGTTCACCAAGGAAACCGACGGCGGCACCCTGGCCTACCCGGACACGCTGGTCGGCACCGACAGCCACACCACCATGATCAACGGCCTGGGCGTGCTGGGCTGGGGCGTGGGCGGGATCGAGGCCGAGGCCGC
>JAMFSN010000005.1 GCA_026225295.1 Frankia alni
CCCCGGTGCTGGTCGGGACCCAGATCGCGGATCCGCAGGTTGCGGGCCGGCAGGCCGGCCGCGCTCAACGCGGCCCGCAACGCCGCTTCCGCGCGCTCGACCCGGGCCAGCCGTTGGGTGGTGATCGGGAGACCGTACGCGACCCGGCTCGACAGGCAGGCGGCCGCCGGCTTGTCCCAGGTGGCGAGGTTCCAGCGCCGGGAGGCGGCCCGGACCTGGGCCTTGGTCAGCCCGGCGGCGGCCAGCGGCGTGGCTGCCCCCCGCTCGGCAGCGGCCCGGATACCCGGTCGGAAGCCGGCCACCAGGTCGTCGGCGTTCGTCCCGGTCACGACGTGCGCGAGGCCGAGTTCCGGCGCGAGCGGGCCGAGTACCTCGGTCAGCTCCGCCTTGCAGAAGTAGCAGCGATCGCGCGGATTGGCCCGATAGTCGTCCCGGTCCAGTTCGCGGGTGGTCGGGGTGAGGTGGCGGACGCCGAGGCCGGCGGCGAAGGCCCGGGCGGCGGCCAGCTCGGCGGCCGGGAGGGACGGCGAGACCGCCGTCGCGGCGACCACCGCGTCCGGGCCCAGGGCCCGGGCCGCCGCGGCCAGCAGGAACGCCGAGTCGGCCCCGCCCGAAAACGCGACCAGCACCGACCCGAGGCCCCGCAGCGCCTCGTCGAGCGTTTCGAGCCGTCGGTCCAGCAGATGGTCGGACAACCAGCCGGGCAGCCCGGTGAGGTCGTCGATCACGGTGTCGGCGCCGGCCGCCCGCAGTTCCGCCGCTGAACAGGGCCCGGTCGCCACCGCGACGCAGTGGGCGCCGGCGACCCGCGCGCCGACGACGTCGCCCACATGGTCGCCGATGTAGACGTCGGCGCCCGCCGTCAGCAGGGCGTCGCCCTTGGCCGGCCCCCACCGGCTCCCGATGATCTCGTCGACCTCGATACCCGCGTGGGCGAGGCAGCGGGCCGCGTTCGGCCCGTACTTCGCCGTGACCACCACCGCCCGCCCACCGGCGTCGCGGACCGCCCGGACCGCCTCGGTCGCGCCCGGCAGGGCGACGCAGCGGGACACGCCGAACTCGGCGTAGAGGACCCGGAACCGGGCGGCCGCTTCGTCGACCCGATCGGCCGGCACCCAGTGGGCCAGCTCCACCTCGAGGGGTGGACCCAGCCGGGAGGCGGCCAGCTGGCCGTCGATCGGGATTCCCCACTCGGCGGCCAGCGCGGCGTAGGTGGCGGCGACCCCGAGCCGGGAATCGATCAGTGTCATGTCCAGGTCGAAGCCGACAACCCACCCAGCAGCCACCAATCGAACGTACTGCGCCCACCGGTCACGCGAATCCGCTTGCGCAGGTGTTTCGGAAAGTATGGAATTGGTTACGGGGAGCGTCAGAACAACCACTGCGGATGCTCACGTGGGGGAGGCCGCAATGCGAGGCCCAATGCGAGATCCGGTGCGAGATCCAGCGTGGGGTCCGGTGGGATGCGAGATCGGTGGGGTGCCGGTCGCACCTGCGCGTTTCCCGCTCGGCGCGCCCGGTCGGCCCCCGACCCCGGAGGAACTGGCCGGCATCGGCGCCGCGGTGACGATGTCGGAGCTGGTCGCCGGGATCCCGGACGGTGTGATCGTCACCGTTGCCCGGGTCTCCCGGCTCCGGGCGGAGTGGGCCTTCGTGGCGCTGCGGTCGGCCCGGCCGGGCGGCACCGGCCCCGCCGTGGGTGTCCTGCGGCGGTACGTCGACGGGTGGTACCTCGACCAGATCGGGACCTTCGATCTCGGTCGGGAGCGCGTCCCGCCGCTGGTGCTGGCCGAGTTCGGGATGCCCCTCGCCCCGTAACCCGGGCCGGGAAATCAACAAGATCAGATCCAGGGGGGCCGACCGACCGTCGCGCGGCGCGTTCGCCAGATAGCGTCGGCAGGATGGATCGGTCCGTCGGCCCCCGCGGGGGCAGCTCACCCGCCGGGTCGTCCGGCGCCGCGCCCCCGAGCCTGGCCGACTGGCTGCGGGGCTGGCCCGATCCGGCGCTCACCGCGTTGCTCGCGAGCCGTCCGGACCTGGCCACCCCACCGCCGGCCGACGTCGACGTGCTGGCCGCGCGGGTCGCGATCCGGGTCAGCGTGACGCGGGCCCTGGAGCGGGTGGACGCCTTCGCGCTGCAGGTCTGCGAGGCGATCAGCCTGCTCACGGCGCCGGAACCGGGTAGTGCGGCGAGCCTCGACGAGCTCCTGGCCTTCTGCCGGCCCGGACCGGCCGGGACCCGGGCCAGGGCGGCCGCCGCGGTCGCCCCCGATACGGACGCCCAGCCGGCGCCCGAGCCGGTTGCCGACCCGGAGGTGGTGGCGGCCGCGCTGGTCCGGGCGGTCGGCCGGCTGCGGGCCCGGGCGCTGGTCTGGGGTCCGGACGCCGCCCTCCGCCTGGTCGGCTCGGTGGCTGATGTGGTGGGCGAACGACCGCTCGGTCTCGGTCGACCGCTGGTCGACTGCCTGGGCGCCCACTCCAGCCTGCAGCTCGCGCTCGTGGCCGGGACGGCGGGCGTCGACGTGCGCTCGATGGGTCCCGACGGCCGGGACCGGCGGGCCCTGCTCAAGCGGCTCGCCGCCGTCTTTGCCGACCGGGCCCGGGTGCTGGTGCTGGTCGCCGAATGTTCCCCGGCGGCCCGGAACCTGCTCGACCGCCTGCGCGACGGGCCGGCCCTCGGGACGACGGCCGACGCGGTCGGTCTGCGGTCCGCCGAGCTGGCCAGCACTCCGGTGGAGGAGCTGCTGGCCCGGGGGCTGCTGATCGGGATCGACAGCCAGACGGTTGAAATGCCGAGGGAGGTCGGGCTCGCGCTGCGCGGCGACGCTCCGGTCGCGGGTCAGCTGAACCCGGCGCCGCCCCCGCTGGCCGGCCGTGAGGTCGGGTCGACGGGCGTCGGCGAGGCGGTCGCGCTGGCCGCCGGCGAGACGGTCCGGCTCGTCAACACCCTCGTCGAGGCCTGGGGACAGAACCCGGTGGTGCCGTTGCGGGCCGGGGGCCTCGGGGTCCGGGACCTGCGCGCGGCGGCCCGGCTGCTCGACGTGACCGAGCCGGTCGCCGCGCTGCTGGCCGAGATCGCCTTCGCCGCCGGTCTGGTGGATCTCAGCCAGGACGCCGAACCCGCGCTGCTCCCGACGTTGGCCTACGACCGCTGGTGCACCGATGAGCCGGCCCGGCGGTGGGCGGTGCTCGCCGCCGCCTGGCTCGACACCCCGCGGGTGCCGGGGCTGGTCGGGGACCGGGACGACAAGGGCAAGCCCATTGCCGCCCTGGCCAGCTCGACCCGCCGGACGGGAGCGCCCGACGCGCGGCGGGCGGTGCTCACCGTCCTGGCCGAGGCGACGCCGGGCGTGGCTCCCGATCCGGCCGCGGTGGCGGCCCGCCTGCGGTGGCGGGCGCCCCGGTGGGGCGGCCCGCTCTACGAGCGGCTGGTCCAGTGGACCCTCGCCGAGGTCGCCACCCTGGGCATCACCGGTCGCGGCGGCCTTGGTGAGCCTGGTCGCCTGCTCATCGCCGGCCGCGAGCCGTGGGGGACCGGCGACGAGGGTGATCCCGACGGCCCCGGTCGCTTCGTCGCCGCGCCGGACGGCGACGAGGAGGAACGCGAGGCCGCGTTGACCGCCGTCGGGCCCGAAGTGGACCTCGACGCGACCGTCGACGCCGTCACCGCCGCCGTGCGGGCGGTCCTGCCGGAACCGATCGACGACGTGATCATCCAGGCCGACCTGACGGTGGTCGCCCCCGGCCCGCTGGTGCCGGCCGTGGCCCACGAACTCGGCCTGATCGCGGACATCGAATCCAGCGGCGCCGCCACCGTCTACCGGATCTCGGAGATGTCGGTGCGCCGGGCCCTCGACGAAGGCCGGACCGCGGACGAGGTGCACACCTTCCTCGCCCAGGTGGCCCGGGGCGGGGTGCCCCAGACGCTGGACTACCTGGTCGACGACGTGGCGCGGCGGCACGGCCAGCTGCGGAGCGGCCCGGCCGCGTCCTACCTGCGCTGCGACGACAGCGCGCTGCTGGCCGAGGTGGTCGCGTCCCGCCGGACCCAGGGGCTGGCCCTGCGCCGGATCGCGCCGACCGTGGTCATCTCCGCACTGCCGGTCCCGAAGCTGCTCGACGGCCTGCGGGCCGCCGGCTACGCGCCCGCCGCCGAGGGACCGGACGGTCGGGTGATGCTGACCCGGCCGGAGATCAGGCGGGCTCCGGGTCGACCGGCGCGGGCCCGTACCGACGCTTACCTGCCGCGCCGCGAGGCGTTGCGCGACATCGTGCGGATGATCCGGCGCGGGGACGAGACATCGAGGGCCGTCCGGGCGGCGACCGCCGCGGACGCGGCCCGGGGCGGGGGACTCTGGCAGGGCACGCTGCCGGCGCCGTCCCCGCACGCGATCTTCGCCACGTTGGACGAGGCGGTGCGGCTCGGGCGGCGCGTCCTGCTCGGCTACGTCGACCCGCAGGGGCGCAGCGCCGAGCACATCGTCGCGCCCACCGCGGTCGGCGACGGGTTTCTGCGGGGTTGGGACGAGCGGGACAGCGCGCCGCGGCGGTTCGTCCTGCACCGGATCGCGGGCGTCATCCTGCTCGGCGACGGCGTGCTGGGCGAGGCCGCGTCGGCCGACCGCTGACCCGCCCGACCGCTGACCGGCCCGACCGCTGACCGGCCTGAACCTTCAGCGGACCGGGCGGTGCCCCGGCCCGGCGGTGAACCGGATGCCCGGCGCGACCGGCCCGGCGCCATACGCCTCGGTCGACCGTTTGGCGGGCGGCGCCCAGGCCGGTCCGGAAGCGGGATCGGCGGGCGGCCGCGTCGACCCGTCCGGGCCCGCGGCGACGGGCGTTTCGGGCGGCGCGGGCCGGCGGCCCGGGCGATGCTTCGGCGTCGGGGGCGGCGGGGTCGGGTGCCCCGGGCCCCGCACGGTCCGGAGCACCACGCCCGCCGCGAACAGGACCAGGCCGAGCACCAGCAGCCCCATCGGGATGGTGGTCTCGATCATGCCGATCTGCCCGGCCAGGTGATGGGCGTAGCTGGTCAGGTCGGTCAGCGAGGCGGGGGTCGAGGAATACCGGATCCGCAGGATCCGGGTTGACGGCGGGTTCGCGGCCAGCCGGGCCATCAGCGCCGCGGCGATCTTCACGAGCTGCTGGTCGGCGTAGCGGGGTTGGCCGAGGATCGACTGGATCATCGTGATCTGGGCCACGCTCGGCACCGCGGAGATCGTCTGATCGACGTTCATGCCCGCGATCACCCCGGTCGTCGGCTCGACCTGCATGGTCGTGGTCGCGGCGAGGGTGAAACTGAGCGGCACCGGCTGGGCCAGGATCCGCGTGATCGCGGCGTTGTCACCGGGGGTCAGCAGGCCCTGGACGCTCCGGGTGACCACGACCGGGTCGATACGGGTGACCGCCAGCGCCGCGGAGAGCTTCGACAGCGGCTCCTGCTTCTCGACGAAGATCGACGGCAGGGTGTTGACGTAGTAGCTCGCCAGCGGAACCCCGGACAGCGTCCCGCGCATGGTGGTCAACGTGACCCCGTTGCGCGAGGTCTGGCCGACCTTGTTCATGGGGAACGTGCTGCCCGTCTCGTCCTTCCAGACGGCGTACGGCCCGCTGCCGGTGTGAATCGGAAAGTTGACGGCATAGTTCGGCGACCGGTCCAGCCCCCTGGTCGGGTCGAACGCGAAGGCGCGCACGTTCGTGACGTTTTTCATCGAGCTGCGGTCGAAAACGAAAGTGAGCTTCTGATCGGCTTTGAGGGCACCCTTGTTGATGTTCTGCTGCTGATCTTCGGCCACCACGATGTTGTTGCCGACGTGACCGATGGTGTGCAGCCGAACCTTTACCGCCAAGGGAAGGACCAGTGCCCGGGAAACGGGCGTAACTGACTGTGGAGCGACGTACAACGTCGTGTCGCCGGTCTGATCGAAGGTCTTGTCGACCGCGCCCGGGTACTTGACCAGGAGGTCAGGGCCGCCGAGCTTGAAGGCGCCGGCCAGCACGACGATCAGCAAGCCGAGCACGATGAGAGCCCGCGTGAACAGCCGCACCTAGGACCTCCGGTGACCATTTGTCTGAATGGTCAGGAAGCTTAGGGTGGGCCCCAGTTGGGGTAAAGGTGACGAAGCTCCACGCTATAGCACCAAAGTGCGGCTTTGTCCGTTGTTGCGCGGCAAGGAACCCTTTGTAGGGAACGGCGTGGGGTTTCCGCTCAGGCGGGTGGCTGCTCCGGGCGTGGTTCGGCCGGCCTGGTCAGGCCCGTCCGACCCGCGTCCGGCTCCACCGGATAGGCGGGGTCGCCCGGTCCGGCTCCCGGTCCGCCGGTGGGCCCGGCCGCGGTCCGGCGGCGCCGCAGCACCTCCAGGACGACGCCCACGAACAGCACCACCAGCCCGATGATCAACAAGGTCAGCGGTATCCCGTCCTCCACGAGGTTCTGCTGGTCGGCCAGGCTCTGGGCGTACCTGGTGATCTCCGCTACCGAGGCCGGGGTCTGCGCATAGGCGACCTTCAGGACGCGGGTCGTGGGCGGCTTGGCGACCAGTCTGGCCAGCGTCGTGGCCCCGGCCCCGACGATCTTGTCGTTCGCGTACTGCTGCTTGGCCAGGATCGTCTGGATGCGCCCGATCGCGGTGATGTCGGGCTGGACGGAAAACGTCTGGTTCACCGCGATCGAGGTGATCACGCCGGTGGTCGGCTCGACCATCCAGGTGGTGCCCCCGGTGAGCAGGTACTTCAGGTTGATCGGCTGGGCCAGCAGGCTGTTGATGGTGGCCCGGTCGGCGGCCGACAGCCGCGGCAGGACCGTGCTGGTGAGCAGGGCGGGATCGATGCCCTGGGCCTTCAGCTGGGGGGTGAGCTGGGCCAGGGTCAGCGACTGGGGGATGCCCTGGGACTTCAGCGTCGCGATGTAATAGCTCTGCACCGGCACGTTCGTGAGCTGGCCGTGCATCGTGATGAGGGAGGTGCTGCCGACCTTGGTCGTGCCGTTGCCGACCCGGGTCGCCGCGAACGCGCTACCGGTCTCGTCCTTCCACATGGAGTACGGCCCGCGCCCGGTGTGCAGGGGGAAGATCACCGCATAGTTCGGCGAGCGGTCGACCACCGTGGACGACTGGTAGGCCCAGGCCCGGTTGTCGGTCTTGTTCCGCATCGACCGCCGGTTGAAGACGTACTGCAGGTTCGCCTGGGCGGCCGGCAGCGGGCCGATCTTCTGCGTCTGGTCGAGATCAACGACCACCGTCGAACTGCTGTGGTTCACCACGTGCAGATGAGCCAGCACGTCGAGGGTGAAGACGGTCGGCCTGGCCACCGGGGCGGTCGTCGACGGGTCGACGTACAGGGTGACGCTGCCCACCTCGTGGGGGGTCTTGTCGACGTCGGTCTTGTACTTGACCAGCTGGCCAGGGGCGAACACCTTCCAGAGGAGCGCTACGAGGAGCAGCAGGACACCCAGCCCCGCTATTGCCGTCGGAATACGCCGTCGCACCTGGTGCCTCCGTCTGTCGAGACCCGACTACCCGTGGTCGACCACGGGGCCGACCCTGACCGTCCGTCTCTCTACGTGATCGAGAGCATACAATGGGCGAGCGTTCCCGGTGTTACGGAAAGTGGCCGGGAATGTGCGGGCGGCTGGACCGTCCGACCTCGGCGGTACCGTGGACAGGACGAATGGGAACGGGCCCCTGCTGTTCGGAGACAACGGTTGGTCCCGATCGAGGCGGGGACGGTGACGCGTGGCCGAAGGGCCGCTGATCGTACAGTCCGACAAGACGGTGCTGCTCGAAGTCGGGCACCCGGAGGGGAACGAGGCCCGCGCGTCGATCGCGCCGTTCGCCGAGTTGGAACGCTCGCCGGAACACATCCACACATACCGTATTACCCCGTTGGCGCTCTGGAACGCCCGCGCGGCCGGACACGACGCCGAGCAGGTCATCGACGCGCTGGTCCGCTACTCGCGGTACGCCGTCCCGCATGCCCTGCTGGTGGACATCGCCGACACGATGGACCGCTACGGTCGCCTGCGGCTGGAGAACGACCCGGCCCACGGGCTGGTGCTGCGCACGTCCGACCGAGCGGTGCTGACCGAGGTCATGCGGGCCAAGAAGGTCGCGCCCATGCTCGGCACCCGGCTCGACCCCGACACGGTGGTCGTGCACCCCTCGGAGCGGGGGCGCCTCAAGCAGGCGCTGCTCAAGGTCGGCTGGCCGGCTGAGGACCGGGCCGGCTACGTCGACGGCGAAGCCCACCGGATCGACCTGCGCCAGGACGGCTGGGAGCTGCGCAGCTACCAGCAGGGCGCGGTGGACGGCTTCTGGGACGGCGGATCCGGTGTGGTCGTGCTGCCCAGCGGGGCCGGCAAGACCATCGTCGGGGCGGCAGCCATGGCCCGGGCCGGTTGCACGACCCTGATCCTGGTCACCAACACGGTGGCCGGGCGGCAGTGGCGGACCGAGCTGATGCACCGCACCTCCCTGACCGCCGAGGAAATCGGCGAGTACTCGGGCGAGCGCAAGGAGATCCGGCCGGTCACCATCGCCACGTACCAGGTGATGACGGCCCGCCGGAAGGGTGAATACCTCCACCTGGATCTGTTCGGGGCCCGGGACTGGGGCCTGATCGTCTATGACGAGGTGCACCTGCTGCCCGCACCGGTGTTCCGGATGACCGCCGACATCCAGTCCCGGCGCCGGCTCGGGCTGACCGCGACGCTGGTCCGCGAGGACGGCCGCGAGGGTGACGTGTTCTCGCTCATCGGACCGAAGCGGTACGACGCGCCGTGGCGCGAGATCGAGGCCCAGGGCTGGATCGCCCCGGCCGAGTGCACCGAGGTCCGGGTGACGCTCACCGAGGAGGAGCGGATGACCTACGCGGTCGCCGAACCGGCGGAGCGCTACCGGGTCTGCGCCACCGCCTGGAGCAAGCGTCCAGTGGTCGAGCGGCTGGTCGAGCGCCACCACGGGGACCGGGTGCTGGTGATCGGCGCGTACCTCGACCAGCTCGACGAGCTGGGAAAACAGCTCGACGCCCCGGTCATCCAGGGCTCGACGACCAACAAGGAACGGGAGCGGTTGTTCGAGGCCTTCCGCTCCGGTGAGCTGCGCACGCTGGTCGTCTCGAAGGTGGCCAACGTGTCGATCGACCTGCCCGAGGCGGGGGTCGCGATCCAGGTCAGCGGCACTTTCGGATCCCGGCAGGAGGAGGCCCAGCGGCTCGGTCGGGTGCTGCGCCCCAAGGCCGACGGTCGGTCGGCCCACTTCTACACGGTCATCGCGCGGGACACCCTCGATCAGGAGTACGCCGCCCACCGCCAACGGTTCCTGGCCGAACAGGGCTACTCGTACATGATCGTGGACGCCGACGACGTCTGAGGGGTACGGCCGCCGGCCGGTGTCCCGTCTGTGGTCGCGCCGGACGGACGGTTGCGGCGGTCTTCAACCGGGCCTGGGAAGATGGCCCGGTGACGCCGAAATCGTTCTTCCTCGATGCCCCGCTGCACGACTACCTCCTCGCCTCGACCACGCCGCTCGACCCGCTGCTGGTCGACCTGGCCCGGGAGACCGAGCGGCTCGGTCCGCGGTCGTCCATGCAGATCGCTCCCGAGCAGGGGGCCTTCCTCACGCTGCTGACCGCGGCGATCGGGGCCCGGCGGGCGGTGGAGATCGGCACGTTCACCGGCTACTCGTCGCTCTGCATCGCCAGGGGCCTTCCCGTCGACGGGCACCTGACCTGCTACGACGTCAGCGAGGAGTGGACCACCATCGCCCGCCGGTACTGGGGTCTGGCCGGTCTGGCCGAACGGGTGTCCCTGGTGCTGGGGCCGGCCGCCGAGACCCTCGACGCGGCGCCCCGGGAGCCGGAGATCGACCTGGCCTTCGTCGACGCCGACAAGACCGGCTATCCCGCTTACTACGAGGCGCTCCTGCCCCGGATGAGCCCGGGCGGCCTCATCCTGTTCGACAACGTCCTGCAGGGTGGCGAGGTGCTCGACGACGCCGCGACCAGCGAGTCCGTCACCGTCATCAAGAAGCTCAACGCGGATCTGGCCGCCGACGAGCGGGTCGACGTCGTCATGCTGCCATTGGCCGACGGGCTGACGATCGCCCGCGTGCGCCCCGTCGCCGCCCCGTAGCGCGGCGTCCCAACCCGTGAGTCCAGCGGACAGCGAGCAGGAAACGACCGGCCGGGCCCACCCGGTCGCCCACGGCGGCGGCGCGTTCGGGCTCGCGCTCGGCGCCCTGGGGGTCGTCTTCGGTGACATCGGGACCAGCCCGCTCTACGCGCTGCAGACCGTCTTCTCGATCGACCACGGCGCGGTCCACCCGACCCGCAGCGACGTCTACGGCGTGACGTCCCTGGTGTTCTGGTCGATTCTCATCGTGGTCTCGGTCAAGTACGTCGTCTTCATCCTGCGCGCGGACAACGAGGGTGAAGGCGGCATCATGGCCCTCGCCGCGCTGATCCGGGCCCGGATCAGCGGCCGGGCCGAGCTGGTGTCGGTGGCGATGCTGCTCGGCGTCATCGGCGCCGCGTTGTTCTTCGGCGACAGCGTCATCACCCCGGCCATCTCGGTCCTGTCCTCCGTCGAGGGACTCAAGGTCGTCTCACCCGGCGTCCAGGACGCCGTGCTCCCGATCGCCCTGGCCGTGCTGGTCGTCCTGTTCACGGCTCAGCGGTTCGGGACGCACCAGGTCGGCCGGCTGTTCGGGCCGGTGATGGTGCTGTGGTTCCTGGCGCTGGCCGCGCTGGGGGTGCCCGAGATCGTCCGGAGCCCGGGGATCCTGCGGGGCCTGTCGCCGACCTACATCGTCACGTTCGTGGCCGACCATCCCTATGTGGCGTTCATCGCGATGGGGGCGGTGGTGCTGGCCATCACGGGTGCCGAGGCGCTCTACGCCGACATGGGTCACTTCGGGCGGCCGCCGATCCGGCGGGCCTGGTTCGCGCTGGTGTTTCCCGCCCTGACCATCAACTATCTCGGCCAGGGGGCCCTCATCCTGCGCCGTTCGGGGGCCGCCGCGAACCCGTTCTACCTGCTGGTGCCCGGGTGGGCCCGGATCCCGATGGTCGTACTGGCCACGTTGGCGACCGTCATCGCCTCCCAGGCGGTCATCTCCGGCGCCTTCTCGGTCGCCCGGCAGGCGATGCGGCTCGGGTTCCTGCCCCAACTGACCATCCGGCACACCTCGACCCGGGAGAGCGGGCAGATCTACGTTCCGGCCGTGAACTGGTTGCTGTTCGTGGTGGTGGTGATCGTGATGGTCACCTTCCGCTCCTCGAGTCGGCTGGCCACCGCGTACGGGTTGGCGGTCACCGGCACGCTCCTGCTCACCACGACGTTGTTTCTGATCCTGGCGCGGGCCGCGTGGCAGTGGCCGGTGTGGCGTCTGGCGCTGCTGGCGGTGCTGTTCGGTGGCCTGGAGGTCACATTCTTCGCCGCCAACCTGACCAAGGTGGTGCACGGCGGTTGGCTGCCGCTGCTGATCGGCGCGATCGTGGTCACCGTGATGCTGACCTGGCAGCGGGGCCGGCGGGCGATCACGGCCCGCCGGATCGAGCTCGAAGGGTCGGTGCCGGAGTTCGTCGAGCAGATCCGGCGCGAGCAACCGCCCCGGGTACCGGGCATCGCCGTGTTCCCCCACCCCACCAAGGAGACCGTGCCGCTCGCGCTGCGGGCGAACGTCGAGTTCAACGGCGTCCTGCACGAGCACGTCATCATCATTTCGGTGAGCTCGGAGAACGTCCCGCACGTGCCGCGGTCGCAGCGGCTGGCGGTTGACTCCCTCGGGTACTCCGACGACGGCATCGTGCATCTGTCCGCCCGGTTCGGCTTCAACGACGACCAGGACATCCCTCTGACGTTGCGGGACGCGGTGATGCTGACCAGCGAACTGGACATCGATCCGGACGCCGCGCTGTACTTCCTGTCCCGCATCACGATCGAGCGGGGACGGGCCAAAGGGCTGCCCCGGTGGCAGAAGCGGCTGTTCATCGCGCTCGCGCACAACGCCGCGACCCCGGCCGACTACTTCGCGCTGCCGGTCGACCGCTCCATCGCGGTGGGTCGCCAGATCGAGTTGTAGGGGTCGGGTCGGTGGTGGTCCGCCGACCGATGGGCTGAGCGGGGCGTACCGTGCTCTGCGTGGCGACGGTGGAGGACGTGGCCCGGATGGCTCTGGACCTGCCCGAGGTCAGCGAAGGCGAACGGCACCGCAACCGCACCTGGTCGGTCGCCGGCCAGGCCTTTGCGTGGGAGCGACCGTTCAGCAAGGCCGACCTCAAGCGGTTCGGCGATGCGGTCCCGCCGGCCGGGCCGATTCTGGCGGTCCGGGTCGCGGACCTGGCTGAGAAGGAGGCGGTGCTCACCGCTCAGCCCGGCGCCTTCTTCACGATCCCGCACTTCGAGGGGTACCCGGCCGTCCTCATCGAGCTCACGGCGGTCACCGCGGACGTGCTGCGGGAGGCGCTCCTCGACGGCTGGCTGACCTGCGCGCCACCGAAGCTCACGCGCGGGCACCTGGGCGGGTAGGGCCCCTTGGCCGGCTGCCCCTCGGATCAGCGTGCCGGTGGCCTGAAATCCGGTGGCCTGGACTCCGGTGGCCTGGACTCCGGACGCTCAGTCGGGGTCGGTGGACGGGGGGCGGACCAGGTCCGCGGGCACGAGCGTGATCGGGAACGGGCGCGTGACCCGTAGCTCCTCGGTCCCGGTGGCGGTGCCGGCCAGAACGTAGATGTCGTCGACCAGTTCCCAGGCCGAGACCGACGGTGCGTCCGGATCGACCAGCCAGCAGGCCGGCACTCCGCGCTCGCGGTAGAGATCGAGCTTGACGGTCCGGTCGTACCGCCGGTTGGCCGGCTCCGCGACCTCGACCACCAACCGGGGCGAGTCGACCAGCCGGCGGGGCGGGTCGTCGGAGGGCGGGCGGACCACGATGTCGGGCGACAGCTCGGTCCGTTCGTTGATCTGGATCGGGATGCGGTGGGCGACCGCGGCAGCCCCGTCGGGCGAGGCGGCGGCCAGGAGGCGGGACAGCCGGTGAGTGACCCGGGTCCGGAGCGGCGTCGGCCAGGGCCGGACGATCCACATGCCGTCGACGAGTTCCAGACGCGGATCGTCCAGACCGATCTCGTCAAGATCGGCGACGGTGAGCGGTGGCGTGGGCAGGGTCACGGTCGGCCGGTGCGACGGCCCGGGCGTGCTTGGCTGGGACACGATCGTCATGGTGCCCTTTCCGCCCGGCGTTGTCGAAAGACCGTCGGACCGCTGACATCAGCGGACCGCGGACATCAGCGGATCAGCGGGGCCTTGGACCAACCGGGCGTTGGACCAACCCGGGACGTCGGGCTCGGAATATCACGGCGCCCTGTTCACGAACGACCGTGGGCGGCTCCTCGAGGTGAGGAGCCGCCCATGATCGTGCTGTCGTGCTGTGGTGCTGGTTGCGTCAGGACCGGATCAGAAGTCCATGTCTCCGCCGCCCGGGGCGGCCGGAGCCTTGTCCTTCTCCGGCTTGTCGGCGATGACGGCTTCAGTGGTGAGGAAGAGGCCGGCGATCGACGCGGCGTTCTGCAGCGCGGACCGGGTCACCTTGGCCGGGTCGATGATCCCGGTTGCGATGAGGTCGACGTACTCGCCGGTCGCGGCGTTCAGGCCGTGACCGACGGGCAGGCTCCGGACCTTCTCGACCACGACGCCGCCCTCGAGGCCGCCGTTGAAGGCGATCTGCTTGATGGGGGCCTCGAGTGCGAGACGGACGATGTTGGCGCCGGTTGCTTCGTCGCCGGACAGGTCGAGCTTGGTGAACGCGGTCGTCGCGGCCTGCAGCAACGCGACGCCACCACCCGCTACGATCCCTTCCTCGACCGCCGCCTTCGCGTTCGACACCGCATCCTCGATCCGGTGCTTCTTCTCCTTCAGCTCCACCTCGGTCGCCGCACCCACCTTGATGACCGCGACCCCCCCGGCCAGCTTCG
>JAMFSN010000314.1 GCA_026225295.1 Frankia alni
CGTAGTTGCGGGCCGGGAGTCCTGATGGTCGTAGTTGCGGGCCGGGAGTCCTGATGGCGGTGTATGTGGCCAACGAATCGGGCGCCGAGGTCGACGAGACCGAGCTGGTCGCCCTGTGCCGGTTCGTGCTCGGCGAGATGCGGGTCGACCCGCTGGCCGAGCTTTCGGTGATCCTCGTCGACGCGGCGGCCATGGAGGCCCTGCACGTCCAGTACATGGGCGAGGAGGGACCGACCGACGTCCTGGCCTTCCAGCAGGATGACGTGGCGGTGATGTCCGGACCCGACCCCGGCGACGACGATCCGGTCGCGTTGCTCGGCGACGTCGTGCTGTGTCCCGAGGTGGCCGCCCGCCAGGCGGCCGACGCGGGGCACAGCGTCGCCGCGGAACTGCACCTGCTGTGCACCCACGGCATCCTGCACCTGCTCGGCTACGACCACGGCGAGCCGGCCCAGGAACGCGAGATGTGGGCCGTGCAGGACAAGGTTCTGACGGCGTGGCGGGCCGCGGCCGAGGCGTCGGGCGCCCGCTGAGACGGGCCCACGATGGCCTCCGGTGACGTCGGGCTCCTGCTCGTCGCCGGCCTGGCCACCGTCGAAGCGGCCGGCCTGGGGGCGGTCGATGCCGCGTTGTCGCGGGTGTCGCGGGTGGCGGTCGACACCTTCACCCGGGAGGGGCGGTCGGGCGCGGAGAACCTCGCGACCATCGTCGCCGACCCGGGTCGCTACCTGGCGCTGCTGCTCCTGCTGCGGACGGCCGGCGAAATGGTCGCCGCCGGCTGCGTGACGGTCGTGTTCGTCGGCTTCTACGGCGGCGGCTTCGGCGCCGCGCTGCTCGGTGCCCTGGTCGCCACCCTCCTGTCGTACCTGCTGGTCGGGGTGGCGTTCCGGACCCTCGGGCGCCAGCACGCGCCGTCCGTCGCGCTGGCCACGGCCGGCCTGACGATCCGGCTGACCAAGGTCTTCGGGCCGCTGCCGCGCCTGATCATCGCGCTGGCCAACGCCCTGACCCCCGGCCACGGCTACCGGGACGGCCCGTTCGCGACCGAGGCCGAGCTGCGTGATCTGGTCGACCTGGCCGAGGAACGCGACGTCATCGAGTCGGGCGAGCGGGACATGATCGCCTCGGTCTTCGAGCTGGGGGACACGCTGGTGCGCGAGGTCATGGTCCCCCGGCCCGATATGGTGTTCATCGAGTCGACGAAGACGGTCCGCCAGGCCATTTCGCTGGCCCTCCGTAGTGGTTTCTCGCGGATGCCGGTGATCGGGGAGAACGTCGACGACGTGGTCGGCATCGCCTTCCTGAAAGATCTGGTGAGCCGCGAACGTGAGGGGTGGGAGGACCGCCCGGTCGACGCGGTGATGCGGGCCAGTGTCATGGTCCCCGACAGCAAGCCGGCGGACGACCTGCTCCGCGAGATGCAGGCGACCCGCACCCATATGGCGGTCGTCATCGACGAGTACGGCGGCACGGCCGGGATCGTGACGATCGAGGACGTCCTGGAAGAGATCGTCGGCGAGATCGCCGACGAATATGACACGGAGGCACCGCCGGTGGAGTGGCTCGACCCCGACAGCGCCCGGGTGACCGCGCGGTTGCCCGCGCACGACCTGGCCGAGCTGTTCGACGTCGAGGTGCCCGAAGCCGACGACGTCGACACGGTCGGCGGGTTGCTGGCCAGCGCGCTCGGGCGGGTCCCGCTGGCCGGCGCGATGGCCACCGTGGCCGGGCTGACCCTCACCGCCGAGCGGGCCGCCGGCCGGCGCAACCGCATCGGGACCGTCCTGGTCCGCCGCGAGGCCGTGGGCGGGCCGGCCGGGTCGCCCGACCGCGGTCGGGTCGAATCCGGGCACCGGTCATGACCGGCGAACGCCCGGCCGCCGGGGCTCCGGCGGTGGTGGCCGTCGCTCCGGAGGATGCCAAGATCGTTACCCTGGCCCGGTCCGCCCGGCTGCGGGCCCACACGCCGCGGGCCGGAACGGCCGCCGCGCAGGGGGCCGCCGTGCGCGACACCGACGGTCGGACCTACGCCGCCGCCACCGTCGAGAACGGCGATCCGACCCTCACGACCTCGGCGTTGCGGGCGGCGGTGGTCGCCGCCGCATCCAGTGGCGCCCGCCAGTTCGAGGCGGCCGCCGTTGTCAGCGACGCCTTCCCGGTGGCCGACGGCCGACCGGTGGTCGCCGACCTGGCCGTCCTGGCCGAGTTCGGGGCGGGTGTTCCGGTCCTGCTGGCCGGCCCCGACGGGGTCGTGCGCGAGCGGGTGACGACGTGACCACGGCGGTCCCGGGATCTTCCCCGGAATCCGCGCCCCGGCCCTACCGGTCCGGCTTCGCCTGCTTCGTCGGCCGGCCCAACGCCGGCAAGTCGACGCTCACGAACGCGCTGGTCGGCACGAAGGTAGCGATCACCAGCGGCCGGCCGCAGACGACCCGGCACGCCGTGCGCGGCATCGTGCACCGACCCGACTCCCAACTGGTGCTCGTCGATACGCCGGGTCTTCACCGACCCCGCACCCTGCTCGGTGAACGCCTCAACGACGTCGTCCGGGCCACCCTGTCCGAGGTCGACATCGTCGGCTTCTGCGTGCCCGCCAACGAGCCGGCCGGGCGCGGGGACCGCTACATCGCCGACGAGCTGAGCCGGCTGCCCCCCCGGACCCCGGTCGTCGCCATCGTCACCAAGACCGACCTGGTCAGTGACCGCGACCGGCTCGGGGCCCGCCTGCTGGAAGTGGCCGGGCTGGGCGAGTGGGCGGAGATCGTGCCGGTCAGCGCGGTCTCGTCCTACCAGGTCGACGTGCTGGCCGACGTCCTGGTCGGCCTGCTGCCGGAGGGGCCGCCGCTCTACCCGGACGGCGAACTGACCGACGAGCCCGAACAGGTGATGGTGGCCGAACTGGTGCGGGAGGCCGCGCTGGAAGGCGTGCGCGACGAGTTGCCGCATTCGCTGGCGGTCGCCGTCGAGGAGATGATCCCGCGCCCGGACCGCCCGGCGGACCGCCCGCTGCTCGACGTCCACGTGATCCTCTACGTCGAGCGGCCCAGCCAGAAGGCCATCATCATCGGGTCCAAGGGGGAACGGCTCAAGGCGGTCGGTACCCAGGCCCGCCGCCAGATCGAGGCGCTGCTGGGCACGCCGGTCTTCCTCGACCTGCACGTCAAGGTGGCCAAGGACTGGCAGCGCGACCCCCGCCAGCTGCGCAAACTCGGCTTCTGACGGCTCCGGGGACCGGTGGGCACGCGGGGCGTCCGCCGGGTCGTGCCGCTGACCCTCGGCTGGTGCGAGGTGCCGTACGCGATGTCGGTGGCCGGCGCGCCGGGCGACGCGCGGTTGCGCGAACCGGTGCCGGCGCTGCTGCTGGAGACGGACGACGGGTGGGTGCTGGTCGACACCGGCTTCAACCCGGCCTTCATCCGGGACCGGGCCCTGCGGCGGCGCTTCCACACCAGTACGGGCGTCGAGGTCTGGCTCCCGGGCGACGCTGCGCCGCCGGGGCCGGATGACGCCCGGCCGGCCCGGGCCGGTGAGCCCGAGGATCCGCTGCTGGCCGAGCTGGCCCGGGTCGGGCTCTCGATCGGCGACCTCGCCGCGGTCGTCATCACCCACCTGCACAACGACCACGCCGGCGGACTGCGGCACCTGGCCGGCACCGGCGTCCCGATCCACGCGCAGCGCGCCGAGCTGGAGTACGGCCGGTCCGCGCCGCCCCCCGGGCCCGAGCGCGACGGGATCATCCGGATGGATTTCGACGACCCCACGCTGACCTGGCGGCTCGCCGACGGGGACGTCCGCGTCGCGGCGGGCGTGACGGCTCTGCGCACTGCCGGGCACACCCCGGGCCACCAGAGCGTGCTGGTCGAGCTGGACGCCGGGCCCGGGCCCGGCGGTCCGGGCGGCTACGTTTTCGCGTTCGACGCCGCGGACCTGCGGGAGAACCTCGAACGGGAGGTCGGCGCGGACGGGGTCGGCGGGGTGTCGCCGGAGGCGACCGTGGTGCCGTTGCGACGCCTGAAGGCGCTCGGGGCGGAGCGCGGGTACCCGGTGATTCCCGGCCACGACCCGGTGGTCTGGCCGGCCCTCACCGCCGCCCTGGGCGCTCCGCCGGCCCGGGACCCGGGCGGCCCGCCGATCGGTCGACCACCGACTCCGTGATGACCTTGGTCCCCGGCCGGGTCCGCCGACGGCCGGGCGGCTACCCGCCGACCTGGGCCGCGCCCATCCCGGCGATGAGGACGCCACCGCGGTTGGACCACCCGGCCGCCGGCGCCGCCGGGTTGAGCCGCGTCGTCCACAGCCCCCGGTCCGTGCCGATCACGAAGACGTCCGCGGTGCCGTCGGACCGGACCGCGAAGCCCGGCTCCCCGGTTTCCCGGCCGCCCGCATCGCTGAACGTCGCGAACGGCGTGCGGGCCCAGATCGTCGAGCCGGTCGCCGTCCGGCAGCCGACGTAGGAGACGGTCCCGTCCCGCGAGGTCCCCGCGCCGGGGGCTCCGGTGCACCGGGCCGCGAGCGGGTGCCAACCGGTGATCGCCGTACGGCTGGCCAGGTTGGCCACCGTCGCCGGGCCGATCGTGGCGAACCAGGTCACCACGCCGCGGACCAGGCCGGCGGCCGGGGCGCCGGTCAGCTGGCCCCCGTAGGACGTCCAGGCGGTCATCCGGTCGACGGCGCCGTCCGGGTGCACGGTCGTCACCCCGACCAGCAGGCTTCCGTCGGCGGCCCGGCAGCCCACGTGCAGCAGTCCGGCGGTGACGACCGCGGCCGGGCCGGAACACACGGTTCCGGCCGGTCCGAGCGGGGCCCAACCCCGCGCGTCGCTGCGCACCCACAGGTTCCGGTCGCGGCCGCCGACGATTTCCAGCGCGGTGTCGTTGACCGTCACGGTCGCCGGAGCGCTGGTGGCCACGCCGCCCAGCGAGGTGAACGTCGAGGCGCTACCGCGCAGCACCCACACGGCCTGGTCGGTGCCGATCCCGGCGGCCAGTGCGTAGCCGGCGGCCGGCCCGGGCCGCAGCAGGGGACCGAGCCGGTTCCACAGGGGCGATCCCCGCCCGGTCACCAGGTCGTAGCCGACCCCGGCCCGGTACCCGCCGTTGCTCCCCGAGGTCTCGTCGCGGAAGGTCGGGGCGGCCGCGCTGTACAGGGCGGGATGGATCTCGCCGTAGCCGACCGTCTGGTTCCGGGTCGCCCAGGTGTCGGCGAGCATCGCGGCGACGGACGGCGCGGCCAGGCTCGTCCCGCCCAACCGCACCCAGCCCGCGGGCCCCGAGCCGCCGTGGACGGACCAGTACCGCGCGTCGTAGACGGCGTAGCCGTGCCCGGGATCGGCCGGCCCGGCGACGTCGGGCACCGCCCGCGTGCCGCAGGCGGTGGCCGGCTGCCAGCTGGGCCGGGCGAACAACCGGGAGCAGCCGCCCCCGGATCCGCTCCAGGCCGTCTCGATCGGGGTGCCCGTCGGGTCGCGCAACGACGTGCCGCCCACCGCGACCGCGTACGCGGACGAGGCCGGGTAGTCCACATCGGTCCCGCCGTCCCCGCAGTCGCCGGACCCGGCGTCGCCCGACGCGGCCAGCGGCGTCACACCGGCGGCGGCCAACGCGGCCAGCAGGGTCTCGGTGGTCTGGACGACCGCCGGGGTGTTGAACCGCTCGCACAGTCCCCAGGACGTGCTGAGCGCGACGATCTTCGAGTTGGGGGCGGCGGCGTCGGTGCGGACCCGGTCGAGGACGGCCAGGAAGCCGGCATCGGTGTTGGGGGCGAAATAGGCCCGCTGCCGCGCGTGCGGGGCGACCCCCAGGATCGTTTCCTGGTCGAGCGCGACCTCCGCGTCACCGTCGCCGTCGACCGCCGGATCGTAGGTCTGGGTCCGCCCGATCCCGACCGCGGTGTAGCGGCCCGAGGCGACCGGGTCGGGCTGGCCGGCGGCCCGCGCGTAGGTGGTCAGGTCGGCCGGGTGCCAGCCGGCGAGCTGGAGGGTCGCGATCGTCGGTTCCGGTCCGCCGTCCGCGCGGGCCCCGTTCGGGGCGCCGTAGGCCGTCGCGATCTGCGGGCCGGTGTACCCGGCGGCGGCCGGGATGGCCGCGCCCGAACGCCCGGCGGTGGCTCCCGGACCGGGGCTCGTGGTCGTGCTGGTGGGCGGGGCGGCGTGCGCGAAGGACCGGAACGCCGGGCGGACCTCGTCGCCGCCGACCGCGGTGGTGACCAGTGCTCCGAGGGCGCGGGGCAGCGTCGGCAGCCCCTGGGCGAACGGCAGGTCGGGGCGGGTCGCGCGGGCGCTTCCGAACAGTGCGCGGATGCGCCCGGCCGGCGCCGTCGCGGTGACGCTCCAGGTGGACGTGCCCGTGACCGTCAGGCCGAGGGCCCGCAGCTGGTTCTCGACGGTGACCCGGGGTCCCGCCTGGGGCAGCAGCCGGGCCAGGCGGGCCGCCCGGGTCGCCACCGGCATCGCGTGGGCGTGGGCGAGGGCGACCAGGCCCGACGGGTCGGGAGCGGCCAGGTAGAGGGTGACCTGCTGGGTCGATCCGGCACTGGGGATCGGCGCGCCGGTGCGCGCGTTGGGCGCCGGGAGCGCACCGGTCGGGACCGACGCGGCCGCGTCGGCCGCGGTGGCCGGGGCCGCGCTGGTCGCGGTGGCCGGTCCGACGCCCCCCGCGAGCACCGCCGCCCCGGTGGTCGCGGTGGCCACGGCCAGAACTGCGCGGCGGGCAACCCGGCCCCGGACAGCCCGGCCGCGGCTGGGGATTCCGGCGTCGGACCTCGCGAACCGGTCCCGGACGTTCGTTCGACCACCTCGGACGTTGCGACGCATCGGCACGGCCCCCGGAACAGGTCCACCTCGTGCAGACCTTTAGCGATCAA
>JAMFSN010000315.1 GCA_026225295.1 Frankia alni
CGATCAAGCGGACGGAGATTTTGGGGGAGTTGGCGGAGCGGTTGGGGCTGGCTGATGCGACCGGTGGGGAGTTGAGCGAGGAGCTGGTCGAGCAGTTGGCGCGGATCAAGACGGTGCGGGGCATCGTCGAGTGGATCGGGGCCCGCTCCGCGCCCACGCCGCCGCCCGCCGCTGAGCTGGAACCCCCGGCCGCCGTGGGCACGCCCCGGTCCGAAGGGGGCGACCCCTCGGCCGGCTCCGGCCCAACCATTCCGCTGCGTCGGTTCGTGGTCGAGAACACCCCGCTGCCGGCTGCGCCCGCCCTCGCCGACCTGCTGGCCGCGGTCAGTCGGGGCGGCGACCGGCCGCTGGAAGGCAACCGGTTCGCCGTCATCGACGGTGGCCTGGGTATCGGGCTGGAGCTCGCGGCCCTCCTCGAGCAGTACGGGGCGCAGGTCCACACCACGTCGGCCGATGCCCAGGCCGTGGCGGGGCACCTGGCCACCGGGGCGGGCGCTGACGGCATCGTCTACCTGGCCGCGATCGACCAGGGCGCGGCGGCGGCTCTGCCGGCGTCCTTCCCGCTGCTCAAGGCGGCCGCCCTGGCTGGTTCCCGCCGCCTGCTGGTGGCGACCGGGACCGGGGGCGCGTTCGGCCGCCCGACCGGCGAGGTGGCCGGACCGGGAGTCGGCCTGAGCGGGCTGGTGCGGACCCTGGCCCAGGAGGTGCCGGATCTGGCCGTCCGGCTGGTCGACGTCGATCCGAAGGACGCGCCCGACCAGCTCGCCGGTCAGTTGCTCGTCGAGCTGCTCGGCTCGGCCGGCCCGTTCGCGGTCGGCGCGCCGATCGTGATCGGGAACCGCCGCGGATCGCGCACCACGCCCCGGGTCACCGAGCGGGCCACCGTCCCGGCCGGCGCCGAGGTCGCCGGCCTCGCCGCCCGGCTCGGTCCGGGCAGCGTCGTCCTGCTCACCGGGGGCGCGCGCGGGATCACGGCCCGGGTCGCGGTGAGCCTGGCCGCCCGGACCGGGTGCGCCGTCGAACTGGTCGGCCGCACGCCGCTGCCGACCGGGACCCCCGACCCGGCGCTGGCCGGCGCGAGCGACGCACCGGCCCTGCGCCGGGCCCTGATCGCGGCCGGGCTGCGCCGGCCGGCCGAGATCGAAGCGAAGATCGGGCGGGTCCTGGCCGAGCGCGAGATCGCCGCGACCATGGCCGCGCTCGCCGCGACCGCGGCCGGGGTCCGCTACCACGCGGTCGACGTCCGGGACGGCGCCGCGCTGGGCGCGGTCGTCGCCGGCGTCTACCGCCGGCACGGCCGGCTGGACGGGGTCGTGCACGGCGCTGGCGTCCTGGAGGACAAGCTGCTGGCCGACAAGACGCCCGAATCGTTCGCCCGGGTGTTCGCCACCAAGGTCGACGGCGCCCACGCACTGGTCGAGGCGTTGCACCCCGACCTGGGCTTTCTGGTCCTGTTCGGCAGCGTCTCGGGGGTCTACGGCAACCGTGGCCAGGTCGACTACGCGGCCGCCAACGACGCCCTGGACGCCCTGGCCCGGGAATGGTCGGGCCGGTTCACCGGACGGGTCGTCTCGGTCGACTGGGGCCCGTGGGCGGCGGACGGTCCGGCCGGCGGCGGGATGGTGTCGGCCGAGCTCGAGCGGGAGTACGCCCGCCGGGGGATCGCCCTGATCCGCCCGGACGAGGGGGTGGCCGCGCTGCTCGGCGAGATCGCCGGTCCGGCCCGCGACCCCCAGGTCGTCTACATGTGCGCTTCCGCGGAGGCCTTCGGTGGGTGACCGCCGCCCGCCGGGCCAGACCGACGAGAGTCCTGCGATCGCCATCGTCGGCGTCGCGACCGTCTTCCCCGGGGCCGGGGACGCCGCCACCTACTGGCGCAACATCGTCGGCGGCGCGGACGCGATCCGCGACGTCGACCCGCACCGGTGGGACGCGGAATTCTTCCACCCCGACCCGCCGGCCGGCTCGGGCCGGCCGGTGGTCGCGAGCAACCGCATCTACTGCAAGCGTGGCGGTTTCGTCGACGAGCTCGCCGACTTCGATCCGACCCAGTTCGGGATCATGCCGATGGTGGTCGACTGGGCCGAGGCCGACCAGCTGTTGTCGCTGCGGGTGGCGGCCGAGGCGATCGCCGACGCGGGCGGCGAGGACGTGCTCGGCAACCGCGAGCGGGTCGGCGTGGTGCTCGGCCGGGGCGGCTACTTCGCCTCCGGGTTCGCCCGGATGGAACAGCGGGTCAAGACGTCCACCCAGCTGGTCACCACCCTGCGGGAGATCATCCCGACGTTGGGTGAGGATCAGCTGGAGGCGGTCCGGGCCGCCTTCACCGCGAAGCTGGGCCCCGACCGTCCCGAAGCCGCCATCGGGCTCGTCCCGAACCTGGCCGCGTCGCGGATCGCCAACCGGCTCGACCTGCGCGGCCCGGCCTACGCGATCGACGCGGCCTGCGCCTCGTCGCTCATCGCGGTCGACATGGCGGTGCGCGACCTGATGGGCGGCCGGGCCGACGCGATGGTCGTCGGCGGCGTCCACCTGGTCCAGGAAGTGACCTTCTGGAGCGTCTTCTCCCTGATGCGGGCGCTGTCCCCGAGCCAGCAGATCCGTCCCTTCGACCGGCGGGCGGACGGCCTCCTCATCGGCGAAGGGGTCGGGATGATGGTGCTCAAGCGCCTTTCCGACGCCCGGGACAACGGCGACCGTATCTACGCGGTGATCCGCGGGGTCGGGACGGCCAGCGACGGAAAGACCTCCAGCCTGATGGCCCCGGCCATCGCCGGGCAGAAACTGGCCGTCGAGCGGGCCTGGGCCGATGCCGGGCTCGACCCGACCGAGCCGGACGCGCTGGGGCTGGTCGAGGCGCACGGCACCGCCACCCCGGCCGGCGACGCCGCCGAACTGGCCACCCTGGGCGCGGTCTTCGGCGCGGCCGACGGTCGACCGCCGATCGGGATCGGCTCGGTGAAGTCGATGATCGGTCACGCGATGCCGGCCGCCGGCGCCGCCGGCCTCATCAAGGCCGCCCTGGCCCTGCACCACCGGACGTTGCCGCCCACCCTGCACTGCGAGGAGCCGCACCCGGCGTTCGTGGGCACCCGGTTCGCGCCGGTCGCCGAGACGACGCCCTGGGACGTGGCCCCCGGCGGGGTCCGCCGGGCCGGCGTGAACGCGTTCGGCTTCGGGGGCATCAACGCCCACGTCGTGCTGGAGGAGGCGCCGGACGCCGACCGGGCCCGGTCGTTCTCCAGCACATTCCCGGTCCCGGCCGCAACGGCCCCGGCCGTCTCCTCCCCGGTGGCGGTCGGGGTGACCTCGGACCGGGCCGCTCTGCCGCCCGACCCGACGACCGAGCGGGTCCTGCTGCTGTGCGGCGCGACCGCGGCCGACATCGCCCGCCAGCTCGACGTCCCGGACGAGGAACTGCTGGCCCGCGACGACGCCGCGCAGGCGCCGACCGGCGGTCCGGCCCGCCTCGCGATCGTCGCGCCCAGCAAGCGGCGGCTGGCGCTGGCCCGGTCGGTCGCGGCCCGCGGCACCGCCTGGCGCGGTCGCAACGACCTGTGGTTCACCCCGGCGCCGCTCCTGGGCGACATCGCCCGCCCCGGGGACGGCCCCGGGGATCCCGGGGATCCCGGGGATACGGACCGTCCCGGGGCCGCCGATCGGGTGGGCCCGGCCGGTCGGTCCCGGCCCGGTACGATCGCCTTCCTGTTCTGCGGGCTGGAGGAGAAGTTCGAGCCACGGGTCGACGACGTCTGTGCGCATTTCGACCTGCCCCGGCCCGAGATCGGCGGCGCCGGCCTGCTCGGCCGGCACGGCGTAGCCAGCGTGGAGGTTGGCCGGGTGCTCGACCGGGCTCTGCGCATCCTCGGGATCGCCCCTGATCACTTCGGTGGCCACAGCATCGGTGAGTGGAACGCGATGATCTCCTCCGGGATGATCACCGACGAGGCGGCCGACGGCATCATCTCCAGCTTCGACCCGAACTCCGTGCTGATCCCGGGGGTGGCGTTCGGAGCGCTGGGCTGCGGCGCCGACGTGGCCGCGGCGGCCATCGAAGGTCTGCCCGACGTGGTCATCTCCCACGACAACTGCCCCCACCAGTCGATCATCTGTGGGCAGGAGGCCAGCGTCCGGACGGCGCTCGAGCGGCTGCGGGCCCTGGGGGTCATGGGGCAGGTGCTGCCGTTCCAGTCCGGCTTCCACACCCCGTTCATCGAGCCGTATCTCGGCCCGGCCCGGGCCGCGTGGAAGCAGGCGCCCCCGGCCCCGGTCACCGTGCCGGTCTGGTCGGCGACCAGCGTCGACCGTTATCCGGCGGACGCCGAGGAGATCCGCGAGCTGGCCATCCGCCACCTGCTCGAACCGGTGCGGTTCCGGGAGCTCACCGAGCGTCTCCACGCCGAGGGCGTCCGAGTGTTCGTCCAGGTCGGGGTGGGCAGCATCGCCGGGTTCGTCGACGACACCCTGCCGGGCACCGACTACCTGACGGTCGTCACCAACACCTCCAAGCGGTCCGGGCTCGACCAGCTCCGCCGGGTCTGCGCCGCGCTGTGGACGGAAGGGGCGGCGCCCCGCTTCGAGCGCCTGCCGTGCGTCGAGCGCCCGGCCGTCGTCCCGGCCGGGCCGCCCACCGCCGAGGTCGTCCCGGCCCCGGCCCCCGCGCGGGTCGCCCCGGCTCCCCGCGACGGCCACCCGGCCCGTCCGAACCGGTCCCGGCTGCTCGACCTCGGCGCGCCGCTCGTGCGGCTGGGCGCCGAGGCCGCCGGCCTGCTGCCTCCCGAGGCACTGATCGCGGCCGGGGGCGGAGACCCCGCCTCACTGGCCGCGGCCCGGGCCGCGGGGGCCGGTGCCGCGGCTTCCGCCGAGGTGGGGGCCGGGTTCGCCGACCGGGCCGCCGAGCACCCGGTGCTGGCCGAGCTGAACGCGTACGTCTCCGACAGCAACGCGCTGGTCTCGGCGGTCGTCGACCGGTGGGACACGGCCCCGCGGTCGGCCGTCGCCCCGGCTGCGGCCCGGCCGGCGGTCCGGGCCCGGCAACCGGCCCGGACCGGACCGCCCGCCCGGCCGGGCTTCACCGGCACCGGCAACGGCCACTCGGGCTCCAACGGCCACTCGGGCTCCAACGGTGCCGGCCACCGGGCACTCGGCGCGGGCACGAACGGCGCCGGGAACAATGGCGCCGGGAACGGCGCCACGCCCGTCATCCCGACGCCGGCGACGCCGGCCGCGCCGGTCCCGGCGCCGGGCCCGGCGCGGCTGACCTTCACCCGGACCTACTCCATCGAGGACCTGCCCCACGTCCGGGACCACTGTTTCTACCGGCAGCCGCCGGACTGGCCGCACCTGACCGACCGGTTCCCCATCATCCCGATGACGGCCCTGCTCGAGATGATGATCGAGGAGGCGCGGGCCTTCGCGCCCGGGCGCATCCCGATCGGGCTGCGCGATGTCCGGGCCTTGCGGTGGCTCGCGATCGTGCCGGCCGTCGAAGTGACGGTCATCCTGACCGAACTGCCCGACGGGGCGGTGCGGGTCGAGTTCAAGGGCTACACGCGCGGCACCGTGGTGTTCGCCGATTCCTACCCGCCGGCCCCCGAAGCGTCCCGCGAGCAGATTGCCGACCTCGGGCCGCCCCCGGTGACCGCGGCCTTCCTCTATGAGGACCGGTGGATGTTCCACGGTCCGAGCTACCAGGGCATCTGGGAACTCGGCCCGATCTCCCCGGGCGGGCTCATCGGCACCGTGCGGGCCCCCGACGCGCCGGGCGCCCTGCTCGACAGCGTCGGTCAGCTGTTCGGCTACTGGGCCATCCCGTTCCTGTTCGACAGCGGGACGTCGATGCTGCTTCCGCAGGGCGTCGGCGCGGTCCACTTCTACGGGCCGCAACCGCCGGCCGGTACGCCGATCACCGCCACGTTCTGGATCCGGGACAGCGACGAGGTGACCGTGAAGGCCGACCTGGAGCTGCGCCGGGCGGACGGCAGCGTCTGGGCCCGCGTCGACGGCTGGACCGACCACCGGTTCGCCAACGACGACGTGCTGTGGGCGATGCGCAAGCCCGAGATCCACACGATCGCCCAGCCCAGCCCGGACGGGTGGCTGTTCACTTACGAACACGCGACCGATTCGGCGTCCCGGGAGCTGATCAGCTACCACTACCTCGACGCCGCAGGTCGGGCCCGCCTGGCCGGCCACAATCCGCGGGCCGCGCGGCAGTGGCTGCTCGGCCGGATCGCCGCCCACGACGCCGTCCGGAGCTGGCTGTGGGCGCAGAGCGACGACCCGATCTGGGCCATCGAGATCGAGATCGACAACGAGCCGTCCGGCCGTCCGGTCGTGTCCCGCCTGCCGGTCCGGTCCGGTCCGGCGGTGGCTGCCCCGAACGTGTCGATCGCCCACACCTCGTTCGTCGCGGTCGCCATGGTCCACCCGGACGGTGACATCGGGATCGATGTCGAGAAGGTCGTGCCGCGCGAACCGGGCGTCGAGGCGGCCGGGCTCACCCCGACCGAACGGGCCCTGCTCGACCAGCTCGCCGGGACCGACCCGGCCGTCCGGGCCTTGTGGTTCACCCGGATGTGGTCGGCCAAGGAAGCGGCGGCCAAGGCGGACGGGACCGGCCTGCGGGGCCGGCCCCGTGACTTCGTCGTCGACCGGGTGGTCGAGCCGGTCGGCGATCCGGGGACCGGTGCGCCCGGCCGGCTCCGGGTCTCGATCGCCGGGCCGGCCGCTCCACCTACCAGCGACCGGCCCGCCGGGCCGCGGCGCCGGTGGATCGCCCACCGGTTGGTCGACCCGCTCGGCCAGGCCCTGGCCAGGCCGGCGGACGGCGACTGCTTCGTCGTCGCATGGACCTCGCCCGAGATCGAACGGGCGGCGCAGAAATCCGAAGACCTTCGTGAAGGAGTACGGGAATGACAAGCCCCGGCATTGCCGACCTGCAGACCGACCCGGCCGAGGAGAAGATCCTCGAGCAGGTCGCGACCCTGTTGCGGGAGGTCATCGGTGAGGAGTACGTCCTCGATCTCCAGATCACCCTCGAGACGTCCTTCAACGAAGATCTCGAGCTGGAGAGCATCGAGTTCGTGACCCTCGCCGACCGGCTGACCGCCACCTACGGCACCCGGGTCGACTTCGTCGGCTTCCTGTCGGAGAAGGACGTCGACCAGGTCATCAACATGAAGGTCGGCGAGGTCGTCGACTACATCTCCACCTCGCTGGCGGCGTCGGATGGCTGAGGTCACGGCGAACGGCGTTCGCCTGCACGTCCAGCGTCTCGCTCCGCCCGGCGGCGCCGGGCCGGACGCGCCGATCGTGGTCACCGTGCACGGCATGGTGATGGACAACCTGTCGAGCTTCTACTTCGCGATCGGCAACTCCCTGGCGTCCGCCGGCGCCCAGGTCATCGCCTACGACCTGCGCGGGCACGGCAAGAGCGAGCGGACCGCCACCGGCTACCGGCTGACCGACGCCATGGACGACCTGTCCGCGATGCTCGACGCGCTCGGGGTCGACCGGCCGGTGCACCTGATCGGTAACAGCTACGGCGCCACGATGGTGCTTGCGTACGGCCTGGCCAACCCGGCCCGGGTGGCCAGCATGACCCTCGTCGAGCCGCCCTTCCAGATCGAGGGCCTCGGCGAGGAGATGGCCTCCTCGCTGGCCCAGGTGTCGTTCGGGCTGTCCGACGCCGAGGTCGAGACCTGGCTGGAGGAAGGGGCCGGGCGGGCGGTCACGCGGATCACCCGGTCGGCCCAGAAGCTGCTCAACGACACCACCATCGCGGCCGACATGCTGGAGACGGAGCCGTTCAGCCCCGAGAAGTTGCGCGAAACCACGACGCCGGTGCTGGCCATCTACGGCGCCAACTCCGACATCATCCACCAGGCCGAGGAACTCCAGTCCCTCGTCCCGTCGTGCACGCTCGTCATCCTCGAACACCACACCCACATGGTGCTGCGCGAGGCGGCCGAATACCTGCGGCAGCTCCTGCGCTGGTGGCTGTTCGACCGCGCCGCGCCGCAGCCGGTCTATTCGATGCCGGAGAGCCGACAGCAGTACGTCACCCCGGAGTGGGTGACCCAGATGGTGCCGCCGCCCGACCTCAACGCGGGCCGCCGGGCGGCGGCCGGCGCGGGGGCGGAGGCCGGGGACGGGGTCGGCGCCCACGCCGGATCAACCACGCCCGGATCGACCTCGACCACGCCGGGATGAGCCGGTTCCTGTTTGTCGTGCCCCCGCTGACCGGCCACGTCAACCCGGCGGTGGGCATCGCCGGCGAGCTGGTCGGGCGGGGTCACCAGGTGGCGGTCGCGGCCCACGCGTCGGTGGTCGGGCCGTTGCTGCCCCCCGACCTGCCGCTGATCGCGCTGCCCGGGGACCTGCCCACGGCCGAGCGCGACGAGATCGAGCGGCGGGGGCGGGCCCTGCGGGGACCGGCGTCGCTGAAGTTCCTGTGGGAGGACTTTCTCGTCCCGCTGGGGGACGCGATGGTGGGGCCGGTCGACGCCGCGGTGGACGACTTCCGCCCCGACGTCCTGGTCGTCGACCAGCAGGCCATCGGCGCCGCACTGGTCGGCCGGCGGCGGGGGATGCCGTGGGCGACGCTCGCGACCACCTCGGCCGAGCTTGACGACCCGTACGCGGTGCTGGCCGGGGTCGGCGAGTGGGTCAGCGACCGGCTGGACGACTTCTCCGACTCCCACGGCGTCCCGCGGGGCGGCTCCGATCTGCGATTCTCCGACCACCTGACGTTGATCTGCTCGATCGCGGCGCTGCTGCGGACCCACGATCACCCCGACCACTACGCGTTCGTCGGCGCGGCCGCCGGCTGGCGCCGTCCGGCGCCCGATTTCCCCTGGGCGGCGCTCGACCCCGGGCGCGAGACGGTGCTGATCTCGCTGGGCACGGTCGTCCGGGAGATCGGCGGGAGGTTCCTGCAGGCCGCCGCGGAGGCCGCCGGCCTGCTCGCGGACCGGGTGCAGGCGGTGATCGTCGCGCCGCCGGGTCTGATCGTCGACCCGCCGCCCAACGTCCTGGTGCGGGAGTACGTCCCCCAGATGGAGCTGCTCGAGCGGGTCGGCGGCGTGGTGTCGCACGCCGGGAACAACACGGTCTGTGAGTCGCTGTCGCGGGGCGTGCCGCTGGTGGTGGCGCCGGTCCGGGACGACCAGCCGATCATTGCCGAGCAGGTCGTGCGGGCCGGCGCGGGCGAGCGGGTGCGGTTCGGGCGGGCCACCCCGGCCGCTCTGGCCCGGGCGATCGACGCGGTGCTCGACCCGGCCGGGACCTACCGGGCCGCGGCGCTGCGGTTGCGCGACGATTTCGCCACCGCCGGCGGGGTCGGCGCGGCCGCCGACCGGCTCGAGAAACTCAGTTAGGGACGGCCCGGCATGTCGAAACCCCGAGGCCGGTGGAAAACCGATGTGCCCGACGCAGGTCTGGAGAACACCGTGTTCGTGCTGCGGTTGCTGCCGTTCTTTGTAGGGACCGGCCTGATCATCAACGGCGTGCGGCTGCGGGGTCGGCTGCGCCGGCTCGACACCGCCCCCGCGAGCGGTCGACCGGCCGACCCGGAACACGAGTTCCTCCTGGCCGAAGGAGTGACGATCACCGAATCGGCGCGCCGGGCGGCCAGCAACTTCGCCACCCGCGAGCGGCTCACGGTGCTCGACCTGGTGCCGGCCGGGTTGCCCGTCGAGCGGACCCTGAACGTGGCCCGGATGGTCGACACCCGGACCTACCGGTCCGACCGGATGGCCCGCGGGCGGGGCGCCTTCCAGGCCCTGCTGGTGCACCGGTCGGTGCTGGAGCGGGCCGGGATCGAGGCCCGGGACGACATTGACCGCATCGAGCTGGTCGCGATCACCGAGAAGCTGAAGCGGTACGCCCCGGTGAGCACCGATCTGGCCGTCGTCGACGGGGTGACCCCGGCCCCGGACGACGCGTTCCGGCGGCTGAAGCTCCAACGGGCGGCTTACAAGTACGAACCCTACCGGACCTACCTGCCGAACCTGCGCGACACGATCAGCTTCATCGGGGCGGTGGTCACCTTCCCCTTCGGCCTCATCGTGTCGGGCCTGTACTGGCTCCAGCCGTTCTTCGTCTGCGCCGGGCGGGTTCCCATCCAACCCCGCGACCTGTACATGTCGCCGCTGAATCGCATCCTGACCGGCATCGACTTCATGGTCGGTTCGGCGCGGAACGGCCGTCGGGCCAAGGCGGCGAAGCAGGCCGCGCAGGCCGCCGGGGTGCCGCTCGACCCGGCCAAGGAGCAGGCCGAGGCCCAGGCGGCGGCCAGCCGGGACCGGTACCAGGCCGAGATCCGGGCCGGGGTGGAGAACTTCCTCGAACCGGTCCAGGCGGCCTGCCCGTGGTGCGGTTCGCCGTCCCTGACCCCCGAGCTGCGCGATGCCCCGGACGTCCTGTTGCGCAAGCCCGGGCGGTTCACCTACGACCGCTGCGACCAGTGCGACCACATCTTCCAGAACCCCCGGCTGTCCGTCGCGGGGCTCGATTTCTACTATCGGGACTGCTACGACGGCCACCATGCCGGCCTGGCCGAGGAGGTGCTGGCCGCGGCCGTCCCGGCCCACCGGGAGCGGGCCGGGATGCTCAAGCCGTACGCCGTCCCGCGGGCCGGGTTGGACGTCGGGGGCGGGCACGGGCACTTCTGCAACGTGGCCCGGGACGTCTGGCCGAACACGACGTTCGACGCGCTCGACACCTCCGACGGCATTGAGGAGGCGACCCGGCGGCGCTGGGTCGACCACGGCTACCGGGGGCTGTTCCCCGACCTCGGCGACGACGTCGACGGCCGGTACGACGTAATCAGCATGTTCCACTACCTCGAGCACACCCGCGAACCGTTCCTGGAGCTCGACACGGCGGCCAAGGCGCTGGTCACCGGCGGTCACCTGTTCATCGAGGTGCCCAACGCCCATTCGCCGGCCGCGTCGGTCCTGAAGTCCTACTGGGTCGGCTGGTTCACCCCCCAGCACCAGCACTTCATCCCGGCCGACAACCTGCTGGTGGCCCTGCGCCAGCGGGGCCTCACGCCCGTGCAGACCCAGTTCGGGGCGGCCCACCAGAGCGGCGCGCTGTCGCTGGCGGTGTTCTTCCTGCTGATGAAGATCGCCCCGGACCCGAAGCTGCCCTGGTTGCCGACGCCCCCGAGCACCTGGGGGAAGGTCCGTCGGGCTCTCGGGGTGGTCGCCGTGTCGCCGCTGTTCGTGGTGGCTGGCATACTCGACGCCGTGAGCCAGCCGTACTTCACCCGTGGTCGGCGGGCCACGGCGTACCGGGTCATCGCCCGCAAGGACGGTTGACGTGCGGTCCCGGACGCTCGCCGGAGCGGTCGCCGCGGGGCTGGTCGTGGCCGGCGACGTGGCCGTGCGCCGGAGCCGCCGGGCCGGCCTGGACGTGATCGGGGCGCCGACTCCTGCCGACGGCGCCGGCTACGGGGCGGCCGGCGACGGGGCGGCCGACCCCGCGGCCGGCTACGGGTTTCTGGTCGCCGCCGGGGTGAACCTGACCGACGCCCAGCGCCGGGCGGCCGCCGGCCATGCGCGACGCGCGGGTCTCGACGTCCTCGACCTCATCCCGGCGGACCTGCCCGCCGGCCGGCTGCGGGCCCTGCTACGCCGGGTCGACCCGGCGGCTTACCGGCGTTCGCCGTTGGAACCCGGCCAGGGCGTCTACCAGGCCCTGTGCGTCAGCGCGGACACCTTGGAGCGGGCCGGCCTCAAAGGTGTGGACGGGCTGGCGCCGGTCGAACTGGCCGAGCTGACCGTCCACCTGAAGCGGTACGCGCCCACCTCCAGCGGGCTGGCGGTGCTGGCCGGACTGGCCGCGGCCACCGCCGACCGGCCCGGGGCGCGGGCCGCCGACCTCGCCGGCTGGCGGGCCGTCCTGCGGCTGCCGCCGCCCGGGCCGTCGCCGGCCGCGCTGGCCGTCAAACGGGACGAGTACGCCGCCGACCTGGCCGCCGGCACCGACCGGTTCTTCGAACCGCCCCGGACGACCTGCCCGTGGTGCGGGGCCGACCGGTTGGCGCCGCGGCTGCGCGCCGCCGACCTGGGGCAGTCCAAGCCCGGGACGTTCCGCTACGACCGCTGCCGGGCCTGCTCGCACGTCTTCCAGAACCCGCGGCTGTCCCCGGCCGGGCTGGAGTTCTACTACCGCGACTTCTACGACGGCCTGGGTGAGGCGCGGATGGAGGCCCTGTTCGGGGCGGGCGCGGCGCCCTACCGCTCCCGGGCCGGGCTGGTGGCGCGGTCGGCGGCTCCCCGCACCTGGCTGGACGTCGGGGGCGGGCACGGGCACTTCTGCCTGATCGCCCGGGAGACCTGGCCCGGGACCCGGTTCGACGCGCTCGACCAGGGAGCCGGCATCGAGGAGGCCCACCGGCGGGGCTGGGCCGACGGGATCTACCGTGGCGAGTTCCCGGCCCGGGCCGCCGAACTGGCCGGGCGCTACGACGTCGTGAGCATGTTCCATTACCTGGAGCACGTGCGGGATCCGTTCGCGGAACTCGACGCGGCCCGGGAGGTGGTGCGCCCCGGCGGGCACCTGGTCATTGAGGTGCCGAACATCGAGTCGCTGTCGGCCAGCCTGCTCGGCTCGGCCTGGGCCGGGTGGCTCGTACCCCAGCACCAGCACATGATCCCGATGGACAACCTGCTGGCCGCGTTGGCGGAAAGATCGTTCACACCGGTGACCGCGTCGTTCGGCGACTCGCGTCCCGGTGGGCCGGCCGGGCTGGCGGTCTACTTCAACCTCAACCGGTGGTTCCCGGACCCGACCCTGCCGTGGCGGACGGCCCCGCATCCGGAGGTCCGGAAGGCGGTGCGGGCCGTGGCGTTGACCGCGGCGGCGCCGGCCATGGTGCTGGCGGCGGTCGCCGACCTGGTACTGCAGCCGCTACGACGGTCCGGCCGCCGCGCTGATGTCTATCGCGTTGTCGCCCGCCGCGACGGCTGATTCGAGCGGGTAGGGCTGGTAGGGGGCGCCTGAGCGGCCCCTCGGGCGGGCCCGTCCGAACAGCTCGCCCATCGTCTCGCCGGCCGCCACCGCGGCCCGCCAGGCGGCCATAGCCGGCATCAGGAGCGACACCAGGCCGCCGCGCCGCGGCTCGTCGAGGACGTCGCTGCGCCAGTCGCGCACCAGCCCGACCACGAAGACCACGAGGAACATCACGATCAGCGGCAGCACCAGCATCCAAACCCCCATCGAACCGTCGGCGGGATGACCGCGGCCGTCCCACCCTTCGAGCTACCCACCCCTGGCCGACGTCATCCCTCCGAAACGTGATCGGGACCATTGGCCCCGGATGTCGGATCCGGGCGCTGGATCCGGGCGCTGGATCCGGGCGCTGGTCGGGGCGTCCGTCGGCGGTCGGCCGACCGCTGTCTGGTCGGGGACTGTCATCGTCCCCGGACGGTGGATCTTCGTTGGCGCTGCCAGTCGCGGCCCGGGTGGTGGTGGCTGGTTGGGTGTCGTTGTCCGGGTGTTCTATGGCCGCCGCTGACGGTGCCAACCCGCGGCCCACTCCGACCCCACCGGGCTGGCCCCGGCTGCCAGGGCAAGTGGCATCGTTACCGCGGCGCCCAGCGCCGGCTGGCCTTGCCACGTGCCGGTCCGGCCCCGGACCAGGCCCAGCTGTCGGTCCCGCCGGGCGCTGCGACGTCCGCTGATGATGCCGACCGTCGTCTGGTCGGGGACTGTCATCGTCCCCGGACGGTGGATCTTCGTTGGCGCTGACACCTGCAGCCCGGCGGTGGTCGCTGGCCGGGTGTCATCGTCCCTGCGCTCTATGACCGCCGCTGACGGTGCCAACCCGCGGCCCACCCCGACCCCACCCGGGCCCGCCCCGGCCGCCACCGCAACAGGCATCGTCACCGCAGCGCCCAGCGCCGGCTGACCCCGCCACCTACCGGTCCCGCCCCGGACCAGGCCCAGCCGTCGGTCCCGCCGGGCGCTACAACGTCCGCTGATGATGCCGACCGCCGTCTGGCCCGCAACCGTCATCGTCCCCGGACGGTGGATCTTCGTTGGCGCTGACAACTGCGGCCCGGAAGGTGGTCGCTGGCCGGGTGTCATCGTCTGTGCGTTCTATGGCCGCCGCTGACGGTGCCAACCCGCGGCCCACCCCGACCCCACCGGGCCAGCCCCGGCCGCCACCGCAACAGGCAGCGTCACCGCAGCCCCCAGCGCCGGCTGACCCCGCCACCTA
>JAMFSN010000316.1 GCA_026225295.1 Frankia alni
GACCCCCGCCGTCAACCGGCTGTGTCCTGAAAATGAAACAATAGGCAGCCGGGAGGCGACCACCGGTCGCTGTTCACCGCCGGCCGGACCAGCGGCCCGCGCCCGGTTCCGACCGTTGGTCCGGCACCGGGTGTGAGCCTGGTTCTGATCGCAAGGAGGTGCGGGTGGTGCTGAAGTGGCCCGCGATACGTCGGCCGTCCGACGGCCTGCCCCGCCTGTGGGTCGAGGTCGTCGTGCTGGGCTGCCTCTACGCGGCCTATTCGGCCACCCGGAGCGTCGCTGACGGCTCCGTCGCCCAGGCGCTACGGTCCGGCCGCGACATCCTGCGGGCTGAGCAGTGGAGCCACCTCGATCTCGAGGTGCCGCTCAACCACTGGCTCGAAGGCGTCGCGTTCCTGGCCGTGATCTGCTGCTACTACTACGCGACGCTGCACTTCATCATCACCCCGGCCACGCTCATCTGGATGTACCGCAAGCACCCGGACCGCTACTCGCGGGCCCGGTGGGTGCTGGTCATCACGACGCTGGCCTGCCTGGTCGGGTTCTTCCTGGTCCCGACGGCGCCGCCGCGCACGATCGGTGGCCACGGATTCGTCGACACAATGGCCCACTTCCACAACTGGGGCTGGTGGGCCGGTGACGCCAGCGCCGCGCCCAGGGGTCTCGGCGGGGCGGCCAACCAGTTCGCGGCCCTGCCGTCCCTGCACTGCGCGTGGGCGCTGTGGGTGGGCGTCGTGGCGTTCCGCAACGCCCGGACCCGGATCGTGCGCACGCTGGCGGTGCTCTATCCGGCCGGGACAGCCTTCGTCGTCATGGGCACCGCGAACCACTACTTCTTCGACGCCGCCGCCGGCTGGACGGTGCTGGGCGCCGCCGCGCTGGCGGTCACGCTGGTGACGCGGCGGCGGGCCGGTCGCGGATCGTCCGTCGGCCCGGCCGGTGGGTCGGCCGACGCGCCGGCTCCCGATGCGCCGGCGGCCGGGACCGGTTTCCCGGCGGCGCCGGGGGCCGGCGTTTCCGGCCCGGCGACCGCCGGCGGGGCGTCCGACCGGGTCAGGGAACCAGCGGCCGGGTGAATTCGAGGGTGAGTTCCGGGCGGCCGGTGGCCAGCAGATCGTCGGCGACCATTCCCGCCCGCACGTAGCTCAAGCCGTCCGGCAGCATCGTCAGCGCGGCGGCCAACCCGGCCGCGCCGACGTCGTCGGCGATCCGCAGTTCGTACCGCCGACCGCCGGGCGCCTCCCAGGCCCGCAGGGCCCAGACCCCGTCGACACCGGACACCGTCACCGCGGTGGCCGGGGCGCGTGAACTCATCGGAGCCGGTGGGGCGGCGACGGTGGCCGGCGCCGGGCCCGCCGGGGCGGCCACCACGGGAGCGGTGGTGATCGCTGTAGTGATCAAGGTGGACGGGGCCGACGAGGTCGCGAGAATCGTCATGTTGACCGAGCCTGACAGTAACTGAGAGTGTCTGCAAGTCTACTGAACGTGCGTTGTAGAGCAATGCCGACCGATCATGCTCAACAGCTCCGCCCGGGACCCGCGACGGGCACCGGGGGCGGGCCACCACGGGTCCACGAGCTGGGATTCCGGGACCCACGACGTTCCCGCGGGCCCCGCGACGCGGCCGGTCGCCCCCCGTGCGCCGGAAATCCCGACCGGTGTGGGAAAGTTACGGCTCGATACGTTCCGTGCCCACGGCAAGGTCGCCGCGGGCACTCCGGCCGGCTCCGGCAGGAAGATTCTTCCGCATGTCCTCGCCCTCGGTTCACCGCCCGCGGTCTCCGCGTTACGGCGCCTTCGCGCTGGCGCTGGTTCTGGCCTGGGCGTTGCTGGCCGGACTGGCCCTGGGCCTGCGGCGGGGACCGATCCAGCACGACCTGGCCCGCCGGGCGGCGTCGGCCGCCGCCTCGGCCGCGGCGGGCCAGGCCAGCGGCGTCCGGGTGACCTACCAGGGGCGGGACGCGACCCTGCACGGCTCGTTCGCCGACCCGGCCGCGCTGCGTCGGGCCCGGACCGCGGTGGCCGGGGTCGACGGAACCCGGACCGTGTCGCTGGGGACGGACACCCGGGTCACCGCGTCCGGGGTCCCGGCCATCGGTCCGGCGCCGGCCCGGCCCGGCCCGTCGGCGACCGCCGGTCCGCGGATCTCGGCGGCCCCGACGGTCGCGGCCGCCCCGTCGGCCGGCTCGGCGGCCGCCCTCCCCTCGGCCGGGGCGACGCTGGGTGCGACCACCGGGCCGTCCCCCGGAGCGGGGCCGACCGACCAGGTCGGGGCGCCGGTGCCGGCCGACGCGGGGCCGCTGACCCTCGCGGTGGACCGCTCCGGGCTGACCGTGACCGCCTCGGTTCCCGACCAGGCGGCCCGGCGGGCGTTGGTGGCCGCCGCCACCGATGCGAGTTCCGGCCGGCTGGTCGGCGACGTCCGGGTGGTCCCGGGGGTGGGGGCGTTCCCCGCGCCGGTGATCACCGGTCTCGCCCGGGCCCTGGCCGGTCGGCCGGGCCGTTACCAGGTGGTGATCGCCCCGGTCACCCCGTCTCGGGTCACCCCGTCCGCGCCGGCCACCGCCACCGCCGCGTCGGGCGGTCGGGACCGCGGTTCGTGGTCGGTGGACCTGTCCGGTTCGGCGTCCAGCCCGGCTGACCGGTCCGCGGTCGAGCGGGCCGTCCGGACCGCCGCCCAGGCAGCCATCTCGCCCACCGTCACCCTCCGTGACACGGTGACCGTTCCGGCTCCCGCGGCCGGACCGGGCGTCGCCGCCTCGATCGCCGCGTTGCGGGCCGCCATCGCGGCCGGCCCGGTGCGGTTCGTCTCGGGCAGCGCGGCCCTGACGACCGAGGACCGCCACCGGCTCGATCAGCTCGCGGCGGTGCTGCGGGCCGCCGACCCTGCCCCACCGCCGGCCGGCTCCGCGCCGGCCGGCTCGGCCCCGGTGGTGGTCGGTATCGAGATCGACGGGCACACCGACGCCACCGGTCCGGCGGTCGGGAACGCCGTCCTGTCGCGGGCCCGCGCCGAGTCCGCGGCCGCCTACCTGCGCTCACGGGGGGTGGCCGCCGACCGGGTCCGGACCGCCGCGTTCGGGGCCGCCGGGCCGCGGGCGTCGAACCGCACGGCCGCCGGCCGGGCCGCGAACCGGCGGGTCGAGTTCGTCCCGCTCCGGCTACCGTGAGCGCGGGCTGGTCGCCCGGAGGTCGGTAGGCGTTAGCGGACCGCCCGCGGTCCGCTAACCCAGCACCGTCCGATGCCGACCTGAGCCGGGCGGAGCGTTCCCGGTGGGGTGCCGGGCCGGCCGTCGTGGTAGTCAATGAGCATGGCTGATTCGAGCGCTGGACTGCACGAGGCAGGACTGGACGCCGGGACCGTCGACCGGCACCGGGCCATTGTGTCGATCATGGAAGAACTCGAGGCGGTCGACTGGTACGACCAGCGGGTGCAGGCGTCCTCGGACGCCGAACTCGCCGAGATCCTCGCTCACAACCGGGACGAGGAGAAGGAGCACGCGGCGATGACGCTCGAGTGGCTCCGTCGCCGCGACCCCGCGCTGGACCGCAACCTGCGGACCTATCTGTTCACCGCGGGCCGGATCGTCGGCCTGGAGGACGACGCCGAGCACGGCGGGGGTGATGGGGGCGGTGCCGATCCGGGCGCCGCGGCGCCGTCCGACGGCTCACTGGGAATCGGCAGCTTGAAAGGGACAACCGAATGAATCACCTGCTGCGGGGCCATGCCCCGATCACCGACGGCGCCTGGGAGGCCATCGACCGCGAAGCCCGGCACCGCCTGGCGACCGTGCTCGCCGCCCGCAAACTCGTCGACTTCACCGGTCCGCACGGCTGGGCGCACGCCGCGACCCCCCTCGGTCGGTCCGCCGCGCTGGCGACGACGCCGGGGACGGGTGTCCTGGCCCGCCAGCGCCGGGTCCTGCCGCTGGTCGAACTGCGACTGCCGTTCACGCTGAGCCGGGCCGAGCTCGACGACATCGAGCGGGGCGCGCCGGACCCGGACCTCGGCCCGCTCGACGAGGCCGCCCTGCGTATCGCCGTGAGCGAGAACGCGACGGTCTTCCACGGCTATCCCGAGGCCGGCATCGTCGGGATCAGCGAGGCGTCCGATCACGCCGAGCTGGCCCTGCCGACCGAGCCGGAGCAGCTGCCGATGGCGGTGGCCAAGGCGGTCGACCTGATCCGCGGAGCCGGTATCGCCGGCCCGTACGGGCTGGCGATCAGCCCGGAGGGCTACACCTCGATCATCGAGACCACCGAGCACGGCGGCTACCTGCTGTTCGATCACCTCCGCCACATTCTCGACGGGCCGGTCGTGCGCGCGCCGGGGCTGGCCGGGGCGGTCGTGGCCTCGTTGCGGGGCGGGGACTTCCTGCTCGAGACCGGGCAGGACCTGTCCATCGGTTACCTGTCCCACACGGCCGACACCGTTGATCTCTACCTCGAAGAGTCCCTGAGCTTCCGGGTCACCGAGCCGGGCGCGGCGGTCTACCTGCGGGGCTGATCGACCCCGGCCCCGCTCACCCCGGCCCGGCCGCCGCTGGTGAGCGGGGCCGGGCTGTCCGGGATGAGATCGACCTGCCCGGACGCCCCGTCCACGACGACGTGCGTGCCCGGCGGCAGCCGTCGCCGGGCGTGCGCGACACCGACCACGATCGGAATGCCCAGCTCCCGGGCCGCCCGGGCCAGCGGCGAGTGGGGACTTCCGGTCTCGCTGACCAGCCCGGCCAACCCGGGCAGCACCGAGATGAGGCGGTCGTCGAGGGTGGCCGTCACGAGCACCCGCGCGGCCGGCGCGGGGTCGGGGCCGCCGCCTGGATCCGGGCGGCCCGGGTCCTCGTTGGCGACCAGCGCACCGGCCCCGGCCGCGGACGGCACCAGCTCGTCGCCGTGCATCACGTCGCCGGCCCCGATCCCGCCCCCCACCGGGGTGCCGATGAACGTGCCGACCCGGGAACAGCCCCGTTCCGGGACGACCCGGCCGTCGGCGGACAGCCGGAACGCGTACGGCAACGCGGTGCCCTCGAACGACCCGGGCTCGCCCGGGTGGACGGGCCCCGGCCGGGCGGGCCGGTC